>JANYIT010000293.1 GCA_025358725.1 Chamaesiphon sp. GL140_3_metabinner_129_sub
CTGGTCAAAAACTTTGAACGAACTCTTGACCATGCCACTGCTAAACTCAACCTATGTTTTATTCGACTCATGCTCAAGCGTCTAGCTGCCTGAATAGATCCCAAATGGGTTCTATAGGCGATCACCAGCAGCGGAATTCCCGCCCCCAAGCCGTAGACAGTTAATAATGCCAATGCACCCAAAACTTCATGTTTGACGGCTGCCAAGACCAAAATACTGCCCAATGCTGGCCCCGCGCAGGGTGTCCAGAGTAGTCCTAATTGAGTACCGATCCAAAATTCGCCCCACAGTCCTGGAGCCTGTGGTTCCCAAGCTTTACCGAATGGTAAATAACTCATAATCCAATAGCTCCATTTGGGAAAGATGGCAAGTAAGCCCAAGCCAAACAACAAGCCTACCGCCACATTCCGTAAGATATTGGCAAAACCGACAAACCAAGAACTTGCCACACCGAGCAGACTACCGATGACGGCGAAACCACTGACTAAACCCAATACCAGCATCACAGGGCCGAATTGGTGAGATTTGAACGATCGACCTAATACTAATGGTATAACTGGCAGGACGCAGGGGGAGAGAATTGTTAATAATCCGCCACCAAGGGCGAAACCGAAGGTGAGAGGCGTAATTTCACTCATACCGCCTGCCCTAATAATTGCTGAATCTTGCGCTCAGTCTCATCATAAGCACCTTCGCCAATGTGGTCATAACGAATAATCCCTTGTCTGTCGGCTAAGAATAAATGTGGCCAGTATTCATTCTTAAATGCTTTCCAAGTTTGGAAGTCATTATCTACGCCAACTGGATAGGTAATGCCATGTTTCGCGATCGCGCGGCGAATATTTTTACGATCTCGCTCGAAGGGGAATTCTGGTGTGTGAATCCCAATTGTTTGCAAGCCTTTAGCTGCATATTTTTTATTCCAACTGGTAACATAAGGTAATGTCCGTTGACAATTGATACAACCTAATGTCCAAATTTGGACTAAGACAACTTTGCCAAGTAAATCTTTAGTTGTGACGGGTGATGATGAATTCATCCACTCACTAATTCCCTGAAACTCTGGTAATTGGTTCTGAGATCTGGCGATAGTTTCAGGCTTAATAATCTTGGATTCAGGAGCAATAATTGAGGATGTAGACGGACGACTCGCGAAGCTGGCTGCTTGCCAGCCGAGTGTGCCCAAGCCTAGATAAGTTAAAAATTTCCGTCGTGGTAAAAGTAAAGGCATAATCTTATTAATTAGGTTGATATATTCAATACAAGTTCGATTGATAATTGGATTCGATTCCCAGTTATTGCTTGACGATCGAATCCCATCAAACTAAATCCCTTTAAATCCCATTCCCCCTTCGATTTCCTGTTCCGTTTCTGTAGGACTAACACCGATACTTTTTAATCTTTCAGTTCGAGATTTAATACCAACCTTACCTAAAAACAGACCTAGTAAAATTACCACACCCCCAATATATTGAGCGCGAGTGGGCACTTCGCCCAAAATTAAATAGGCAGCTAAAATTCCAACAATCGGTGCAAACGAACCAACCAGCGATGTAGTGGCGATCGAGGAAATCCGAAAACCCTTATTCCATAAAGATTGTCCAATGACGACAATTATCAGGCTGTAAACTAGCATCCACTGCCAGAGAAACGGTGATAGCACATCCATAAAATGGTCGTAACCATACATCCACACTGCAACGCAGAAATAGACGATCGTTCCCAATCCCGTTCGCACGGTGTTATTGATGCCTAATGGCACATTGGTTAGATACTTTTTAGCGATGATCGTCGCAATCGATAAACAAACTGCTCCTGACACAGCCATTAATTCACCCGCTCCAACTCTAAATCCAGCGACTGGCATGATGTTTGCCATTGTTGGTTGAAGTAAAATGGTCAGGAGAACACCCACAAAAGCCACGATCGATCCCAATATCTCCCAACGATTGAGTCGTTCGCCTAACAGCCAAATCGATAATGCTAGTGTCAATGGTGGTTCCAATCGACCGAGCAGCAATACATTTGTAACTGGAGTCAGCGATAATGCCTGAAAAATTAAGCCTGGAGCCAATGCGCCAGCCAAGATTGCCACCACGACTAAACCGATCCATTCCCGCCCCGATATTTGCGTCAAGGTGTTGCGGTTCCACTGTTTGCGGTGGATCGCAACTAGCACAAACAGCGCGCAAAGATTGCCCACAAACAAGACATTGCAGTAAGAAATCGGATTGCGTCCATTCACGAAATGCTGGGCACCAATTTCGGTAATCTTCCGAGTGACAGCACTAGAAGATCCGAAAATCGGGATCGCCAGCCACAGGTAAATGTGTCCAGGGATGCGATCGATCAATTTCGTCAGTCGTTGGGGAAAAGAAGACATCGGGAGTATGGGGAATAACGGCATCGACTAGATGGGATGCAGGTATAGACCGATTTTAAACTCACAATCTGAGTTTCCCCTGAGAAACTGATTAATAATTTGGTAGTGCGATCGATTCTAATTTATGTCGATCGCATCAGAACAAAGGAACTAATAGAAGGAACGCGATTCTGGAGGTAGCAATTTTTGGTATCTTCGCCTGGGTACAGATGAATCAGAAATATTAGAGACTCGACCGATCGCGATCGGATTTGACGATCGCTTAAACGATCTCACAGAAGCAGAAATTAAAGATGTACTGACAGCCAAAGATTCAGAGATTTATCGGCATTATCTCGATCGGGTTAGTGCCGAACAACCTGTGATGTATCTGCTCTATCCCAGCAGTGAAGAATCGGGTCGGGTGGCGTTCATATTGCCCCAAGAAGGTGGGTTAAAGCAGCGAGACATCAGAATCTTTAAATTGGGTTCGAGGGAGTTAAGCACCCGTTTAGAGCGGTTTAAGATTGTCCCCATCGCCCAGAATATTTTATGCTCGGTGCCGTTAGTCGAGCGGGTATTTTACGATCCGATCGAGACATCCAAGGACTTAGCCCAGCAATTAGCAAAAGTGGCGAAATCGATCGAACAGATTATTCCCCAGGTTTATCGGGATGAGAAAAGCGAGAAGGATGGCTATTTGCATAAGCTGTTGAAAAGTTTTCAGCAAGAGTTACTTCCTTTTCTAAAGCTGGAAGCTGAAAACGATAAGGATTATAGTTTTGCAGATATCTATGCTCAGACGGTGGCTTATTCTTTATTTACAGCGCGGGTATTTAGTCATCTAAAATGGCAGAAAGATTTACGGGTAGATTCGACAGTTAAGGAGCCATTATTCGATCGAGAAACAGCATGGGAACAGTTACCAGAAACTAATCCATTTTTGCGACAGTTATTTAAGGATATTTCTAAACAGAAGGCTGAAGATTTGGGCGATGGGTTGATTGCGGAGATTGCCAATATTTTTGGGATTCTCCGAGCGGCGAAGATGGAGGCAATTTTGAGTGATTTTTCCCAGACGGGAAATCGGGACGATATCATCATCCATTTTTATGAGCCGTTTTTGGCTGCTTACAATCCCAAGCTGAAGAAGAATCGCGGGGTTTATTACACGCCGGAATCGGTGGTTTCGTACATGGTGCGGAGTGTGGATATTCTGCTCAAGGATAAGTTTCACAAGCCGCTGGGATTGGCAGATCCTGACGTGATGATTTTAGATCCGGCAACGGGTACGGGCACCTTCCTACTGTGGATTTTTCAGTTGGTGGAACGGCGGTTTAAGGGGACTGATGGGGATACAGAATCTTATCGGTTGATTAAGGAGCGGTTTGGGGAGATGTCGTGGACGCAATATGTCCGCGATCATTTGTTGCCGAGGGTGGCGGGGTTTGAGTTGTTGATGGCACCCTATGCGATTGCTCATCTCAAGCTGAGTTTGTTTTTGCAAGAGAGTGGCTATGAATTCGATCCAAATCAGCGGTTGAAGGTGTATCTGACGAATACGTTGGATAATGCGCCGCGCAAATCGGAGTTTTTGTTTGATGAGTTTATTGCATCGGAAGCTAATGAGGCGACGAGCATCAAGCAGGATGAGCCTGTGATGGTAGTTGTCGGGAATCCGCCCTATTCGGGGCATTCGGAGAATAAGGGCGAGTGGATTAGCAATCTGCTCAAGGACTATTACCAAGTGGATGGACAACCTTTGGGTGAGAGAAATCCCAAGTATTTACAGGATGACTATGTGAAGTTTATTCGGTTCTCGCAGTGGCGGATTCAGCAGACTGGGATGGGGATTTTGGCTTTTATTACCAATCATGGCTATTTGGATAATCCGACTTTCAAGGGAATGCGGCGCAGCCTAGACAAGACTTTTGATGAGATGTATGTTTTCGATCTGCATGGCAATAGCAAGAAGAAGGAAGTCGCACCAGATGGCTCGAAGGATGAAAATGTCTTTGATATTCAGCAGGGTGTCGCAATCGGTTTGATGGTTAAATTACCTGCTCAGGAGTAAGTAAAATGGCAAAGATTTTTCACGCGAGTTTACACGGTTTGTCAAAAGCAAAGGATCTGGCTTTATTGGCTTCAGATATTGGTAATACTGAATGGTCAGATATTGATATTGAAGGATCTAGTTTTTATTTATTGATTCCACAAAACTCAACTTTCCGTCAAGAGTATGAAGCATGTTGGAAAATCACAGATATTATGCCTGTTAATTCCCCAGGTGTAAAAACTCATAGAGATCACTTTGTTTTTGATTTTGATCTACCTGCTCTTTACCAACGGATTAATGATTTTAGAGATCTGACCATCAGTGATGAGCGGATTGCTAGTTTATATGAACTCAAGAGTACAGAAGGTTGGAAACTTAATAATCACAGACGCAATTTAGCGAATGAGTCTAATTGGGAATCTCATTTTACAAAATGTTTATATCGACCGTTCGATTTTCGTGAATACTATCATCATAGTACTGTAGTTGAAAGACCAAGACAGCAAGTATTACAACACATACTGGTAGGTGATAATTTAGGGCTAGTTTGTAAACGCCAAATGGCTGGCGATATAATTTCATTCTTTTTTGCGAGTGAATTTATCGTTTCAGA
The DNA here is from genome assembly GCA_025358725.1 of Chamaesiphon sp. GL140_3_metabinner_129_sub. GTDB lineage: Bacteria > Cyanobacteriota > Cyanobacteriia > Cyanobacteriales > Chamaesiphonaceae > Chamaesiphon. The sequence goes on from JANYIT010000293.1 coordinate 5,032, forward strand.
TGGTGTTATTGGGGCTGATAACAAAGGAAGAGAATCTTTCTTCCCCCTCTATCTTTATCCCACCACACAAGCAGAGAAAGATATGGGAATCACTCGCAAGTCTAATATTGCTCCCGAATTTCTCGCCAAACTAGAACAAAATATCGGCTATATGCCCACACCTGAAGCTATCTTTCACTATATCTACGCCATTTTCCATTGCCCCGAATACCGCAGCCGCTATGCTGAATTTCTAAAGGGAGATTTCCCTCGCGTACCACTCACCCGTAATGTCGATCGATTCCAGCAATTGAGTGAATTGGGAGAGCAATTAGTGAATCTACACCTGATGAAGTCCCCAATCCTAGACGAAATAACATCTCAATTTATCAATAATGGTGGCGGCTGTATTGTCGATGCTGGGCATCCTAAATATGAAGATGGTAAAGTAGTCATCAACAAGCAAAAAGACGGCTTTATAGATGTACCTGAAGCGGTTTGGAACTTCCATGTTGGCGGCTATCAAGTATGTCAAAAATGGCTCAAAGATCGCAAAGGTCGCACACTGAGTCAAGATGATATCGGGCATTATCAAAAGATTGTAGTTGCGCTAGGACAATCGATCGATCTGATGGCTAAAATCGATGCGGCGATTCCAAATTGGCCGCTTGACGCTGAGTATAACTAAGTACCTTTACCAAATTGTGATAATTGATTGTGAAGCTTGGATCTTTCGATCGCGAGTCACCAGTGGTAAATTCAAATGTAGGGCAGTTGCGGCAATAATTCGATCTGGCATATCGGGAACGGTATCGCGATCGATATTTTGAACCGCGATGGAAATTGCCAGATCGATCGGGACTACGATTAAGCTAGGATCTGGCTCATTAAGTACTACTAGAATCCGTTGAAGTAAATCGCTGGCTATTCTACGTTTTTCAATTAAATAACAAATTTCAATCAAAGAAATAGCGGATATATATACTGGCTCTCCAGCCGCAATTGCTCCTTCTAGTGCATCTAAAGCTACTTGAGATAATCGCTCTGGCTCGACTAAATACCAAATGATGGCGTGTGTATCGGCAACAATCGCCATCCCTAAACGATCTCCCGTGGAAAGTTACCCCACATTTCCTGACGAGCTTCGTCAATATCGGCTTCAGTAATCTGAACCTTCAAATCGGCACCTAAACCCTTGAGACTGCGACGAGGGGGCTTGACTGCTGCTTTTTGATGTAGGAATTGGGCAAAGTTTAACACCTCATGCTGTTGCTGTACGGGCAAGGTGCGGATACTTACGAGGATTTGTTGTTCGAGAGCGATCGCTTCCATAGCTGAGATTGCGCTAATTTATCTTCAATTATGACAGACGATACCCACTGATGAATGGTTTGAGGGCAATAACTCACCGTCGAAATCGATGGTGTAAGTCAGATCGATTTGTTAATTCCACTGTCGTAAATAGGCACTATAAGTCTAGTCCCGTAGATGGTGTCTCGAATGCTGGAAACTGTATTTACCAACCAAATTCGCTCTCAGCGTCCCTACTACATCCCTGTAGGCAATCCAATTAAGGGAGTAGGCGATCGTTATTGGTTGATATTCGAGCATCGAGATAGCAGTGACAGCAAATCATTGCAACAGATTTTCACCCGTTTATTCAAGGGCAAACAGGCAAGTCACAAGCTATTGTGCATCGA
>JANYIT010000387.1 GCA_025358725.1 Chamaesiphon sp. GL140_3_metabinner_129_sub
CCAATCTGCGCGGGAAAATGCTCGATCGATCCGCGAAGTTATTTCATCTGAAATGTGGGAACAGGTGAATAGTTTTTACTTTATGGTAAAGGAAGCAGCGGAAGCAGATCCGCAACCAGAATTACCAGGATTCTTTGAAGCGGTGAAAATGGCTAGTCACCAATTTGCAGGGGTGATGGCGGCTACGATGTCCCATAATGAGGCATGGCATTTTGGACGGATGGGCAGATCGATCGAACGGGCTGATAAAACAGCGCGGATTTTGGATGTAAAATATTTTATTGTGTTACCTGGAGGAGTAGGATCGCCACTGGATGAATTGCAGTGGATTGCGTTATTGAAATCTGTCAGTGCTTATGAGATGTATCGCAAAACCTGTCACCGAATTAGTCCGCCAGATATCGCTAAATTTTTGATATTCGATCGCGAGTTTCCGAGATCGATTCAACACTGTCTCCGCTCTGCCGAAAAATCTTTACATCTAATTAGTGGTAATAATCATACGAATAGTTGGTGCAATCCCGCCGAACTTAAATTGGGTAAATTGCGATCAGAATTAGACTTTTTATCGATCGAGGAAGTGATTGAACGCGGCTTGCACGAATTCTTAGATGAAACGCAACGTCGAATTAATATTGTTTCCAAAGAGATTGGCGATACTTTTATGAAAATTGGTAGTGAGGGGGCATCTTGACTATTTTTTATATCGAACATTCGATCGAATATACCTACAGTCAACCAGTAATTTTCGCGCCACATCAATTGCGATTGCGTCCGAGATCGAATGTTCATCAATCGGTGTTATCATTCGATCTTTCGATCTCGCCCACACCCCAACAAATTGCTGAATCTGTCGATCTAGACGGAAATAATTCGACGCTGGTTTGGTTTGAGAATAATTTGACTACCAATCTGCAAATCACCACTAAAACCACCGTATCTACCAGTCTTACCAATCCCTTTAATTACCTACTTGAACCTTGGGCTGCTAATTTACCGATCGATTATCCCGTATCATTATCCCAGCAATTACAACCATATTTAACTGGATATCTGGCTCACTCGATCGATCCGATTGCCGCAGAATTAGCAGCAGAAATATGGCTGACTGTCGGTGGTAAAACTATCCCCTTTCTCACCGAACTCAACCAACAAATTTATCATAATTGTGAATACTCGATCCGCGATACTGGAGCATCACTTCCTCCAGGTATCGTCTGGAAAAATCGCTCCGGTTCCTGTCGAGATTTCGTCGTCTTATTTATCGAAGTCTGTCGAGCCGTCGGATTAGCTGGAAGATTTGTCAGCGGTTACGAAGCTGGAGCCGAAACCGACGATAGACACCTCCATGCTTGGGCCGAAATATATCTGCCTGGAGCGGGCTGGCGGGGCTACGATCCCACTCATGGCTTGCTAGTGGCAGACGACCACATCGCGCTCTTTTCAAGCCCATTCCCCGCCCAAACAACTCCCATTGAAGGAAAATTGCGAACGATGGGAGCGATAACTAACGAGATGAACTATCGACTAGTGATTCAGAAAGCCTGAAAATTCCACCTGTTCCAATTCAATTTCGCTGCTTTGCTCCCAATCAATGGGGGGGATGCGATCGAAAGCGGTTTTTAAAAACGATTCCCACTCCATCCGCACTTGCAATAAATAAGGATCGCTGCGTTGGAGACTTCGCTGGTAGCGGATTTCCAGACTATTAGTCCGATACATAATGATATCAATCGGTGGGCCGACAGAAACATTCGACTTCATCGTCGAATCGAATGATAATAGGGCGCACTTTACCGCATCTTCGATACTAGTATCAAAAGTCAACATCCGATCTAAAATTGGCTTACCATATTTGATTTCGCCAATTTGCAGGAACGGTGTTTCGGGCATCGCTTTAATGAAATTGCCCTGACTGTAGAGCATATACAACTCTGTCGCTTGTCCGCGAACCTGCCCACCCAGTAAAATATTGCAACTAGCATCGATCCGATCTTTTTCCAGCCATTCCCGCTCCCGTGCTTGCACATGGCGCAATTTCTGTCCGATATAACAAGCGATATCATACATACTCTGACAGGAATGCAAATTCTCTATATCCAGCGATCTCAAATCCTGCTCGATACTCAGCAGCACAGATTGAGTAATCGAAAGATTTCCCGATGTACACAAGAGAATAGTTCGATCTCCAGGTACGGAAAAATCAAACATTTTTCGATAGGTAGAAACATAATCAACTCCCGCATTAGTGCGAGAATCAGCAGCCATTACCAATCCATGAGTAGAAATAATTCCCAAGCAGTAAGTCATAGGTAGTCATACAAAATAAATTTCCTAGTTAAGAAGGCGTTTGAAAAGTATAAGATAACACTCGTAAACCCTGGAAGATCCCCCCTAACCCCCCTTAAAAAGAGGGGAACTGGACTCTTACTCCCCATTTTCAAGAGGGACTAAGAGTCAAAGTCACCCTTTTTAAGGGGGTTGGGGGATTAAATCTTACTTTTCAAACACCCTCTAAGATGGGTAAGAAATAATAGCTAATAGGCAATATGTATAATTTATTTTGCTTAAATACTTAGTCTAGCGGTTTAATCAATATATCTCTGATACATTTTATAAATTATCGTCGATCTGTTGTTCCAGATTTGTTATATTTGTTGAGTTATCTAAATTAACATTTGCTAGGGCTATTTTATCGAAAATAGATATTTGACTATCGATGCGTATTTGAGCTTCTGCCTCAGTCGATCGATCTCGTTTCATAATCCGGTTCAATTGAGTGAGTCGATCACAACTAACTACCCAAATCTCCGTCACTAAATCAGTCATTTTTGCTTCAAATAACAATGGAATCGCTAATACAGCGGTGGAATCTGGTGCGAGGTGACTAATCTCCGTTTCAAAACAATTACGTACATAAGGATGAATTTGAGCTTCTAACCACTGACGCTCGTTTACATCGCTAAAGATAATTTCCCCTAAACGCTGTCGATCGAGTGTCTCATCCGATTGTAGAATATTGTTGCCGTACCGTTGGCTGATTGCCTCTAAAATTGGCGAACTAACGGCGACAGCCGATCGAGCATAGATATCGGCATCCCAAATTGGTAAGTTATATCGTGTCTCTAAGTAGTTAGTAACAGTACTTTTCCCGGTACCAATTCCACCAGTAATTCCAATTAAGCGCATAAATTAGTTAAAAGTTGGAATCGCTCGATAGTAAGCTCGTTCGCTTAGGGATAGTCGATAATTGAATCTGATTATCTACAAACTAACCTTCGATCGCTTCATTGACGATGATGGTTAGTTTCATTGGTCGATCGGTAAAATATCCACTTTATTTTAACACTGCTGGGATTAGCCTTGGGCTGCGATCGAATCTCCACCTACATATTCGCCCGTATGGGTTCGTAGATGGCTTTGTTTATACGTTGGCGTAGCCTCTCGCCAGAGAATCGATTCCGAATAATTCTCAAAATCTCAATCAAACCTGCCCTAACCCACTAACAACCGATTTTCGTTCCGAAAGGCTTCGCCAACGAATATCATCATCTACGCACGATCAAAACCAGATCGACATTGGCTGGTGGTGTTGGGCGGGTTCGTTCACAATTTCTGGAATTTGGCGATAATTATTTGCATAAACCCGCCCCTACAGATCCGATAATATGAGATCGATCGAATCATGTATAATTCTGCATTAGATTTAATTGTTTAGGCATGATGAAATACGATCCCGATTTCAATCATCGGCAATCGATCCGACTCAACGAATATGATTATTCGGCATCTGGGGCTTATTTTATTACCATTTGTACACACGACCGAGAATATCTATTTGGTGATATTTTTAACGAAACGATGGATTCCAGTATATTTGGAGATATCGCTCGATCGCATTGGCAACAATTAGCACAGCATCATCCAAATATTATCGTGGATGAATCGATTGTGATGCCCAATCATCTACATGGCATCATTATTTTAGAATCATCGATGGATTATAAAAAATCAATCTCTGAAATTATTAGAGGGTTTAAAACATTTTCAGCCAAGGCAATTAATAAGGAACGTGGTTTACGTGGTGTTCCAGTTTGGCAGAGAAATTATTACGATCGCATCATTAGAAATGAATTAGAATTGGATCGCGTCAGGCAATATATCATTAACAATCCCCAAAATTGGGATGCAGATAAAAACAATCAAACCCAATCTTCCACCCACACAGATCCGCAGGGGCGGGTTTATGCTATTAATCGCGAATAATTCTAACAATCTCAATCGAACCCGCCCTCACCCAATACTTCTCGGTTAAGCCAAAAGCAGGTAGATTAGGGGTGAATCTTGAATAGGCGAGGGTCAGACTATTGCAACTAAAAGAATTCTCACTAATCAATCCAATCATCGAATCATCCGAAGTATTGA
>JANYIT010000389.1 GCA_025358725.1 Chamaesiphon sp. GL140_3_metabinner_129_sub
GGTACTCTACCACCATTTCTACTCGGTTGGACTTGGGAAAATACGGTGTATCGCGCTCTGATTTTTTTGGTAGTGGCTTCGCCCTGTGCTTTAATGGCAGCGACGATGCCAGCACTATTATCGGGGATCGCTAATGGGGCACGACATGGGATTTTGTTCAAGAATGCGGCGCAGTTAGAAGCGATCGGACAAGTTAAAGCGATCGCCTTTGACAAAACTGGAACCCTGACAATGGGCAAACCTCAAGTCGTCCGAGTCATGGCGGTTGACAAATCTTCAGACAAATTACTCCAAGTGGCTGCTTCTTTAGAGAGTTTGTCCGAGCATCCGATCGGGGCGGCGATCGTCCATGCGGCTCAAAAACAAGGCTGGGAATGGATTGAAGCCATTAATGTTCGCTCTGAGCCTGGACGAGGCATTATTGGCGAGGTTGAGGGGAAAATAGCTGTAGTCGGTAAAGCCGAATTTGTTCGAGTCCAAGTAGACATGCTTCCAGACGAGCTAACCGAACAGAGCCAGCAGTGGGAACAGGAGGGAAAAACTGTTGTCTGGGTTGCTTATGCCGAGCGCATTCTGGGAATTATTGCAGTTGCCGATACCGTCAGACCCACAGCAGCTCGCTCGATCGCGCAGTTGAAACGGCTGGGAGTCGATCGAGTTGTGATGTTGACGGGCGATAACGAGCGCACAGCAGACAGTATTGGCTGGGAAATTGGGATCGATCGAGTGTATGCCCAACTGCTACCAGAAGATAAACTTGAAGTAATTCGCCAGCTTCAGCAACAGTACCCCTCAGTGGCGATGGTTGGTGATGGGATTAATGATGCTCCGGCTCTGGCTCAGGCATCTGTGGGAATTGCGATGGGAACTGCGGGAAGTGACGTGGCACTAGAGACAGCAGATGTGGTATTGATGGCCGATCGGTTGGAGAAACTAGAGTATGCCATTCGGCTCGGTCGTCGCTCGGGGCGGATTGTCAAACAAAACATCATTTTTGCCCTCAGCTTTATTGTCATCCTGCTCATCGCCAATTTTACTGGCAATATGACCCTACCTTTGGGCGTTCTCGGTCATGAAGGATCTACTGTGTTGGTGATTTTAAGTGGTCTGCGATTGTTGAAAGATTAATTGAGCGGGAACGTCAATTTCCAAGAACTTGACGACTTCTTGACATTTGGGACTTATGCTATCAAACAAGTATTGAATTCCTACACTTTGTCAAGCCACCACTAATCTTTCACAAGTCTAACCCATGTTCCCCAGTCGAATTTACCGCTTTCTCGCTACTACTATTTCCCTGAGTACGATTGGTTCGATCGGTCTAGCAGTCCAAGCTCAGGCTGCCCCCAAGAGTGGATTTTCTGAATTTGTTTCTGGTGCGGGTACGGTATTATTTGTTGGCGGTGGTTCTTTATTACCATTGGTTACTGACGGGGAAAAGGGCGGACAACATACGCTGCGGGTAGTTGACGCACTAGCGACGAGTGCTGTGTTGTGCAATGGCATCAAAGCCGTTGTCAAATCTCCTCGTCCTGACAACGAAAAGGAACTCGATAGTTTTCCCAGTTGCCATGCTACGACAGCCTTTGCGGTAGCTAGGGTGCAAAGTCACTACCATCCCGACTATGCGATTCTTTGGTATGGTGGCGCAGCATTAATTAGTTATTCACGGTTAGATCTCAATCGTCACCGTCTTGTCGATGTATTAGTGGGTGCTGGATTGGGATATTTAGTGGGAGAAATAGAACTCGGACAGAAAAAAGGATTACTATTATTTCCCTTAATACATGAAGATGCCCAAGGAAATACAGTTTATGGTTTACAAGTTAAAGCAGACTTTTAGCGGCTATTCTAATAGAATCTTACTTTAGTTTTACAATGCTGCATGAGAATTTTACTCGTAGAAGATGACGATCGAATTGCCGATCCGTTAGCTGAAGATTTACGCCATCAAAATAATGCGGTTGATATTGCTGATGATGGTTTAGCTGGTTGGGAATTTTCTCAAGCAGCCAGTTATGATGTAATTTTACTCGATTGGATGCTCCCTAAGCTCGATGGTATCCAACTCTGTCAGCGATTGCGCCAAAGTGGTTGTCAAGCTTATATTTTATTGTTGACTGCCAAAGATACGACAGGCGATAAGATTTTAGGATTAGATGCTGGAGCGGATGATTATTTAGTCAAACCATTTGAAGTTGACGAACTAACAGCAAGATTGAGGGCTTTATCTCGTCGTCAGCCGCTCTATCAATCGGTAGTATTAAAGCATGGCCAGATCGAACTAAATCCCAGTACTCATAGTGTTACTTATGTTGGGATGCCATTAGAACTAACCTCCAAAGAATATATGCTGCTGGAATATTTTCTCCAGCACCCGACTCAAGTTATTTCGCGAACAGCATTACTCGATAAGCTCTGGGAATTCGATCGACTATCTGGAGAGCAAACGATTAAAACTCACCTCACCAATCTTCGCCATAAGCTAAAACAAGCTGGTTGTCAACAAGATATCATCGAAACAGTCTATGGAGTTGGTTATCGTCTCGGTAACGGCTAATAAAGTATTTAACGTGAGTTCGGGATAAGGAGAAGCAAAAAAGGGGCAAAGCAGGTAGTCTGGAAGTACCAACTAACCAACCAACCTGAATTGCCTTATGCCTAGTGTAGAAGAACTATTTTGTTCCGTCGATGATTTC
>JANYIT010000027.1 GCA_025358725.1 Chamaesiphon sp. GL140_3_metabinner_129_sub
GATGATTCGATGATTGGATTGATTAGTGAGAATTCTTTTAGTTGCAATAGTCTGACCCTCGCCTATTCAAGATTCACCCCTAATCTACCTGCTTTTGGCTTAACCGAGAAGTATTGGCTGTACCACCGACTAGAGTACCAACGATCGTAAAAGGTTCGGGAACAGGGGTACCACCAGGAGTAACAATCGGGCCACTACCTACATTAATAATAGAAGAGTCAATCCCTCGCGTAAAGTCATAAAATTGGTCGCCAGGATCGATATCGTTTAGCCCAAAGACGACATTCCCGCTGCTGAGAGATCCGAATAAACTTGCCAGTGTTGTCGTGTCACTAGATGTGAAAAATCCGGTATCGAGAGTATTGTCCCTGAATCCACCACCACTGAAGCCAGAAGCACCTTCATCACCTGTTGCCGTTGTATTTTGAGCCTGAACAGTAGAAAAATTGCCAAAATTAATACCATTGAGCAACAGGGTGTTGTCATTCAAGTCAAAGTTTCCAGCGGCAGTATCACCATCGTAAAGAGAGACTCTGACTGAAGCCTGTGAAATGCCACCACCGAGAGCCGCAATTACTGTGGGACTGAATCCAGTTTGGGTGCCAATAATCAACGGATTGGTCGCAGGAGAATTACCTACAAATAGAGTGCTGGCTGCTGCTTGAGTGATAACTCGTGTACCGTTACTGCCAGTTAGGTCTAGTACGATACCACCAACTTCGGATACATCAGTAGGCAACGATCCTCTGGTGAATGTAGATGCTTGAGCTGGAGTTCCTAGTAGACCAAGTGCTAGAGATGTGACAGCAAAACCAACAGTTTTAGCAGAGAAGTTGCTAAGATTTTTTGATGACATGGTTAAAAATTTGGATTTGGTACAGTAGCTCATTATTCAGCACGACTACAGATATAAATGAGCTAGTTACAAACCAACTCTACCAACTTCAATCCAATTTAGATTCAGCATAATAGCTTATTAATTAAGCACAATGTCTTATTTATTACCTAGCAAAATACTGTTCTGATCTATCTGTCTGAAGGCACATCTTCTTGCCACCCTCGATATCATAATGAAGACTCTTTTTAAATCGGCAGAAAGTAAAAAGCCGCAGCTAAAATTAGGTAAGTTGCAAGTAACAATGCTCCTTCTAGCCAATTCGATCGACCATCAAGACTGATTAAATTTGCCACGATTACCGCTACGGCTACCGAGACAATTTCAAACGGATTAAAATTCAAATCCATCGGTTGACCGATCGCATAACCCACTAATACCAACATTGGAGCCATTAATAAGGCAACTAATAAACTCGACCCCATCGCCACCGAGACAGATAGATCCATGTTATTTTTGATTGCCACTCCCACCGCCGTTACATATTCCGCTGCACCACCAACTAATGGTAATAAAATTACCCCAGTAAATAAAGGCGTTAAACCCAATCCTTTGGTCGCTGCTTCAACTACGCCGACAAACATCTCTGACTCATAAGCAACTGCTAGTGTAGAAACGATCAGAATAGCTAGCCATAATCGTAAATCTGGCTTGTGGCGAGTGGTTTCAATATCTAGATCTACCAGACTCACATCATATAAATAACTATGAGTTTTGAGTGAAAAAAGTAATGTCATCGCATAAACGATGATCAGAATTATTGCAACCGCGATCGACAGTTTTTCGATCGCAAATACATCAGATTTATTCGCAGAATAAAACGCCATCGTTGGTAGCAAAATGGCAATCACCGCCAGCGTCATCGAAGCACCACTGACCTGCGCCACGATCGGTTTAAACTCCTGTTCCTTGAACTTCAAACCACCCAGAAACATCGACAAACCCATTGCCAAGAGCAGATTACTAATAATCGTCCCCGTAATACTCGCTTTGACAATATCGATTAAACCAGCCTTGAGCGCGACCAACCCAATAATCAATTCTGTGGCATTGCCAAATACGGCATTTAGCAGCCCGCCTACGGCAGGGCCAGTAATTACGGCTATTTCTTCCGTTGCGGTGCTCAACCAGATGGCTAAGGGCACGATCGCCAAGGCTGAGGTGATAAATACCGTCAGATCCCCCCAGTGGAGATATTCAGCAGCAATGGAGATTGGGACGAAGATAAGTAAGCCGAAGGAGAGGATTTTTTTAAGGGACATGGGGAAAGTTAAAAGTTGAAAGTTGAAAGTTGAAAGTTGGGAGAAGTGAGTTAATGCCAAATACAGCGATTCTGGTGATTACGAGGTGCAGCATCCTATCCCCGTTCCCATCTCCCATCTCCCCCCTTTTTTTATATCCAATACCAAATTTCGACATAATATGCCAAAATTTGTAACAGGATGTTAATAATTATCTAAATATTAAAATTACCTTTATGAGCGATCTAGAACAAGATCGTCCTAGTAGTCCAGCGGATCTGGCACCTACAACAGACTCTAAACCAAGCACAACGGCAACAACTACCGATGACGATCGATTTGAATGCCGCGCCTGTGGCTACACCTACGATCCGAACAAAGGCGATCCCAAAAATAAAATTATTGCGGGCACACCTTTTTCTGCACTACCTGCAACCTGGAAATGTCCGGTATGCACTGCCAAAAAAAGCGCATTTACGAATATTGGGACTACCTTAACTGCTGGGTTCAAAGAAAATCAGGGTTATGGGTTTGGTGTTAATACTATGACCCAAGAACAAAAAAGCTTATTAATTTATGGTGCGCTCGGACTAGGCATCTTACTTTTACTCAGCCTATATTCATTGAATTAGGGGATAGGGGATAGGGGATAGGGAATAGGGGATTAGGGAGGACACAAGTGTCCTAAAGCCTAAAACCCACAGCCTAAAACCCACAGCCTAAAACCCACAGCCTAAAATCTAAAATCTAGCACATGAACTTATTGAAACGAATTCTTAAACAGACTGTTACGATAATAGCGATCGGCATATTTTGCGTCAGTTGCAGTCATATTACACCCCTCGCTACTAGTCCCTGGAAATCCATCCAGTTACCCACCGAATCCAATATTCAAGATCTGGCATTTACAGGCAATCCTCAACATGGTTGGGTTGTCGGTAGCGACTCAGCCATCTTGGAAACCAATGATGGTGGTAAAACTTGGGAAAATCGCAAACTAGAACTAGATACTGATAAATATCGATTTACCTCAATTAGTTTTGCTGGTGATGAAGGCTGGATTGTCGGCGAACCTTCGATTCTGCTGCACACCAAAGACACTGGTAAATCTTGGGAGCGACTTGCGCTCAGTGCCAAGTTACCCGGAACTCCCGCCACCATTAAAGCACTAGGTGCAAACTCGGCAGAAATGACGACGGATATTGGGGCGATTTATGCCACCAAAGATGCTGGGAAAAATTGGAAAGCTCTCGTTAGTGGAGCTGTCGGCGTATTTCGGACAATTTCTCGTTCTACTGATGGTAAATACGTTGCTGTCTCTGCCAAAGGTAATTTCTATTCTACTTGGGCACCAGGGCAAGAAAGCTGGGAACCCCATAACCGGAATAGTTCTCGCCGGGTTTCAAGTATGGGATTTGCCAATGATGGAAGGCTGTGGATGCTCGCTCGGGGCGGACAATTGCAATTCAACACGTTGGAAAAACCAGATGTTTGGGATGAAGAAGTATTTCCTGGACAGAAAACCAATACGGGCTTATTAGATCTCGCCTATCGGACACCAGGGGAAGTCTGGGTATCTGGTGGGAGTGGAGATTTGCTCGTCAGTAATGATAGTGGCAAAACTTGGCTCAAGGATCAAGCTGTAGAAGAGGTACCATCGAATCTGTACAAGATTTTGTTCTTTAGTGCCGATCGCGGTTTCATCATCGGTCAGCGTGGCATCATCTTACAGTACCAAGGCGAAGCTAGTACTTAATCGGGGAAGGGGTAAAGGGGAAGGGGTAAAGGGTAAAAATTTTCTCCCCACACCTCCGACTCTCCCAACTCCCAACTCCCATCTCCCAACTTCCTAAATTTCTCTCATTTAGCGATCGCATTTCTTTAAGATTATGATATAAACTGGAATTTAGTAGCAATATTTAAGATTGGGAGAACATCGATATGGCAGGTACTACCGGAGAACGTCCATTTACAGATATCGTCACCAGTATTCGGTACTGGATCATTCATAGCCTGACAATTCCAGCATTGTTTGTAGCTGGCTGGCTGTTTGTTAGCACTGGCTTGGCTTATGATGCCTTTGGTACCCCTCGTCCTGATGAGTACTTTACTCAGACTCGTCAAGAGTTACCGATCGTCTCCGATCGATTTGACTCTAAAAATCAACTCGATAAATTCATTCAAAATAAATAGTTAGATTTATTGGTAAAACTATAGCCTGTTGCGGTTATAAAGTGATCTTTTCGGTTGTTAATCATCGATCGATCACAACTAGCCAATAATCAACAACTAATAAATAAACATTACACCAATTTTCCTTAATTTAGGAGCAAATAAGATGACTAGCGGTGGCGGAAATCAGCCTATTTCATATCCCATTTTCACTGTCAGATGGGTAGCTGTCCATACTTTGGGCATACCTACTGTATTTTTTATTGGCGCGATCGCTGCCATGCAATTTATTCAAAGATAGGATTTAAATTAAAACTATGGAACGTAGCCCAAATCCAAATAACCAGCCTGTAGAACTCAACCGAGCTTCACTATTTTTAGGCTTATTAATGATTTTTACGCTTGGAATTCTGTTTACCAGTTACTTCTTTAACTAACTGGCTGTATTTTGTGTTGATGTTGGGATATTTACGGAGAAAAAACGATGTCTGAACCAGGAAAAATTCCCTTGTGGCTAGTCGCCACTGTTGCTGGAATGGGTGTAATTGTGGTTGTGAGCCTATTTTTCTATGGCTCTTATGCTGGACTTGGCTCATCAATGTAATCGAGGTAATACTACCTGGATCTAAGATTTGCGAGTATATAAAACAAAAAGCCGGACTAGTCCGGCTTTTTGCTTGAAAGGGGATATGGGAGATAATTAGATATTCAAGAATTATTCCCTCCTAACCCCTAAAGCCTAAAGCCTAAAGCCTAAGCTGCTTCGCGTTCGATGTACAAAAATAGAAATGCCATCGCTACAGCAGGAAATACTAAACCAACAGTAGGCACGAGGATTGAAGGTAAGAAAGAAGCTGCCATAATTTAAAAGTCCTTTGTGTATATGGATTGCTCTTTTGATTTTATCCGAATTAGTCAACTAAAAAAGCTCACAAAAATTTGATAAAAGTTTGTAAATCTTAATAGGGCATCGAAAAGAGGGCAGAGCGGATTGAAAATCGGGTTGTTGTGGAGTTTCAAACCCAATCACAACAACAACAATTACTAGCAGAGAAGTCAATCATCGATGACGATCTCCCAATTCGCCTGGTTGCGAGTGTCCCCAGGAGCATCTACGGTAGTATGGGCAAAATCGATTTCTAGATCGCCAGTGATATCGACAGCGGGGGTTTGAACGCGATTTTTCGTTCCTACCACTTCCTGACTTGCCCGATGGCTGGTTACGGCTGGTTCGACAGCAGTGATATCTGGATGGGTAAAGAGGGATTCTCGTTGGTAGGCGAGGGGGACAGTGGGATATTGAGGAGAATTGGGCGGTTTAATTGTTGATGGGGTGGTAGCTGCGACAGCGCGAGAGCTGGAACGGCGGGTGCCAATTGTCGCGGCTTCCAGTTGCAACTCTTGGGTAATTTGAGCGAGATCTGCTTCGATCCCATCTTTGCTACGATCGAAAAATTGGAACAACGAGCGTTCGGATTCGTGAAGCGGATTGAGGTTGAGAGTGACGGTGAAGCCACTAGAACCAAGTTGAATGTGGTGTCGATCGTAAAGATTGACTTCACCCAGGAGGAGAGTGATTTTAGGCTCTATGGGCAATTCTAATTGACCACGAAACGCGAAAGTGTCAAGATTTGGGGGTAAAGATTGTTCGATCGACACAATGATTTCGGAAGTTTGGGGGTGACGGAGACAGATCGACAGCTTCTCGATTTTTACAGTTTTGATCAGATTAGCCTTCAATAACTGTAAATTGCAGGCACCACTAATCGTCAGTCGATTGCCAGGAATGATCCCCGAAAAGGTCGATCGATCTAAGCTAATTAGTTGTAAGGGTGAATCGACAATTGGATAGAGTTGAATTGTGCCAGTGAAGGTCTCGCGTACTGCTGGTTGTTGGGGTGGAGTCTGTAAAGACTCTCGTTCTAGTTGTTCTAACAGTCGCTCTAGTCCATCAGCCCAGTTTTCCTGTTCGCCCAGCATGGAGATCGAGACAAGTGGTGCTGTAGGTGTGGGCAGATCCTCGCTCTGATCAACACTGGCAAATTGATGGAGAGAAGCTGGTAGGATGTAAGTCTGAGGTTGCTGATTGTGCGGGAGTATTGGCGGCGATGTGTCTGGATTAGTATCTAGAATCTCTACTTGTCGTGGGTGAGTAGAATTAATCGGTGATGGGGATTGGGTGCGTGGTAAGACACGGAGTTTGAGAATCTGATGCCATGCCGTCTGTGCTGATGTCGTACCACTACAAACAAACTGCCAAATTCCTGAGTGCAAGTGAGTAACAGGGACGATCGTTAGTACTCCGCTAGCATTAGTCTTCTGGTTACACGATTGCGATCGTCGTTGCGGTGTCGTCGAATCTAAGGTTTGGTGGGTGACGCGGGTCTGAATCTGGGTATCGAGTAAGTTACTATTAGCAACGATCCGATACTTGCCTTCCCTTAATTGGAGATTACCTGTTTTAATCGGTCGCCAGCCTCGATCCCCCTCACGCTGAATCAAAAACTCCCAAGATTCCATTAGTTACCCCTAGATGCACTAATTCTCAACTTTAGTATCTTAATCGATCATGTGGATGGGGGAAAGGGCCGTTCGGCGATCGCTCAGGGACGAGGATCAAGGGTAAATAACTCATGCCTGGATTGGTTTTTCAAATTTACGTTTATCTAACATTTCGACACTCAATCAACATGCAAACTGGAACCATTGTAGCGATCTCGACGGCTGTTGTCCCCCAACAGGGGAGCGTGGGAATCGTGCGGCTATCGGGGATAGATGCTGTCGAGATTGCCCGACGCATTTTTCACACTCCAGGTCAGCAGGAGTGGGAGAGTCATCGGATCTTGTATGGGTATGTGCGGCATCCAGTCACGGGTGTGACGATCGATGAGGCACTATTACTACTGATGCTCGCGCCGCGCTCTTATACGCGGGAAGATGTAGTCGAAATCCACAGTCACGGCGGGATTATTTTGGTTCAACAGATTCTTCAATTGTGCGTGGAGGATGGCGCGAAAGTGGCGGAGCCAGGGGAGTTTACCCTGCGCGCATTTCTGAATGGACGGATCGATCTGACTCAGGCGGAAAGTATCAGCGATCTGGTGGGTGCATTGTCTCCAGCCGCTGCTCAGACTGCGATTGCTGGATTGCAGGGGAAATTACGCCAACCGATCGAACAATTGCGAGCGCAAGCATTAGATTTATTGGCTGAGATTGAGGCGAGAATCGATTTTGAGGAGGATTTACCACCGTTGGATGTAAATGATGTCACCACAAAATTAGGGGCATTAGCGGGGGAAATTGGACGGATTGTGATGACAGCCGATCGCGGGGAGTTGCTGCGGAGTGGTTTGAAGGTGGCAATTCTCGGACAGCCAAATGTGGGTAAGTCCAGTTTACTCAATGCTTGGAGTCGGAGCGATCGGGCGATCGTTACGCCACTCCCTGGCACGACGCGGGATGTGGTCGAATCTCGCTTAGTTGTGGGGGGAATTCCGGTACAGGTATTGGACACAGCGGGAATTCGGGATACTACTGATGTCGTGGAGCAAATTGGCGTGGCGCGTTCCCGTGCGGCGGCACAAGCTGCGGATTTAGTCTTACTAACGATCGATGCTCAGATCGGTTGGACGGCGGCGGAGGCAGATATATATGCCCAAATTGCCCCAATTACGACGATCGTCGTGGTGAATAAAATTGATTTAGTCGATGGGTGTCCTAAATTGGATTTACCAGCGGGGATTTGTGCGGTAGTCGAGACTGCGGCTGCCAGTGAGCAAGGGATCGATCGATTAGAAATAGCTATTTTGGACATTATTGCTGGCGGCAAACTCCACGCAGCCAACATCGATATCGCGATCAATCAACGTCAAGCGGCTGCGCTGATTCGGTCTCAGGCTGCGCTTCAACAGGTCTTGACAACGATCGCGGGTCAATTGCCCTTTGACTTCTGGACGATCGACCTCCGTGAGGCAATTAGAGCTTTAGGGGAGGTTACAGGGGAAGAGGTGACAGAATCGGTACTCGATCGAATTTTTAGCCGTTTCTGTATCGGGAAATAAGTCTTTTAGTTGAAAGTTGAAAGTTGAAAGTTTTGGATTTGTAACTTTTCTACTCAGTCACATCGTCAGTTTCAGGGTATCGCTTTCAACTCTCAACTCTCCCCTCTCTTTGTTTTGGATGTTTTGACGATCGATGCTAGGAGTTTAATTAGGGCTTGCTGAAGATCTCAGCAAGGCATTCACTGCAGGGGTTTTGAGCCTTTTTTTGCGAATCAAGTGCAAGGTTTTGATGCTTAAAGGCTCAAAACCCTTGTACTCGATCGCTTGAATCCCTCGATCGAGCGAAAAT
>JANYIT010000040.1 GCA_025358725.1 Chamaesiphon sp. GL140_3_metabinner_129_sub
CCGATCTTAGCGATCGAAGTGGTTTCTCAAACTATCCGAGGAGAATATACTAAGAAGCTGGATCTCTACCAGGAAATGGGCGTACTTTACTACGTCATTTACAACCCCCAACGCAAGCGTAAACCCAAACTAGAAATCTACAAATTAGTCGGTGGTAACTACGAACTGCGAGATACAAACCCACTGTGGATGCCAGAGATCGGCTTAGGTATCGGTAACGATCGTGCCAGCTATGGCGGCATAACGAGAGATTGGTTGTATTGGTACGACGAGAATGGGCGGCGTTACCCGACCCCCCAGGAGCAAATCGAATTAGCAAACAACAGAGCAGAACGGTTAGCCGCCCAACTACGAGCTTTGGGTATCGAACCAGATTAGCGAAAAATAGTTCATGGTAGAGATTATCATCGAGAAGATTGTCCCTGTCTCTGTTCCTGTCATTGCTGCGGATAATCTCTGGGCGGAGTTTGGACAGTTGAAGATTGCTGACAGTACCAGAAAGCAGTACGTCAAAGCGATCGAGAATTTCTGTCAGTTTGCTTATAGTTGCTCTGCAAACCCAGAGACGATCTCGGAATTCCTAGATCTCGATCGATATGCCGCAATCGAACTAGTATTAAAGTATCGCCGTCATTCGATCGATAAAAAACTCGCACCCAGCACGATTAATGTCCGGCTGGCGGCGATTAAGAGTTTGGTGGACATGGCGCGGAAGCTGGGTAAAACCACGATCGATCTGGGCGATATCGAGAGCATCCCTAGTGAGAGCTATCGCGATACTAGGGGGATTTCGGTCGAACAGTTTAAATTGATGTTGGAGGTAATCGATCCGAGTACGCCCATCGGGGTGAGGGATTATGCAATTATGCTGTTATTCTGGGGCAACGCGCTCCGGCGGGGGGAAATTGCCAGTGCGAATATTGAGGATTTTTTGCCTCAGCAGCAGAAGTTGACGATCTTGGGGAAGGGGAAACGAGCGAAGGTGGCGATCGATCTGACCGATAGCGTGAGTTATGCTGTGTCGGAGTGGCTGAATTTTCATCCCTGTAATTTACCAGGACAGCCGTTGATTACTTCTTTGAGCCATAATTGTTATGGGGCGAGGATTGCTGGGGATAGTATTTATCGGATCGTGCAGGGGTATGCCCAGGTGGCGGGGATCGAGCGGCGAGTGTCGCCGCATCGTTTGCGGCATAGTTCGATTACGGCGTTTTTAGATGCTAGTGGGGGTAATCTGCGGGCGGCGCAGGCGTTGAGTCGGCATCGTAACCAGAATACTTTGAATTTGTACGATGATAATCGACGGCAGGAACAAAAGGGTGCTTCTGGGGTGTTGGCGGATTTGTTGGCGGGGAATGGCGGGAAAACGAGCGACTAATAATTGATTCGATCAATGCCATATAAAATAAGCATTATTTCGCCTGTAATAATATTTATTACAGGCAAGACTGAAGATTGAGGAAATTAGCTGTTGGGTAATTAAACTAAATGTATTCAGTAACGACATCACCCTGAGGAATGTTTGCTCAGTCAATTAAGGAGCAGCATTTAGACATCCAACAGGCTCAGATCCACCAGCAAGGAGTGAATTATGTCCCAGCAATGTAACGTTCTGCTCGGAGAAAAGATTGCGAAGGGAGATGCTGTGTGTGTCACTGACTTCGATACTGCCAACAAACGACCAACCGTCAAGCGAGCGACTCACGATAACCTCGCGACTTCAAAGACCGTATTTGGGATTGCCGAGAATGACTCCGTTCCAGGAGATAATGCCTCCGTAGAAAGTGTTTTCGTCCTTGTAACTGGAGAAGTCGCCGAGAATGATATTACTTTGCTTGGTGCTGGCGCATCGCGCATTATCGTAACAGACTTCTCAAATCCAGAGGTAAATAAACAGTGCCGCCTTAAGCGGATCGACAACCCACAACTACCAGATTCTTCAAAACCTTTCCCAGGAGGATTTTCAGAAGGATTTGTTGTCGGTACCTGCGATGAGAAAGGCAATCTCATCATTCAGCCCAGACACTCCTCCTATGAAACTGGGTTTGTCAAAGCCCATAACGTGCGGGCATATGGTGCTGTGTCAGATTGGAATGGAACAAAAGGTACAGATAACTTAGATGCTTTCAACAAGGCTATTCAGGCTGCTGCCAACGATTATCAGGATTCCACATATCCTATAAAAATTGTGGCGGATGGCTGGTTCTACTTATCCAATACGCTCCACATTCCTCGCGGCATCATCCTGGAAGGAAGCGGTAACGGCGATCCCACTCATAGACCTGGCACGATGCTCGTGTTCCCTGCGAATGTCACAGGCATCCGAATTCACAGCAATGTAGATAATGATATTCCACCAGAGTTGACCGTGACTGGTGTTGGCGGAGCACTGTCCCAGATTCGCAATCTGACGGTTCACTGCAATGAGAAGCGAGGCTATCCACCGCTAAGAGATGGCAAAGTCACCCCTCCTTACGGTTTCAATGGACATGGAATTCACTCAAGTATCACGTGCGTCATTAGGGATGTCACCGTGACGAACTTCGCCGAGAATGGTATTTGGATCGAGGCAGCCGATCCGAGGTTTCCTGGTGCCAAGAGCAATGCTGCTGGAACCCATATCATCAACACCAACTCGAATGACAATGGAGCGCACGGATTTCATTTTATCGGTTTCAATGCGAATGTCTGCCTGATTGAAATGTGTTATGCAGATGAGAATTGGGGTAACGGCTTTCGCGAAGAAGGAGGGAGTGGCAACACCTATGTAGCCTGCTTTGGTCAGGGAAACCTGGGCGAACGGGCTGCTTACCCAGATGGTGCCCCCATTGGTTTCGACAAAGATGATAAAAATCATGATTTCTATGTGGTATACGATGATCGTAACAAAAGTAACCAAAGTACGTTCTTTGGATGCTACAGCGAAGGATCGATCGATCATATCTATGCTCCAGCAGGGGCGATCGGCGGCGGACTGTCGGAAGGCACATTTGCCGCTGACAGTAACGGTTTTTCTCTAAGCAGCGGCGGTATAGTCAATATTGGACCCCTGATTACGGAATACAAATTCGATCCAGATGGGCCTCGTGTTGAGATCGGAGACTGTACTAAGAACAATCGAGCACTGACATTCCAAGCCAGAAAAGATGAGCTACCCGTTGATTTTCTGTACTTTGTCTATCGACCTACGATCGAGCCGTCGGCTGAGATTCAATTACCGTTAAACTGGTGGGAGTTTCAGAGTAATAATGTCTCGCGTTCAATAGTACGTTTCCCAACCGCCCGAAGCGAAGTTCGTCAACCTGCGCCATGGATGCCGAATGGCCTCTTTATTGGCATGGACGATCCCATAAACCTAAACCATCCACCAATACATATGACTGCGGCTTTATCACTGCCAAAAGATCTGACATACGATCGAGGTGATATCGTTTGGGGCACCCAACCAGCAGCAGGCGAATCGATCGGACAAGTCTGTATTACTGGTGGAACACAGATGTCTGAGTTTCCATTGTTGACAGATACTGAGCTGCTCAAGGACGATACAACAGTAATGCTCGTTAGTAGTAGTAGTGATGATTATTGGTTAAAACTTTTTAAAAAGGGACAATATGTCACGATCGGCGATAAGTCGGATGTTTACAAAGTCACCAAAATCCCTCTTCACAACCAACAGATAGAGATCTCACCTGGAGCCGCAGCAGTTATTCCAAAGGGGGCACTTGTCGCATTCACCAGCCAAACCGTCGATATAGTAAAGAAGGACGATAAAACAGTAAAGGTGAAGCTCAATAAGGATGTTTATCCTACAGTGTATAGCCGCCTCATGATTGGTCAATATGTCACGATCGGTGATGCGCCAGATGTTTACAAAATCGGCAAGGTCACATCACCAACAATCGATGTTGAATCAATTAACCCACCCATTTTAGGAGCGCAGGTACCTATTCCTAAGGGAGCAGCCATTCAAATCAATGATATTAAGACAAAAGAAAAGATAGAACCAGGTCAGATAAAAATCACGGTTAACAAAACAGATGGGATCGTGGTCGGACAAAATATCATAATAGGAAGAGGACAAGACCAGCTTGGAAATCGATTTATTTATAGAATCATAAATATCGGACAAGGAACGATTGACATTGAATTAATTAACCCACCCATTATAGGAGCGCAGATACCTATTCCTATTGGAGCAGCTATTCGAATCAATGGTAATATTACTGGTATTCAGACAAAAGAAAAGATAGAACCAGGTCAGATAAAAATCCCGATTGACAAAACAGATGGGATCGTGGTGGGACAAAATATCACGATCGGCGACGGACAAGACCAGCTTAAAAATCCATTTGTTTATGAAATCATCAAGATCGACCCAGGAATCAATCCAACAATCGACATTAAATCAATTAACCCACCCATTATAGGAGCGCAGGTAACAATTGCTATTGGGATATTTATTCAAATCGATGGTATTCAGACAACAGCAGAGATAAAACTAGGCAATACGATAATCCCGATCGACAAAACAGATGGGATTGTGGTGGGACAAAATATCACGATTGGAAACGGACAAGATCAGCTTAAAAATCCATTCGTTTATAAAATAATCAAGATCGACCCAGAAATCAAACCAACAATCGAGATTGAATCAATCAACGAACCTATTCCAAGAGCGCAGACATTTATTCCTATTGGGACAGTTATTCAAATTGCTGATAATACTGTCACTGATATTGAGACAGTAGCAAATATAAAACCAGGCGAAACGATTGCGATCGACATCACAGATGGGATCGCGGTGGGACAAAATATCACGTTCGTAACAAAAGATTCAAAAGACCAAAAGGGAGATCCATTCGTTTATAAAATAATCAAGATCGACCCAGGAACAATTGAAATCCTAGATCCCACTACAGGTAGACCTACAACGGCAAAAGCCGATGTTACTGCGGCAAAAGCGATCCAGTTTAGCCCTGCCGTATTCTCAACCTTCGGGACAGTCGAGAACATCGGCAAATCAACATCCTATTCTGCTAACCAGACTCTGAAACATAGCGATCGCTATGTTTCAGTGACAGTCACTGAATTGACGATGATACTTCCTGACTCTCCAAGAGATGGTCAGACACACTCAATCAAAAGTAAAGCTGGTGTCTCCACAAAAGTTATAGCATCAACTGCTGCAACGGGTGATGTTCTTATCGACGGCACCTTGACCGTTGTGATCGAATCATTAGAGAACCGAACCTTTCGATATAGTATTGCAACCAAAGAATGGGAGATTCGGTAATGTACTAAGAAATAATGAGATAGCTACAGGATAAACGTAAAAACCTGCAAGACAGTATTCTAATAGTTACTAAGAGCCAGTTCTGAAATTTAATCCCACATTCCGCTAGTTCGACCACCCTTGGGGGTGCGCTTGCGCGTTCGGCTAAAAAATAATAAGATCCAAAACCCTGTCGCATCAAGCTTTCTAGCGATTTAATCTCTTTTTGGCGATCGATCGCCCATTCTCAATAGAATGAGGCTGTTGAGAATGCAATCGCTACGATCCAATGGCTTCGTTTTAATTAGGGCTTGCTGAAGATCTCAGCAAGGCATTCACTGCAGGGGTTTTGAGCCTTTTTTTGCGAATCAAGTGCAAGGTTTTGATGCTTAAAGGCT
>JANYIT010000051.1 GCA_025358725.1 Chamaesiphon sp. GL140_3_metabinner_129_sub
AGCGACTGGCTCGTAAAACCATCTGCTTTTCTAAATCTGTTGTGATGCACGATATTGTGATTGGTTTGTTTATCAATCGGTTTGAATTTGGGTGTGCCATTTAACCTCCTCTCCACAGATCTAGAACATTACCCAAAATTCTTGGGATTCAATATACGATCACTCCCCGTAATGGGAGTAATTTAGAGCAACCAATTCTCCACTTTTATACCGAGGTAATGCCTGATGCTGCACTCCAATGTCAGTAAAGATCTCGGCTTTACACTAATTGAATCATTAATTGTGGTCTCGATCGTTGGCATTTTGCTCGCGATGGCAATTCCCAGTTTGATAGCCGCCCAAAATCGTGCCAAGTTGGCTCAAGCGACAGATCTAGTTGTAGCTAGTCTCCAACAAGCCCAGCGAGAAGCTATCCGCCGCAATCAAAGTTGTACTCTAACTTTAGATAAAATCAATCGTAAAATTGCTGGACAACAAGGGTGCTTGTTGTCTGGAGATCGCAACTTACCAGATCCGATCGATCTTGATTATACAGGTATAGCTGGAAGTATTCAGTATGGAATTCACGGCAATACAACTACTAATAAATCTGTGATTTTAGCGATTAGAGATAGTCCTAATAATACTCGCTGTTTGACTATTTCTGCACCATTGGGGATGATTCGATTGGGTAGTTATGATGCCACTAGTAATACCTGTCGCAAACTTAATAGTTAGTTTGATATTAGGTATTAGGTAATAAGTATTAGCTACTTACAATCGATTTTTTTAAATTTAAATAGTTATGGTTAGATCAAATTTTAAAATATACTTAAAATATTATTTAGCAGTTATCAAAAATACTAGTAATTTCAATAGTAGAGATCGCGATCAAGCTGGCTTCGCGGTACCGTTAGCTTTAGGATTGGGATTAGTAATGATGATTGTTGCAGCTAGTATTATTGGTCGTTCTCAGAGCGATCGAGCCACTACTAGTTCTCAACGAGAAACTAATCGAGCATTGAGTGTCTCTGAAGCTGGAATTGTTAGAGTCCAATCATTCCTCGATCGTTACAAACTATTAGCAACCACAAATCTAAATCAGTGGGTAAATACACTTGATAATTTACCGCTGACACAAGCAAATTGTAGATTAATCAATCTGACTTTATCCAAGCAACAAGCTGGATTATTTACGAACAATACTTGGATCGATCTAGATAATAACGATCTCAATAAAGGTAGATATCGAATTATTAATTATCAGTACCAAAATGGGATTGGTAAATTAACAGTGGCTGGAGAAATAAATGCTTATAATACTGCTCAAAATAGTTCTAATAGTACCATCACCGTAGAAATACCGATCGGCAGTGAATCCGCAAGAATAGCCCCACCAGCATTATGGGCAAACACGTTTAATTTGAATGCTAATCAAAAAATTACGGGACAGATTCAAGGAGCAAATTGTCCACAATTGCCAGTTACAGATCTCGATGGGATTGCAGGTGTCGATCTTAGTAATATTATGTTAATTAATGGTGTACCTAGTGGACAGATTATTGCAGATCCATTTACACCTATTCCTCTCGCAAAAGTAGCACCTAATACAGCTATTCTATTACCAGCAATTACCACTTCAATTCAACTTCCTCGACTGAATTCACTTGATCTACCTGATGCTAATGGAGAGTACAATTACTTGGTAGATATAGATAATCTTAGTTCTGGATACTCAATTAAATTGCAGGATGTAGATCGAATCACAATTAATTTAGCTACCAATCAAAAAGT
Source organism: Chamaesiphon sp. GL140_3_metabinner_129_sub (assembly GCA_025358725.1). GTDB lineage: Bacteria > Cyanobacteriota > Cyanobacteriia > Cyanobacteriales > Chamaesiphonaceae > Chamaesiphon. The sequence goes on from JANYIT010000051.1 coordinate 1,774, forward strand.
CAATCTTTATCTCAAAGGTAATATCGATCTAGCTGGCAGTCAAACTGTAAATGTCAATCCGACTCATCCTAATTTACGCATCTATGGTAGTGCCCAAACTATCAAATTAACGATCAAAGATACAGCATCAATTACTGCATTTATTCATGCACCATTAGCAGATGCTCAAAGTATTAGTTCTAGTCCTCCCAATCCTACCAAAAATATTACTGGTGCACTATGGGTGAAAAGTTGGGACTCTGCTACTAGTCCAAATGAAATTCCGATTATTCAATCAGGTGATTGGTCAGATTTTGGGATCGCTAAAATAGAACAACCATCACAAATAAGTCCGATTAGCTATTGGCAAAGAGTAGAGAATTAGTTGAAAGTTAAATGAAATTTAAAATTAATGAGCGAGATTGGATAGAAAGAGGATTTACGTTAATTGAATTACTAGTTGCTTTAGTAATTACGGGGATAGTAATCGGGTTAACAGGAAGTGGACTATATGCACTGATGAATGCAAACCAACGCAGTCAAATCGAGACAACAGCTCGACTAGAACTCGAACAAGCATTAGCTTTTATGACTGATGAGATCAAAATGTCTCAACAAGTAATGACTAATATTCCCTCGCCACCGACTAGAATTACTAACTTTAATCCAGCAGCAGGAAGTAGTCGAATTCAGCCGATTTTAGTCCTAAATCCAGCATCAAATAGTGGACTCACGAATCCTATCGTTTATTACTTAGCAGATCCACCTAATAGTAGTGTTTGGTTAGGACCTAGAGTCATTTATCGATGGGGACCAACTCTATTGCAAAATGGCAATTATAGTGATGGTAATAATAATGATGTTTCGCTGATTCCACGCGGTGCTGCTGTGACATATTATAATGAGGTTTTAGTCGATCAAATCAGCGATGGAGTTGCAGTTCAAGCTAATATTGCTTGTGAGAGTAGTTATAATTATGCTGCACCTAGTATAATCGATCGATTAGGATTTTATGCCTGTATTGCACCTGATCAAAAATCTGTTAAATTTTGGATGTACAAGCAACCCAATCAATCTGCCAAAAGTACATCACTTAATGCTCTAGTTGTAACGCGCAGTAATTAAGATTGGGTGATTAACTATCGCCTAACTATCCTATTTAATTGACATGGCAATAGTAATTAGTGCAGCACAACTCAAAATAATATATGACCATGCCGAAAATATTTACCCAGAAGAATGCTGTGGTGTATTATTAGGGAAAATACACAAATTGGATAGAACTGTTGTTGAAGTCATTCCCACCGTTAATGCTTGGGCGAAATCCGAACTAGTTGACGATCTGAGTATCGTCAATGAAATTGCTCGAACGAAACATACTCGTTATACTATTGCCCCACAAGATATCTTCCAAGCCCAGAAACGAGGGCGAGATCTTCAACTAGAAATAATTGGCTTCTTTCATTCTCACCCAGATTATCCCGCAATTCCTTCTACTTGCGATCGATCACAAGCCTGGGAAGTCTATTCTTACCCGATCGTATCAGTAATTAATGCCAAAGTCAGCGATCTTAAAAGTTGGGTGTTAGATCGCAATGGCGAATTTCAACCAGAAGAAATTCAGATAATTATCCATTAATAATTCCTAAACTGTGAGTGTGGATTTCATTCCCTGTTATTTTTAACTCTGATTAGTTCCAGGAGTGAGTGGATCTAAGATCCGGTTTAATACCCGTAACTGATCTGCCGTACCCATGCAAATCAACATATCCTGAGCCATAATAATTGTCTCCCCAGTTGGGCCGACAATCAGATTTCCGTCTCGTCGTCTTACTGCTAATACCAAGGAACCAGATTGAGAACGCAACCGCGCTTCTCGTAGGGATAAACCAGCTACTGGACAAATTTCTGCATCAATGAGAAACTCCTCCATATAAAATGATCGATCGCTAGCGACAATCCCATCCATAAAGTCCATTACCTGCGGGCGTAAAGCCGCAGCAGCCATCCGTTTCGCGCCAGTTATGTAGGGGGATATAACCTTATCTGCCCCAGCGCGCTGGAGCTTCTGGACAGCTTCCTCGTTACTAGCTCTGGCAATTGCCCGAATTTTGGGGTTGAGGGTTTTGGCAGATAGAATGATATAGAGATTCTCCGCATCAGAAGGCAAAGCCGCGACTAGACAAGCAGCTTTTTCCACACCCATCTTCAATAGTGTTTCATCTAGAGTCGCATCTGCTTGAATCGCACTATATCCCTCCATTTGGGCTATTCTCACCTGTTCGAGACTAGCGTCAGCAATCACAAATGCTGTCCCTTCCACCGCAAATTCAGCCGCAATTTGTCGCCCAATTCGTCCAAAACCACAGATGATGAAATGTTCCGCTAAAGATTCCACAAGTTTTCGTTGTTGTCTAAGTCTTCTACCTTCTATAAAATAGCCTTCAATTAGAGCTTCCGTAAATCGATTGACAATATAACCAATCGTAATCACTCCGGCCAAAATTAAGCCGATGGTAAAAATTCGGCCCCGATCTCCTAATGGTTGAGTTTCGCCATACCCCACTGTCGTCAGCGTAATAACGGTCATATAGACCGCATCTAACCAGTGCCATTTTTCGACGAGGCTGTACCATAACGTCCCGGCAATAAATACTAAGGAGAGGGCAAAAACACCCCGTTGCAGGTCATTTCTGATCCGACGATATTTTTGTTCGACAGAATCCATTAGGTTAGTTGAAAGTTGAAAGTTGAAAGCAAAGATGGGTATTGCTGTACTATCTAAAGTCAGCAATACCCATATTATCGATTAAGTTCGTTGTACAAGAGAATCGGTAACTAGCTAATAAGACTACAATCCAGGAATATTTAGCCCACTAGTGAGTAGTTCCATCCGTTCGCGCATAGTGGCAGTGGATTTTTCGTAAGCATCCATCATCGCATCGAGAACTAGTTGAGAGAGTTCTTCAGGACTCTTGCTAGCAGCATCAGCACCGATATTAACTCTGCGGGGTTCTTGATTACCACTCAAGACTACAGTAACATCACCTACTTGTCCTTCAATTTCCATTTGCTCCAATTCTTCTTGGAGCTTTTTCGCATCTTCTTGTACTTGTTGCGCTTTTTTGAAGGCATCAGCAAGTTCTTTCATCTTACCGAGACCGAAGCCGCCAAATCCTTTTCCCTGAGTCATAATTTTCTAAGTTTTAGTCAGTCTAAACAATATCCTATCTTACCGGAGTGAGGAAATTCGGGGGTGAGGGTATCCGCCAGTTATCTAAACTAGGCTTTCGGCTTTCGGCTTTCGGCTTTCGGCTTTCGGCTTTCGGCTTGAGGATAGGGAGTCTGCTGATACCGCCGAGCCTACTTATTTATATTACCCAAATATAGTTTAGGAGTTGAAATTAAAGATCGATCTAGAAATTGAGTTGAAGATTCAGACGGGGTGTTGAAATGCAAGTGAAAAAGGATTAAATAAGATCCAGATTTGCGCTTCAGTCCCAACCCTCTCTCTTCATTCTTAAAGCCGAAAGCCTAATTTAGAATTCACCGAGCATTTTAACTTCTGGTTCTAGTTCGATGGAGTGCTTGGCTTTAACTTGGCTCTGGACATAGTAAATCAACTCTCTAATGTCACTAGCCTTGGCATCCTGACGGTTAATAATAAAATTAGCATGGAGAGTGGATACTTCAGCATCACCAATCCGGTACCCTTTAAGTCCCAAGCCTTCGATTAGTGCGGCTGCATGTTGAGGACTAGGATTGCGGAATACGCTGCCACAGCTTGGCCTGTCATATGGTTGGTTGCTATGGCGTTTTTCCAAGTCGCGGAAAGTGCGCGCTTTAATTTCTTCAGGATCGCCTGCTGCTTGCAAGTGGAATTTTGCACTTATTACCAGCCGTGAGCCATCTTGGAGATTGGAAGTCCGATAACTATAGTCTAAGTCTTGATTGGTGAGTGTCTCGATCGAACCGTCCAGATTTAGCACATCAGTACTGACTAAAATCTCTTGGGTGCTATGTCCATGCGCCCCTGCATTCATCACCACAGCACCGCCGAGAGTACCGGGGATGCCCGCTGCCCATTCCATTCCACCCCAACCTCTACGAGCTGCTTGCCAAGCTAGGCTAGCGACCATTTTACCTGCATCTGCGGAGATAGATTGAGTCTCGTTATCGAATTGGGTATTGACATGGCGCAGATGGCGAGTACAAATTACCAAACCTGCTAGACCTCGATCGCTAATTAGTAAATTAGAACCAGCTCCAATCAATGTAATTGGTAAGCCATTCTGCCTAGCCCAAGCTAAACCGCTTTGTGTCTCAGCAAGGGTGCGGGGTTCGAGATACCACTCGGCTGCTCCACCTACTTTCCACGTTGTCAAACCTTTGAGCGATACAGCAAACCTAATGGGGCAGTCAGTAGGGATTTCCAGCTCTGGATGAGTATGGGTATCCACTTCTACCGATTGCTGAATCCGAGTATTTACACTGGGCGAACGATCTTGGGAAAGTGTCATGGTGGAAAAGTGAAGAGGTTTATTAAAGCCAGAGGAACATCACCAGCAAAAAGGAATCGTTAAGATATATGGGTGGAAAGATTAGGCAAGAAAGTTGTATTTATCAAATCATCAAATCTGTAAGGGAGACTTACGACAGCTTAATTGCTTAATTAGGGATAATTTAGCACGATGATACACTAAATACTGAGAATTAGACTACAGGTTCTGTTGTTTTCGTGGAACTAGTTTGATAAAAATCTACGATGTTAGGAATAATTTGGTTGAGATTACCAGCTCCCAAGAACAAGCAGATGTCACCCTGCTGAAGATTTTGAGTGAGGAATTGAGATACAGCGTCCAAGGTCGGTTGATAGCAAACATGCGGATGATAATGTCCGATTTCTGCTACGACTCTTTCGCCACTAATGGCTCCAGTATTTACCTCTCCGGCACTATAGATATCTGTAATTATTACCAAGTCGGCATCTTTAAAAGATTGGGCGAACTCAGCCAGAAATTCTAAAGTGCGGCTGTATCGGTGGGGTTGAAAGATGGCTACTACTCGCCGCTCGGCACCTACTCGCAATCGAGCGGCACTAAGAGTGACCAGGATCTCACTGGGATGGTGAGCGTAGTCATCGATAAAAGTAATGCTATTCTGATAACCTCGAAGTTCAAACCGTCGTTTGGCACCATCGAAGGTAGCTAAACCAGATGCGATCGATGAAAAGTCTAAGCCAATCTTAAGACCTACCGCGATCGTCGCTAGAGCATTACTCAAGTTGTGTTTGCCTAACACCCCTAACTCTAGTGTTCCCAATAATTTGCCATATTCATATATTTGGGCAGAAGTTCCGGCACAATGATACTTAATATTGTCAGCCGTATAGTCAGCAGCTTGTCCAGGCTCGACGCTGTAGGAAATCGTCGGCTTAATGCGATCTCGAACGATCGCACAATCGATCGATCCGATCGTAATTTGACATTGCTGCTTAAATATGGTAAAGACATCAATCACCCCGTCGAGACTCTTGTAATGGTCGGGATGATCTAGCTCGATATTGGTAATTATCCCAATTTTTGGAGAGTGTTTGACGATCGAACCATCGGACTCATCCACCTCAGCCACAAAATACTCACTCTGCCCAACTCTGGCATTTCCATCCCAAGCTGTGACCTCGCCACCGACAACGATTGTCGGATCGACTCCCGCAGCGACCAACATATAGCCAATCATACTGCTAGTCGTCGTTTTGCCATGAGTACCCGCAACACCGATACTCGAATATTCGCTAATTAGTTTTGCCAGTACATCCGATCGATGGAAGATCGGGCAACCTTGCTCTAGAGCTGCTGCAAGTTCCCCATTCGTCTTACCGATTGCTGTCGAACAGATAATTTGAGGCGTAGAATGACCAGACGGATGGTGCTGAAAATACTCTAAATTACTGCCATCCTGCTTTAGGAAAATATGTGCGCCTTCTGCTTCTAGCTTCCGAGTAATATTAGTCGATCGAAGATCGGAACCAGAAACTGGTAATCCACGTCTTGCAAGCACATAGGCAAGTCCTGACATGCCAATCCCCCCAATCCCAATAAAATGAATCGGACGACCCCCAAAATCAATAGCATTACCCATAATGTTTTCTCACCAGCCAGATAGAACGCACCTTGTCAACAGGCGTTATCATACCAATAATTGTTTGTTTTCGATCTAATTTCGTTTGCCCAACCTCACAGAACGAGAATCGGTTGATGTCGTTAGCGAAGCGTTCCAGGATGAGAATCGCGATTTTAATACAGGTTGCTCCTTCTTGAGAGTATTCTACAGGTGGAGAAAGATTTAGAACTAACCAGATTTTGACTAGTCAGTGATATCTGGTTCAATTTTGGCTTCGGCTTGCGCCTGGTTACAACACTTGAAGCAAGAAAATCGCTTTTGATGGAATAACTATACCAAATTTCACCAATTAGTCTAGAACTTTAGATAAAGTTACATTCTATTGGTACTAAAAAGATAGAAACAGTCCTTGGTTGTGAACAACTACAAGCTAGTCAGGATATATTCCTGACTTCTTAAATAAGTCTTTGAACGTAGCTGTCATGGTGAAATGCCCATAGCGATCGAGTATTTTGGACACTCGCGCTGGTCGATAGTAAAATAGAAGTATGAGCGAGAAAGAAAAGTCTGACAGTATCAAAATTGTTGCCGACAATCGGCAAGCACGTTTTCTGTACGAGATCCTCGAAACTTACGAAGCGGGGATTGAATTATTCGGAACGGAAGTAAAATCTATTCGCCAGGGTAAAGCAAACCTGCGCGATGGTTATGGGTTGCTACGTAAGGGAGAAATTTTGCTGCTGAATGCCCACATTTCGCCCCACACTAGTACGGGAGCATATTTCAATCATGAACCGACACGCACCCGCAAACTGCTGATGCACAAGCAGGAAATTCGCAAGCTGACGGGGAAAGTCGAGCAGCAGGGCTTAACTTTGGTGCCATTGAAGATGTATCTCAAACGGGGTAAAGTCAAGGTGACGATCGCCTTAGTCCGTGGTAAGAAGCTCCACGATAAGCGGGACGATCTCAAGAAGAGAGACGATAAGCGAGATATGGATCGGGCAATGAAACGAGGGTAAATTTTAGTTGAAAATTAAAAGTGGAAAGTGGAAAGCTTTTCACTAGCGGCTATTCACTATTAACGCTCTCCTAAGAACGAATTGCGATCGAGATATCGGCTACATTAGTCCCCGTTGCTCCAATTAGATGAAGATCGCCCAATTGCTGAAAAAATGGATAAGCATCATGTCGATCGAGTGCTGATTGAGCATCCAATCCTAATCCTAAAGATCGATCAATTGTTGTTTCATTTACCTTCACCCCTGCTGCATCTGTCGGCCCATCGGTACCATCAGTTGCTAGTGTAATTACCCATGCAGGAATATTATGTTTAGCTAATTCAATCGCAGCAGCTAATCCTAATTCCTGATTGCGTCCACCTCTACCCATGCAATTTTCAGGTAGATTAACTGTGGTTTCACCACCATAAATTAAAACAGTTTTAGCAGATTTAGTAATAATCTCTCTCGCAATTTCTACACCTCGAACCTGTGCTTCTCCATCTAATTCGGTGGTAACAATTTGTGGATCATATCCCAATTCACTCACCATTTTTGCAACAGCTTCACAAGCTTGACGATTATTCCCCACTAATATATTGTCTGCATCAGGATGATTGGTTAAACCCGACGCGATCGAGCCAATTGGATCGCCGATTACATCTGATAAAATCAGTCCAATTACTTTACCTACTCCCACCCGATCTACCAAACCACCACCTTTCAATCGATCGATCCTCGATCGCACTGCATTAATTTTCTCGATCGATAATCCACTCCCTAATAATGTCGTGCCTATCGATTGAAGTGCTGAAAGAGAAATATTCTCGTCAGGATTGACGGTAGTAAGATCGATAGATTTATTCAATAAAGCAGCCAGAATTAATTGTTGGGTTTCCTGACTTATTTCGGTGGTAGGTGAAGTGGATAATAGTTCTTTTAAAGCATTCCAATTACGCGGTGCAACAACTAAAGCAGAAGCACCACCAGAGATACAAGCTAGAACTAAAGTTTGCTCCGTACAATCAGCGAGTAATTGCCATACGCGATCGCCAGCATGTATACTTCGCTCATCAGGAACTGGATGTGCCGATTCAATTACTTCCCAATTAGCCGGAAATTTAACATCACCTAAATGATCGTATTTAGTAACAACTAATCCTTGAGAAATTTTATCGCCAAGAAGTGCGTGGATCGATCGAGCCATTGGTACAGAACCTTTACCGACAGCGACGCACCGAATATCTTTATTAGTTAAATTAATTACACGCTTTCCAATAACTAGATTTTCGCCATCTAGCCGCAAATGATTTTGAATAGCGTTAGATGGATTGACTGCAGCTAATGCCGCGGTGATGAGTTGGTTGATTCGATCGTTAACCATCTTCAAATATTAGGCTGTCAAATTACAAATGACTGATAAATTCGACATATGTATGGTTTTCGCCAGCTAATTCTTCATCGACTATAGCAGCAATAATCGACCAATCGCCTCTGGCTAACCCCGCACCAATTTTTGGGTAGCCAATACTTTTTCCGCCAAATTGCTGCTTTACTTGTCGAAATACCGATCTAATCGCATCGTAGTTCGCCAAAACGCCATCTCCTTGCCAGTGAAATTGAGTATAGCCATTCACGATCGTAAAATTAAACCCATCTCGGTTTATATCTATGGAAGTAAAACTGCCCAACTTGGTTCGATCTCCAATTTCTGTTTGACAATCTGCGGTATAGGCTTCGGGGAACTGCTGCTTAATGGTTAAAGCAATTCCCCTACCCATTCGACATTGACAGTTGCAGCCCTGAATAATGACATCAAAGGCTCCAGCTTTTGCTAATTCAATCAGATCGCCACATACTATGTTCATGAATTTTGAGCTTTGATGTGAATGTTTGAGTTAACTGCCTGTAGAGGCTGCTAACTCGGCTAAACGCTCCTGTTGGTCTTGGGAGATACAACTTTGGATTACCTCCTCTAGATCGCCGGATAGCACCTTCTCCAGCCCGAAATTATGTCCGAGTCGGTGGTCGGTGGCGCGGTTATCTTTATAATTATAGGTGCGAATTTTTTCTGATCGAGATCCAGTTCCGACTTGGGAACGACGCATAGAAGTTACTTCCTCCTGCTGTTCGCGCAGTTTGATATCGTACAACTTCGCCCGCAAGATTTGCATGGCGCGTTCTTTATTCTGGCGTTGGGAACGTTCTTCGGTACAGAAGATCCGAATTCCGGTAGGCTTGTGGAATAAATCGGCGGCGGTTTCTACTTTGTTGACGTTTTGTCCGCCCGCACCACCCGATCGAGCGGTACTCATTTCGATATCCTTAGGATCGATGAAGATCTCGACTTCATCGACTTCGGGCATAATTGCGACAGTCGCGGTGGATGTGTGGACTCGTCCGCCAGATTCCGTGAGTGGTACCCGTTGTACCCGATGTACACCAGCTTCAAATTTGAGTTGGCTATATACTAGTTCGCCCTGGATTTCTAGTACGGCTTCTTTAAAACCGCCCATTTCCGCAAGGGATTCACTGACGAGTTTCACTTTCCATTTTTGGGTTTCGGCGTAGCGGGAATACATCCGCACCAAGTCACCCGCCCAAATTCCGGCTTCATCGCCACCAGTACCCGCCCGAATTTCTAACATGATGTTTTTATCATCGTTAGGATCTTTAGGTAATAGTAAAACTTTCAGTTTACTTTCTAATTCTGCGCTTTGAGCTTCCAGTTCTTCAGCTTCTAAGGAAGCCATTGCTTGAAGTTCGAGATCGTTTCCCGATTCTTTGACGATTTCTCTGGCTCCAATTAGATCTTCTTGGGTTTGTTTCCATTTGTCGAATGTTTCGACGACGGTTTCGAGTGCGGCGCGGGCTTTGCCAATCCGTTGCATTTCACTTGCATCTCTGGCGATGTCTGGATCTCCGAGTTTGCGGGTGAGTTCGTGAAATGTTTGTTCGACGGATCTGAGTTTATCTAGTAAATATGACTCTGCCATAATCTTTTAGTGGTTTAGTGGTTTAAATAATATTAGGTTGAGTTACTGCGTAGATCTTTACCCCACCCCAGCCCTCCCCTTATAAAGGGGAGGGAGCCGGAAAAGCTCCCCGAAGAGGCGGGGAAGTCTCCGGAAAAGCTCCCTTTAGGGAGCCGGAAAGCCCCCTTTACAAGGGGGTTGGGGGTAAAGATCTACGCCGAAGTCTAGTAAACAATTAATTGATGTTTTTATAAATATTGAAAAACCTAGAGACACGAAATTAAATAAATCGCATCTCTAGGTTTCTTAGATTAATTTTGCTATTCAGCAGCAGGAGTTTCCACAGGAGCAGTAGTGTCCAACATCCCGTATTTTTTGAGGAATCGATCGACTCGACCTTCTGTATCAATGATTTTCTGTGTCCCTGTGTAAAAGGGATGATTGCCAGACCATACGTCTACACGTAGTTCTGGTTGAGTCGAACCAACAGTCATTACAACTTCA
>JANYIT010000073.1 GCA_025358725.1 Chamaesiphon sp. GL140_3_metabinner_129_sub
GGGTAATTCATGAATTACCCCTACCGAGGGTTTTCGACAGGCACAGATGAAATTTGTGATAATGTTCGATTTTAGATTGTATCGATCGCGCCAACATCCGTTCGGCGGTGCGTGCCAAAGGCAATGGGATCAAAACAGATCGCATCAACCTCAAATCGATCAAGTGTCAATATCGATCAAACAATTGGGCATAATTGATCGACAACTTGATCGGTAGAATTGGTAGGCAAAAACTCCTCTTAAAACAGGCTCGTTTTGTGAAAGCTTGTCCACGACACAGTTAACCTAACCAATCTTACAATTTTAATTAGGTGCTGGCATTTTTGTTTCTGGTCTTACCAAAGAAGATCCCCCCATCACGCAGTACCAGTCACCAAAAGTTGTTTGATAACATTTCCCCATACTTTTAGGTATACGACTTACACGACAGTTTTGTCCACGCGGATACCCTTCAGTGATATTTTGGCAATTGTGTACAATCATACTACCTTTGATTTCGTATATGGGCTTTTCGATATCGATTTGGTGCAGCCGAAGATCGGCATCCCTAGCCCGACGAGATTTTGGAGCAATTTGCAGACTGAGAATATCAACAAAATCTACTGCGGCGTTAAAAACTGCTCGTTCTTCGTAATAGCAAGCAACATACATCTTTGCCTGTTCGACACTAATTCTGCCGTTGCGTGGTTCTGTTCTTGATGGACATGTTCTCCGTTGGCGGCTGGTTCCATAGTCATTAGCTTGAGCAGGTTGAATCGAAGCTAGGATTGTTAAGAGCGTGTAGCCGATTATGCCGAGAGTAAGTCTTAATTTCATGTGGATTTTGGATGTCTAGCATAGATTGAGCCAACGGCGGTAGCAATATTTAATATTACTCTATATTTTGTCGGTTTCTAAATTTTTAAAGTATTTGACATTTATGTAGAAAACTCACCAAACAGATGTAGGGTGGGCACTGACTACCACATAAGTTTCAGACGATCATTGAGCTTTTATTTATTACTTAACTCCAACCAAACCTGAGGGACTTGCAGATAAATAAACTACTATCGATCACTAGTCTGGTGCGTTACACTGCGCGATAACACACCCTACAATTTGGGAGCTTATTTTATTGCTACTCCCTAAGCACTAAAGTACTTAGCAGTCGGATGATAGACAATCAAAGCAGTCGTAGACTGCTCAGGATAAAGCTGTTCGCTCTCATCCATCGTCATCCCCATCCGCTGGGCACCCATAATCTCCAACTGCTTGAACTGATCCGCCACATTCGGACAAGCGGGATAGCCGAAACTGTACCGCGAACCTTGATAGCGTTGCGCCAACATATCGCGAATATTATCTGGCTCTAACTCGCCATAACCCAACTCCTTGCGGATGCGGGCGTGTCCCCATTCGGCTAAACCTTCAGCCATTTGAACAGCCATACCGTGGAAGTAGAGATAGTTGGCATAGTTATCGGCTTTGAATAACACTTGGGCTTTTTCGCTGGCGACTTCGCCCATCGTTACGGCTTGCATCGGGAATACGTCGAATTTATTTTCTGATAGTGGGCGGAAGAAATCAGCCAGACAGAGACGACGCAGGGATTTTTGGCGGGGGAATGTCCAGGTGACTACGGGGGTGGCTGTTTGGGGGGTTAAGCCTCGATCGATGACGCTGCGATCGTAGACGTGGACGGAGTTACCTTCGGCGGTACAGGGAAAGTAGCCATAGATCAGTTGGGGTTCGAGCCATTCGCCCGTGAGGATTTTGGCTTTCCACTCTTCCAGAATCGGGTGGACTTTATCGGCGAGGAATGCGTCGTATTCTTCGCGAGTTTGGTCTTTGGGTTTGCGGAATTGCCATTGTCCGGCGATCAGGGCTTGGAGATCCATGTGCCAGAATAGATCTTCGAGGGAGATTTCATCTTTGAGGATTTTGGTGCCCCAGAATGGCGGTGTAGGTCGATCGATATCTAATGATACATCTGTCGATCGCACTGTATCGATTACAATTGGCTCGTTACTTTCTGTCTGCTGTTTAGGTGCTTCAACTTCGACGGCGACTTTAATTGGGTTGCCATTTTCGTCGAGGAAGCCGTGGGTGTCATCCCATTTGTTGCCCTGTTTGGCGGGCATGAGCGCATCCATAAAGTTCAAATCGGCAAAAGCATCTTTGCCGTAGATTACCTGTCCTTTATAAGCATTCTGGCAGTCGTTGTAGACAAATTTGGGGGTGAGAGCGGCACCGCCGAGGATAATCGGAATGGTGATGCCTTTTTCGTTGAAGGCTTCGAGATTATCTTTCATGAAGGCGGTGGATTTTACCAGCAGTCCGCTCATGGCGATGCAGTCGGGTTTGTGGGTTTCGTAGGCTTGAATAATCGCTTCGAC
>JANYIT010000086.1 GCA_025358725.1 Chamaesiphon sp. GL140_3_metabinner_129_sub
ATGGACTCAATGGGAGCTGGGGCAAACCTTGCTTGAATATCAACGATTGGGATTGACTGACGATCCTGAGTTATCCAGAATCTTGAAGTTTATCGATCGGTTTGAAGGAAAGGGATGGATTACAGCCAGAGATGTTGCCCGATGGTGGAGTGCTGCTGAGAAACCATCCGCAGACGATCTGCGGATTTACATGGCTTCGGTTGTCGATCTGGGATACGCAAATTCTAATGGCGAATCCCCTAAATCTAAAAAATATCAAATATTAATTACTAGAAATCCTAGTGACTTTAGTGACAAAACTCCTGAAACCATTTCCCCTGTATGTTTTTAGTGTGTCACTAGAGCTAGTGACAAAAATACTGTTAAGAGACATGAAACCGTTGGTAGTAAAGAGGTTCAAATTTGTCACTAAACTATTCCTGTTTCTAGTGACAAATTCAAAACCAATCAATGAAGGTTAATTGCAGCTTCCCAGTTTGTCACTAGAATGGCACTAAGCTTAGTGCCAAACTGGAAACCCTTGCTGGACAAAGATTGTAAAGTTTACGATGATAAATTTGTCACTAAGCTTAGTGACAGACTTAAATCTATACTAGAAGCTGGTTTTGGTAGGTTTGTCACTAAAGTCACTAGGATTTCTAACAGTGAAAATATTGAATCGGCTCAAACACTCAAACAAAAACAACTGAAACTGCCTCAGAGAGCTAGTTTTGATGAAATAGGAGATTCTGGAAGGAATCACGATTTATCAACAGCAGATAAGATTAGGAACTTTTACTCTAAGCATGTTTAATTTTTTGGTGCCTACCATGCCCTCAGAAGTCGCTAGAGCTAACAATTTGCCAAACCAAACTCTTTCGTTTCCTATAGGGAACGAAAAACCAAGCCGAATTTAAAATCGATTTACATCCCCATCTCATAGCCGTAAGACTCCTCTATCTCCTCAGCCGCCTCCTTCACATTAACCAGATAAACCTTCTCAATCGACTCATCCAGATAAACTTCTAGATCCTCACCCCAACTCTCCGACTGAGGTAACTCATACTCAACCTGTCCTGGTAAGTTATAAAACTCCGCATTGCTCCCCACCACCACATCAACCCGATGTAACTTATCTCCAGGCAGCCAACCCCCCTCATGTCCCGCCAAAAATAACGTAGTCTCCTCAGCAGGATTCAGCGTTGCATAAGCCATCGCCTCCAGCGGGTCATCCATCACCACCACCTTATCGATTTTCCCTTGGGGTGAAGATTGAAAATAATACCAACCCACAGACAAACCAGATCCCTCTACTGATTCACTAGGACAATCCTCTCCCCCTAAATCGATCATCGTTGCCCCCGTCACCCGTTCCTCAAAATCCCGATGCAAACAAATTAACTTCCCACCCTCATCCGCATAAATCAGACCTTCCTCATGCAACCGCTCGACCAACTTAGCAGGTAGCCGTTTAGTGCTAGTCAGATAATCTTTAACCTCACCCCATCGCTCCCGTTCTGGTCGTGGGGGAATAAATTTCTCTGGGAGTTGTTCGGTGGCAATCTGGCGAACTCGGTCATTAACTAGTCCAATTGTCGCGGCTGCTCCAAACTTCTGAGTCAACCATTGGGTAGCCCCCACTAGATCGGTTTGACGAGTATTCATGACCAGATCGAGAGCGGGAATATCCCTATCGATTTGCCCTGGTGGTAATCTCAATTCACAAGCAACCCGACCGAGCGATACTAACGCTTGAGGATTGCTCACAGCCAGATCGATTTGCTGCTTTACCGCTAATTTTTCCTGAGTCATTTCCAGCTTCTGTTCGAGTTCATCCCGCTGTTGGGCGACTAGCTTTAATCTTCGCTTTAACTCCTGGTGTTCTTTTTGCATCTGAGTATAAGCAATAGCCCTAGCCTGGATTGCTTGGAGATCGCTCGTGTTTACTTGCTCACTTGCAGCATTAACCACCGAGTAATAATCCTTGATAGTGGTATGTTCGGCTTGGCTATTCCTCACCCCGCGTTCTAATCCTAGATGTTGAGTAGCCGCTGCATAGGAATCTTGAAACGCAAACATCTTAGCCCGACCACCAAAGATTTTCTTACAGTTGAGTTGACCGTTCTCATCGGTAGGGACTAGATAAGCATGGATGTGGGGAGTCGCTTCATCGAGATGAAGTTCGGCTCTGACGATGCGGTCGCCATATTCTGTCTTCAACCATTTGACACTAGCCTCTGTCCAGTCTGCTAATTTATCCGCTTGATAATCTCCATACTTACTGGGGTCATCGGGTCGGAAATATTCAGGACTGGCAGTTAACAAGATCTCCACCGCATAGACGGCATCAGTTCTAATTTTGCGCTGCTGTGGGACTGAGTGGATTTTTTGGTGAACGACTTCCTTCAGTGGTAAATGTTGGTCGTCATAGTGAATTAAAGTCTGGTTCTCTTCCAGCAGAGACAGATCGGCATTGGGAGTACTTCGTCCCCTAGAGACGTGCATTCCACTCCCAGCAATGTTGGCTTGTTTGAGCTTGGCTATTCTGACGATGGCGTAGGGCATGGGGAAAATATCTCAACAAAGCTAGGGGATAACCCCGTAGGGCGAAGGGAATCTTTATTTGAGCGATAGCGTCCCGAAGGGCAAATAAAGGTGTACTGAGTACACTCTCACCCCCCAACTCAGCATACCCACGCCGAGCATATTACTAGCAGGTGATAGATCGCTCGACCAATATGGGCATACTAGGGCAAGCTCTTACTCGATATTCCCATGCCCAAAAACATTAGAGTGCAAAAATCATCAATCGATGATGCCATTAGTACGTTCGGGAATCTGCCATCCAAGGCTCCCTCAGATTACTCGCTTCGAGAAGCAATCGGACAGATCTTACCTGCGATTAAAGATCTGATGAATAAGGGATATAACCTCGATGAGATTAGTAAGTTACTCGCTCAAAAAAATATAGCTATTAGCAGTACGACACTCAAGCAATATATTCGAGATTTTGATAAATCTCAGCCTGAACCATCAAAGCCGTCAAAGCAATCAAAGCAGTCAAAAGTTACCCCATTACCTGTCGCTACTGTTGGGGAAAGTCAAGAAATACCGCCTCCTAAAGCTGCTAAAAAATCCACGCTTAAAGATAAAGAGGTGACTGTCGATAAGGCAGTAGAGACAGACGCACCATATAAGTCACCACCTAAAGCTGGCTCGGAACAGTTTAAATAATCATCGATTAAAAATATGAAGATACATCTAATTGATGGTGAAAAGGGTGGAGTGGGTAAATCATGGATTGCTTTTGTGATTGCCGAATATTTAGCATCGAAACTAATATCATTTTATTTATATGCAGCGGATCGAAGTAATCCCACGGCTGCAAGTCGGTACAAAGATAAAAAGCGATATGCTGAGTTTTACGATGAATCCGTTCACTATACCCAGTTCAGCGAGAACATCAAAAAAATTGATGAACCAGACATCTTACTAGAGATGGCATCGCAGCGGACGATCGTTTTAGATTTACCCGCTCAAGTTCACTATCCACTGACATCATGGCTGGAAGAAAAAGATATCTTCGCACTCAGTAAAGCCAATCAAATCGATTGGGTGAGATGGTTTGTTTGCAATGGTGAAGATGACTCAATTCAAATCTTGATTACATCGGCAGAGTTCTATAAAAATCAACCGACTGTATTGGTAAGAAATTGGGGACTGTGCGATGATTGGGACTATTTTGACGAACATCAAGAGTTACAGGCTACCATCAAAAAGTATCAGATGGTCGTTGTTGATTTTCCGAAGCTAGCAGATAGTAAGCGCATTAAAATTAATGCCAATAAGTGGACGTTTGATGAGGCGATGGAGTTAGGTAAGTTTGGGATTGTGGCTAAGAGCGATATCTATCAATATACTCAAAAAGCTTATCAGGTACTCGCATCTACTCAGCTTTTAGAGGCATAATAAATGGCAATTGAGTTTAATGGCTCTAAGAAAAATCGGGAACTGGAAGCTCTCGATCTGTTGTTGAAGGGTAAATCGGATGAGTATAAAGGGCGGGTACTAGATGTAGCGACCTGCAATACTAAATCCTTGAGACTGCAATCATCGCTTTTTTGAGACCGAATTAACTGCAACTATAAGTGCAGTCAAGACCACATTAAGTGCAACTGAGACCGAATTAGTTGCAACTGAGACTGCAATCATCCAGTTGAGACCACATTAACTGCAACTATAAATTTAATGGTTGAAATCAGCTCACTAACTTAG
>JANYIT010000112.1 GCA_025358725.1 Chamaesiphon sp. GL140_3_metabinner_129_sub
AACCGATTGGGATCTGCCAAGACATTAAATAATTCTGCCCGACGTTGGGCTTCAGGCATTGGCAGAATGTCTAGTTGCAGTTGGCGGACATTATCTAAATGCACCAAACTATCTTCACAACGAGGTGCTTGAGTATCTTCGATCGTTGGCGTAGCGTCGTCTTTGGCGAGTCTGCTTGAATATCTCTGCTCGGTCATGGAATGTTTAGTTGAAGAAGATTGGCTCTCCTTAAATTATAGCGGCAATAATGAGAATCGTTATACATCTGAATATATTTTCAGGTATTCTGGTTTCGATCTATAATTAAAGATATTTGCTCCGCTCATCACCCACTACAACAGATATGACTCAAGTACCCGCGCTCAAAACCCAACGGATGCAAGTTGGTGGGATGGACTGCACGAGCTGTGCAATGAAAATTGAAGGCAGTCTAGAGAAGCTAGCGGGGATATCTGAGATATCTGTGGTGGTGGCAACTGGGCGGCTAATTGTCACTTACGACCCAGCACGGGTAAGTGAAGCAGATATTCAGCAACGAGTGACAGCTTTGGGATATACGATCGTCGAAGGGAAGTCTAAGTCTCCAGCTATACAGAGCAGCGACGACCATAGTAGTCACGACCACAGCAGTCATGACCATAACAGCCACGACCATAGCAGTCACGACCACAGTAGTCACGACCCTAGCAGTAGTCAAAATGATGGAGACGAAGATGACCACGATCATAATCATGGTGGGGGAGAATTTAGCCTCAAACGTGAAGGTGTATTAGTTGGGGTTGTAGTTGCCTTGTTTGTGTTGGGTTCAGTCTTTGAGGAAACACTGCACAATACGCCCTATTCGATCGGGGAATATTTAGTATTTATCCCAGCCTACTTATTAAGTGGTTGGACGGTATTGACTACTGCCGGACGAAATATTTTACGCGGACAAGTGTTTGATGAAAACTTCCTGATGACGATCGCGACTGTTGGGGCGATATCGATTCATAAGCTACCCGAAGCAGTGGGCGTAATGCTATTTTTCAAAGTCGGTGAATTATTTCAGGAATCAGCAGTCAGTAAGTCTCGGCGATCGATTTCAGCACTACTCGAAATTCGCCCCGATGCGGCCAATCTCAAAACGGCTAATGGGGTTGAAGTCGTTTCACCAGAACGGGTAAAAGTAGGCGATACAATTGTCATCAAACCAGGGGAAAAGGTGCCTCTCGATGGTGAAATTATCGAAGGTAACTCTCAAGTCGATACATCAGCATTAACAGGCGAATCAGTCCCACGCACGGTGAATGTAGCTGAGAATGTATTAGCCGGAATGATTAATCAATCTGGGTTATTAACTGTCACCGTTACTAAATTATTTGGAGAATCCTCGATCGCGCGAATTCTCGATCTGGTTGAAAATGCAAGTGCTAAGAAAGCTGCAACTGAGAAGTTGATGACTAGAATCGCCCGTCGTTATACACCGATCGTGGTAATTTCATCGCTACTAGTTGCCTTAATTCCACCGCTGGTAATTCCAGGTGCCACCCATGCTGAATGGGTGTATCGCGCTCTGGTGCT
This sequence comes from Chamaesiphon sp. GL140_3_metabinner_129_sub, assembly GCA_025358725.1. Taxonomy (GTDB): domain Bacteria; phylum Cyanobacteriota; class Cyanobacteriia; order Cyanobacteriales; family Chamaesiphonaceae; genus Chamaesiphon. The sequence continues at coordinate 1,561 of JANYIT010000112.1, forward strand.
GTTGGTAATTTCCTGTCCTTGTGGATTGGTAATTAGTATTCCACTCAGCTATTTTGGAGGTCTTGGTGGGGCGGCTAAACGGGGAATTTTGGTGAAGGGAGCGACTTTCTTAGATACTTTGTCAGGAGTTAAAGCGATCGCGTTTGATAAGACAGGGACGCTAACTAAAGGTGTATTTAAAGTGAGTGAGATTGTCCCGTACAATGGTTTTAAGCAAGACGATTTGTTACGCATTGCCGCCGAGGCGGAAGCAAATTCTAATCATCCGATCGCCAAATCAATTCGCACAGCTTATAATCGCCCCATTGATGAATCGAATATCTCAAATTATACCGAAATTGCCGCTCACGGGATTCAGGCGACGATTGAAGGAAAGCTAGTATTAGCGGGAAACGATCGATTGATGCACCGCGAAAACATTATTCATGATACCTGTAATGTCGAGGGTACGGTAGTGCATTTGGCAGTCGATCGGATCTATGCTGGTTACATCATCATTGCTGATGAAATTAAAGAAGATGCGGTTCAGGCGATTCGCGATCTCAAAGCCGCAGGTGTCGAACGAGTGATGATGCTGACGGGGGATTCCCAGGCTGTAGCGAAACGAATCGCGAAAACCTTGGGTGTCGATACTTTTGCAGCGGAGTTATTGCCAGAAGATAAGGTAGCGGCGATCGAAAAGTTACTTGGGGAGTTTTCTAAGAAGGGTAAGGTGGCTTTCGTTGGGGACGGAATTAATGATGCACCTGTAATTGCCAGAGCCGATGTGGGGATTGCAATGGGTGGATTGGGTTCGGATGCAGCGATCGAAACTGCCGATGTCGTATTGATGACAGACGATCCTTCAAAAGTTGCCGAAGCGATTCAGGTGGGCAAGAAGACTCACGCGATCGTCATGCAGAATATTATCTTTGCTTTAACTATTAAAGTTATTTTTATCGGATTGGGGTTACTAGGATTAGCAACAATGTGGGAAGCTGTTTTTGCTGATGTTGGTGTGGCCTTAGTTGCGATTTTTAATGCAACTAGAGTTCTGAAATAATCGTCATATTCACCTAAAGTGAGTAATAAACTAGTGAATCAGCTAGACATCGATTGTATCCAGCCTAAAACATCTCTACTGTGGATGATTTTAGGCTTGCGGATTGCGTTGTTCTCGCTCGAATTGGGAACGGCGATCGGGAGCATCCCACTTTTTAAAATCCCTAAAGAGAAAATAGTCTCGATCGCCGCAGTCCCTTACGTGTTGCTTGTGAGAGCTTTATTAATTAATGGAATAATAAAAAGTGGGATGCTCCCACGGCGATCTGGAGTCATAGTCTATCGCTATTAGCCGGAGCGGGACATTTATTTGCAGATCTATTGACATTGAGACTAACTTTCATCGCTGCTTGGGTGGTGCAACGTCAGCCCTCGAATCGTACCACCCGCACCGAGCAGCGGTTGAAGGCTGGGATTGGGTTAATTAATGGGATTAGCTTGGGTGCGATCGCGCTCTTAATTGCCCTAGAAGCGGTGAAACATCTACAAACGACCGAATCGGTAGCTTCTTTACCGATGTTGCTGGTAGACGGATTAAGCCTAGCTACGAACGGTTTTGTAGTCTACTTACTATATCGACATCGCGACCGAGATTTGAATCTGCGGGGAGTTTTCTTACATGGGGTTGCGGATGCGACTAGTGCGTTGAGTGCGCTGGTGGCGGCTAGCGTGATGTATTGGTTCGGTTGGTTGTGGGCGGATGCAGCCGCTAGTTTATTTGTAGTGCTAGTAATTAGCTTTAGTGCGCTGTCGCTGATTAAGTCGGGATGGCAGATGCTCCGACAAGATTCACGCTATCCACCTCCGAAGGCTACGGTTATCTAACCTGCGATCGAACGTAGCAATTTAATTTTCACTGCACCTAGCTTCGCGGGATCGATCGCTGCAAAAATCGAGCGAATTTTATTTCCTGCTCACTCAAAAATAGAAATACTATGGGTGTGCTCATCCACAATATTAATAATTCCCGACTGACCATTGACTGATCCCACCCAACGGAATAATAGTTTTAAACTGGTTGCTTAATTTCATCATAATTTCATCTACTAATGCTATGACAACAGATCGAAATAAATCAGTTCATATTTATAAGATAGATTGATTAATTTCATCTCAATTTCATTTAGGGCTGTCAGACTAGTAGTAATATCAACAGAAATTAATATTAACGATTCAAATAAGAACTTATTTTATTTAATCATTATGAAATTTGATTACGACCTGTTTGTAATTGGGGCGGGGCCTGGAGGCATTAGTGCTGCCAGACGAGCTGCTGAATATGGGTTTCATGTGGCAATTGCCGAACGAGATCGGGTAGGTGGTACCTGTGTCGTTCACGGGTGTATTCCTGAAAAACTGCTGTCCTATGCGGCTAGTTTTTCCCACGTTCTTGAAGATGCTGACGAGTATGGCTGGAATAAAGTTAACGAGCGATTTGACTGGCATAAATTTATGGCAGCCAAAGACCACGCCATCGAGCATCTGAGTCAATTGCATATTCAGCACCTGCAAACAGCAGGAGTTGAATTAGTCAAAGGAGATACCAAATTTTTAGATGCTCATACTTTAGATATTGGGGAACGACGCATCACGGCTGACAAAATTCTGATTGCAGTCGGTGGGGAAGCTGTCAAACCCAACATTCCAGGGATCGAATATGCCATCACATCGCGCCAAATGTTTGAACTCAAGCAGCAACCCGAACATCTGCTCATCGTCGGCAGCAACCAAATTGCCATCAAGTTTGCTGGAAGTATGAATGGTTCGCTCTCCAAAGTCACTCTCATCGTGGCGGAAGACTGTGTTTTACCAGGCTATGATGAAGATCTGCGTACCGTTCGCGATGGCTTGATAAAGAATGGAGTTCGAGTTCTTTGCAATACCAGTGTCGAAAAAATCGAACGAGTACAAGCAGATTTAAGTGTCAGTTTGTCAGGAGACAGCCAAGATACTTTAACTGTTGATACCGTTCTATGTGTTACGGGTCGCGTCCCGAATGTCAGTAGCCTTGGTTTGGAGAATGCAGGCGTAGAAGTCACGCAAGGTGCGGTTGCAGTAGATGAATCTAGTTGCACCAACCAACCCCATATTTTTGCGGTTGGCGATTGTACTAATCGACCTCATTGGACTCCGGTAGCAATTGCGACAGGTCGTGCTTTTGCCGATACAGTGTTTGGCAATAAACCCGGAACTATAAGTTATGAATTTATTCCTAAAGCTGTCTCATCTCAGCCGGAAGCCGCGACTATCGGCTTAACTGAAGCTCAAGCACGGGAAAAATTGGGTGAAGCTGTCCGCTGCTATTCCTCTAAGTTCCAACCACTTTTCGACACTATTGCTGAACCGGAGCAGAAAACCCTGATGAAGTTAGTAGTTGATGGCAATTCAGACCGAGTGCTGGGCGCACATATGGTAGGTGAATATGCTGCCGAGATTATTCAGTGTCTGGCTCTTGCCATTAAAAAGGGCGTAACAAAAGCAGATTTCAATGAAACCATCGGTATTCATCCAACGGCTGCGGAATCGAGTCAATATGTCTTCTCACTATTAGCCTCTTTATATGTTCTAAGTCATAATGAGTAGTGGGAATGGAGCGAACATTCTAATTTTTTATGTAAGGTTGCTGCGTCGATGACCGATCTACTGAATATTGTGCGTCAATATAAACAAGACTCTGAATCTGTCTACAATACTTGGTTTATCAATAATGAGGATCGGTTGAAAGCATTTAGATCGATCCGTCGCGGCGTACTGAATGTGACTCAAGATATCAAAAATGGCAGGTTCGGTAATGACTTTAAAGGATCGTCCTTGGAATTTGTGCTAACCTGCATCACCGAGCAAAAGCAAGTTTTCGAGGGTGCAGCGCATCCGTTTTATTGGAAACCTAAACTCCGCATTCCCGATATTTATGAGACTGAAGTAAACAAAGTTGCCTTTGGTCAATTTTTAGAAAGTTGTTTGAATGCGACTAAAGAAGAACAACTTATTAAAGAAATCATCAAGCTATCATCAAAAAATATTAAGGGATTAGGGCCTTCAGTTGCTAATATTCTCTATTTCCTACATCCAACGATACTCCCGCCATTTAATACAGCGATCGTCAATGGATTAAACTTACTATTCAACGAGAAAGTAAAACTGGGTTCGTGGGAAAGTTATCTAAAAATGCGAGAAGTGATGCTGCAAGTGAATACGCAATATCGCAATGAGTTATCCACCGATTTAGGGGCAATCGCTGGATTATTATTCGAGATCGGTGCAAACAAACTGCTAATTGAAGGAGCTTCAGGACTAGATGAAACCCAACAAAGTAAAGTTAAAAAATTACTTAAAAAACGCCATGCCGAGGTGATGTCAGAACAACAAGAAATAGATGTGCATACAGAAATGCAATATCATTTACTCAAAATTGGTCGTGCGCTAGGATATGATGTTGTGGTTGCCAGTAACGATCGAGCTAAAGCATATCAGGACAATAAGTTCTCATTTATCTGCATTCCCTGTCTACCAAAGATGGAGATCGATCGAGATACATTTAATACAATTGGCTTAATTGATGTATTGTGGCTAGAAAAAGGGACAAACCAAGTTATCGGCGCATTTGAAGTTGAAAAAAGCACCTCAATTTACTCTGGAATCTTGAGATTAAGCGATCTCGCTGTCTCATGCCCACACGAGCTGAGAACGCTCTTTTTAGTTGTGCCAAATCGACGCGAGCAGGAAGTTATTCGTCAGCTTAAACGCCCATCGATCGAACAGCAGAATATCTCAATGCAATACATTCTCTTTGCAGATCTGCGTCAACATTGTGATGCAATTTGTAAGTTTGGTGCAGACCATCGTGCGATGACCAAGATCGCCAAGACGGCTTCCCTAGACCAGCTATGCTTTTAGAGCATTTCAACCGCCCTGAAAGCTGTAGATGCCTAAGTTCCGGTGTTGGCGAATTAGCTACAAAACGCCATCATAGAGATATAGTAACAGCAAGATTTCAGTGACAACATTCTGTAAATCCTACTCAAACATCAACGATCGACATGAAAAAACTTCCTCACTGGCTGCAAGGATTGAACAATCCTATCTTTGCCAGATTGTATCTGGCTCAAACCATCAATCTCGTGGGCGACGCGCTAACTTGGTTGGGGTTGGCATTATTGGCATTTGAGTTAGCTGGAGCGCAAGCCGGAACGGTGTTGGCGGGAGCACTAACACTGCGGGTGACAGCATTTGTCGTGCTTTCGCCCATCGCTGGGGCAGTTGCAGATCGAGTCGATCGCAAACGATTGATGGTTGTGACTCACCTAGCGCGGATGGTCATTGTCTCTGTGTTACCGTTTGTCACTCAGATCTGGCAAATCTACGCGATCGTGCTGTCGCTCAATGTGTTTTATGCGTTCTTTGCGCCTACCTACACTGCTACTATTCCACTGGTAACGACGGAAGCAGAACGCTCTGGGGCGATAGCGTTATCTAGTGCCACATATCAGCTTTTAGGCGTATTAGGCCCTGGTTTAGCTGGCAGTATTGCAGCATTTGTGGGTACCAGACAAGTCTTTTTTCTCGATAGCATCACCTTTTTAATCGCGACCATCCTGATTGTGACACTGCCCGGACAACTGATGGTGAATCAGCACCAACAGACAGCTAGAACTGTTAGCAGAACTCTAGAAGATATTCGGATGGGAACGGTTTGTCTGTTTGCCGATCCGCCGATTCGCTATGCACTGGCACTACAATTAGTTGCCGCGATCGCGGGTGCTGAAATTCTCGTGAATACCGTCGGTTACGTCCAAGGTGTACTCCATTTTGGCAAGATTGAATATGGCTGGGTGATGGCAGCATTTGGGATCGGGGCAACACTTGCATCGGTTGGTTTGGGTAATTTTCAGCAGAGAGTTAGCCCGATGTTGTGGACGAGTATTGGTGCTGTGCTGATTACACTAGCTTTATTACCTGCAAATTTAGTGAATCTGGGCGGATTATTGGTGCTATGGGCGATCGCTGGAATCGGGCAAACGCTGGTAAATGTGCCGACTCAAACCTTAATTGCCGATCGTGTCGATGTTGCAGTTCAAGGGCGAGTGTATGGGGCACACTTTGCTTGGAGTCATCTCTGGTGGGCGTTAGCTTATCCACTAGCAGGCTGGATGGGCAGTAATTTACCCGCTCAGAATTTTTTCTACACTAGTTTAGTCGGTGCTGGATTATTAGTCGTCGTGTACGTAGCTTTCAAACCTCGTCACCTCACAGACTTACAAGCTGGGCTGTGGCACGAACACGACCACAGCTACGGTGAAGAGCATCTCCACAAACATTCCCCACATTTGACCGCTCCAAGTCCGCACAATCATTTACACTTTCATCCCGTCACGCCCCAATAGTTCGATCGCGCCCTTGCTCTCCAAGGTTTATCAAAAAGCGTTATCTAGAAAATTGGATTAAGTAAATATGTCTTTACGTCTCCTCTGCGGTAGGCGTTAAGCTAAGGTCAAACCACATTCTCTGGAGCAAGAGCGCAAGCTTGTCCTGAATCTCCAATTTCGATCTGAATGATGGCGTGTTCGATGCCAAAATTTTCGTGGAGATCGCGATAAATCTGAGCGAGAAACGCATCTCCAGGATGACCAGTGGGTACGAGCAAATGAACCATCAGCGCGGCTTCTGTGGTGCTCATACTCCAAATATGTAAATCGTGAACTTCGGCAACACCTGGACGTTCTGCTAAGTAGGTACGCACCGCTAACGGTTCGATCCCTGCGGGGACTGCATCTGTAATTAGGTTGAGCGCATCGCGCAACAATTGCCAAGTGCCAACAACAATCACGGCTGTCACCAGCAAACTCACTGCGGGATCGAACCAAAGCTCCCCAGTAAAGACAATTGCCACGCCTGCCAAGACAACTCCCACCGACACTGCCGCATCTGCCATCAAATGTAAAAACGCGCCGCGAATATTTAAATCTCGCTTCCGTCCGGCTAGAAACATCAGGGCACTAACGGTATTGATGACAATCCCAATTGCTGCCACTACAATTAGCGTTCTACCAGAGACAGGCGCGGGGTCGCGAAATCGCAGAATCGCCTCCCAACCGACACCACCAGAGATAACCAATAAAAACATGGCATTAAATAAAGCAACGACAAGCTAATAGTAATCCCAACACATCACTCAAATTATGTCCCGCATCTGCCAGTAAAGCTAATGAATTGGCCGCAATCCCATAAAATGCTTCGATCGCGACAAATAAAGTATTTAACGTGAGTTCGGGATAAGGAGAAGCAAAAAAGGGGCAAAGCAGGTAGTCTGGAAGTACCAACTAACCAACCAACCTGAATTGCCTTATGCCTAGTGTAGAAGAACTATTTTGTTCCGTCGATGATTTC
>JANYIT010000120.1 GCA_025358725.1 Chamaesiphon sp. GL140_3_metabinner_129_sub
ATGATTCGATGATTGGATTGATTAGTGAGAATTCTTTTAGTTGCAATAGTCTGACCCTCGCCTATTCAAGATTCACCCCTAATCTACCTGCTTTTGGCTTAACCGAGAAGTATTGGGTACACTGCCCCAAGAAATTACCAAAATTGTCAGTGAGGTAATTAATGCCATCGATCCCCATCGAGAGGTAAAATTTGGCATCCATCCTCACAATGATTGTGAACTGGCGGTAGCAAATGCGATCGCGGCTGTTATCAGTGGAGTGACAATGGTTCAAGGGACAATCAACGGTTATGGCGAACGCTGCGGAAATGCCAATCTTTGCTCGATTATTCCCAACCTTCAACTCAAGCTCGGCTATTCATGTCTCACTGCGGCAAATCTCACTCGCCTAACTCAGATGAGTAGATTTGTGAGCGAAGTCGTCAATGTTGCACCCAATGATTATGCCGCATTCGTCGGCAAATGCGCCTTCAGTCACAAGGGTGGCATCCACGTTTCCGCTGTCGAACGCAACCCCTTTACTTACGAACATATCGCCCCTACTCAAGTCGGCAACGAACGCCGGATTGCAATTTCCGAACAATCTGGATTGAGTAATGTCTTAATCAAAGCCAGTGAAATGGGGTTGACACTTACGAAAGAAGATCCGCGTACTCGCCAAATTTTAGCCAAGCTCAAAGAATTGGAATATCAAGGCTATCAATTTGAAGGAGCCGAGGCGAGTTTTGAACTATTGATGCGAGAAATTTTGGGACAAACTTCAACGCTGTTTACGATTCAAGATTTTCAGGTGCATTGCTCGATTATTCCTGGGAGAGACTACGCCAACGCCACCCAACATCACTCACTCGCGACAATTAAAATCGCCGTTGATAGTCAAAATATCCTCGAAGCTGCCGAAGGAAATGGCCCTGTCTCCGCGCTAGATGCCGCTTTACGCAAAGCCTTGAGTCAATTTTACCCAGAATTAGCTAAGTGTTATTTGACTGATTATAAGGTGCGAATTATCGATGGTGGAGCAGGAACTTCGGCAGTTACTCGCGTCTTGGTAGAGTCGAGTAATGGTATCCATCGCTGGACGACGATCGGCGTATCTGATAATATTCTCGAAGCATCCTATCAAGCTGTCGCTCAGGGGATTGAATATGGGCTATTAGTGCGATCGCCCCAAACCTGTAGTCTGGTTGATGCGAAATGATCTTCGATCACCGCTGGCGACAACATTGAGTTGCTCTAAATTACTTTCGATGAAGATATGCTTAACATTTAGCTGTCAGGATCTCATTTTGACCTAATCTGTTAGCAATCGACTGTTTAAAATTTTAACAATAATATTTTCAAGTTGGCTATCTCCAACTTTCTGCCAAAATTCAGCTCATTCAAAAAAAATAGCAGCAAAATCTGAAGTATTACTGCAATAACTGAATAGACTAGCGCAAGCTTTTTGGTCGATCTCTTGCCGTGTTGAGAGAATTATTGGTTTTTAAATACTCAAAACAGCTCATAAATTTGGGAGTTATTTAGATGGTTAGCACTTTTGCTAAAAATCCAGTGTGGATGTCATTAGATGATGACAGTACCGTCATTGATGTATTGATTAATAATGTCTATCGCCAAGTATTAGGTAATGCTTATGTGATGGAAAGCGAACGACTCGTCGTTGCTGAGTCACAATTAACAGCGAGAGAAATTAGCGTGCGAGAATTTGTACGCATCGTTGCGAAGTCCGAACTATATCGATCAAAATTTTTTGACAATTGCTATCGTTATCGGGCGATCGAACTAAACTTTAAACATCTGCTGGGACGGGCACCAGCAGATTTTGCGGAAATGCGTACTCATAGTACTATCCTCGATCTTGGCGGCCATGATGCTGAAATTGATAGCTACATCGACAGTGATGAATATCAAAATGCCTATGGCGAGACGGTAATACCATTCGAGCGGGGTACTACGACCCAAACTGGGTTGTCGATGCAGGCTGTGACAAATATGCGATCTTTGCAACGCGGCGTAGCTAGTAGTGATAAGGATCTGAAAACTGGCAATCGACCCAAATTGCAACAAGTGCTAATTTATAACTATGTTGGGCCAACTCAGTTTACAGATGTCAATGCTCTGATGGCCAATTTGTTTAAGCAATCCGCTGTTGCGGTGCCTGTATATGTTCCGCAAGTTGTCCAGTCGGTAGCAACTACGCCGATCGATCACCGCGATCAAACCCAGCAACAAATCGATGCCTTGCGTCCGATGGCTAATATCGGAGCTGCAATCATCTCCAAGGGTAGCTCGCCGAGTACTGGTAACGATAGCCCCTCAGCCCAATTAGCTGAAGCTCGTGCCCTAGCAAGTGTGGCTGAGTACCGCTTGAATAAGTGGCGTAGTAAATCCTACTAGATCGATACAGCTCTCAATGAAATTGATATCTCCGAGTGCAAAGCTCGTGAGGACATCAAACCGACTTCTCCAAGAAGTCGGTTTGATAGCAGTAATGGTCGAAATGTCCTACTCCCCCTGGTTCCGGCTAGATCGGATCATATACTTGAAGTATTCGATCTGTAAAATACTGTCCCACAAGATTAATCTTGTAGAAACGTTAAGATAACGATCGACACCATCTCCTCGTTTACGTAGCGTCTTCAAATGCCCAAGTCATCTCTCCCGAAAGTTGTAGTTATTGGTGCTGGCATTGGCGGATTGACAGCCGGGGCATTGCTGGCGAACCGGGGATATGAAGTAATCATCTTCGATCAGGCGATCGTTCCTGGTGGCTGTGCCTCTACATTCAAACGCCAAGGCTTTACCTTTGATGTCGGAGCTACTCAGGTAGCTGGATTGGAACCAGGCGGCATCCATCATCGGATTTTTAGCGAATTAGCAATCGATTTACCGCCTGCGACACCCTGCGATCCGGCTTGTGCGGTATTTTTACCTGGAGAAACTACACCGATTAATGTTTGGCGAGATCCCGAACGGTGGCAAGCCGAACGTCAACAACAGTTTCCAGGTAGTGAACCATTCTGGCAATTTTTACAACAACTATTCAATGCTAGTTGGCAGTTTCAGAGTCGCGATCCGATTTTACCGCCGCGCAATCTGTGGGATGTAACTCAGTTGGTGGGTGCATTGCGGTTGGATACGCTGATTACGGTGCCTTTTACGTTGTCTACCGTTGGTGACGCGCTGAAGTGGTTTGGATTGAGTCAGAATCAACGGTTGCGGACATTTCTCGATTTACAGTTAAAACTTTATTCTCAGGTGACGGCAGCAGAGACAGCTTTGTTATATGCGGCAACCGCTCTAGGTGTGTCGCAGACCCCGCAAGGACTGTACCACCTTCAGGGGAGTATGCAGGTATTGAGCGATCGATTAGTAGCCTCCCTAGAGCGGGATAGTGGTAAGTTATTGATGCGGCATACCGTAGAATCGATTGAATGCGACGAAGCTGGAGTCACAGGCGTGAAGATTCGCAACCAAAAAACGGGTGCAACTTGGATCGAAACCGCTGCTGAGGTGGTGGCAAATGTGACGGCACAGGATTTAGTCAGATTGCTCGGTGATGCTGCTCCTCAGTCCAATCCCATCCCCTTATTATCCATTGACGGCTATCGATCGCGTGTTAAGAGTTTACCCCAAGCTTCGGGCGCATTTGTAGTGTATCTGGGCGTAAAAGATTCGGCGATTCCGGCGGGATGTCCGCCCCATTTGCAATTCCTCTACGATTACGATGGAATTATTGGCGAAAACAATTCGCTCTTTGTCTCAGTCAGTCATCCTGGCGATGGACGCGCACCCACTGGCAAAGCGACAATTATTGCATCCTCATTTGTCGATCCCGATCAATGGTACGGTGAGGGCGTTGATTATGATGCGATCAAAGCTGAATATACCGCAATTGCGATCGCCAAATTAGGTGAATATTTCGATCTCTCACCAGAAAATATTATCGTCACGGAAGTAGGTACACCGCGCACTTTCGAGCGATATACAGCCCGCGAACGCGGCATCGTCGGCGGGATTGGGCAACGGGTATCGACATTTGGGCCATTTGGCTTCGCAACGCGGATTCCAGTGGCGGGATTGTGGATGGTGGGCGATTCTACCCATCCGGGCGAGGGTACGGCTGGAGTCAGTTATTCGGCATTAACTGTTGTCAGACAGATCGAGCAGCAGGGATTGGGTTAACTCACGTCTTACACCAATACATAAATATTAGTATTCAGTGTAAATCTTAGGGTACCCATCAAGGGCACCCCTACAGGTGAATTGTGTAGGGGTGCCCTTGATGGGTACCCACGGGTTATGGCAGTAATAATACGTCCGCATTAGCGCAACATGTGAGCTAATCAATCTTTCGATCGATTAAACTAGGATCGCCCTACAGATCGATCGCATATGCCATTAAGTTGAAACGAAATCAAAAGCCGCGCGATCGCATTTTCACAAGAATGGGAAGATGAAAGCTCTTTAGTGGCAATGTCACCTGAAAAATCACAATTTTGTTGCTGTATCAGGGGCAATTTCAATTCCTAGCTCTGGCTGGGCTGCGACTGTTTTAAGTAAATCATCAAAGTCTTTATTTTTTATCCCAATATGTGCGAGGGCAACTATTAATTTACGCTGAAAAGTGTCGATGTCATTACTATAGCCACACTGCTGAGCGGCTACTTTAAGTCCTTGTTTAGCACTTGCTTGGGCACAATCAATTAGTTCTGTGCCATGTAGAGGCGTTGGTGATGTCATGAGATTTTACCTGTGAAAGTGAGCTAATTTAGTGATTGATTTATTGATGTTCATTCAAGACTTCTTCTTCTTTGTGAGTCTCAAATACACAATTGGATCGAGGTTGAGCAATGCAGATTAACACGTACCCCTGAGCTATTTGCTCCTCACTGAGGTACGATCCTTCAGACTGATCTACAGTCCCTGAGATCGTCTTGACAGTGCAAGTCGAACAGACACCTTGCCGACAAGAATAAGGCAATTCCATTCCTTGCTCTTCAGCCGTTTCGAGGATATATTTGTCTGATGGCACTTCAATAGTTTGGTCGATGTCTTCGGTTTTATTAAATAGTCTGACTTGGTAAGAATTTGCCATAAAATAAAATCTCCAATATTATTTAGTTGTCGATATATCGCGATAAACCACCACAGGCACCCGCTTATAAGCAGGTGTACCCGATCGCGGTTCAATTTTTGCCTTAAAAATCACATTCACCTCTGGATAGAACATCAACGCCGCACCTTCCCGCACTGCGCCATAGATTATTTCTACCCACTCCAATTTACCTGCATCCCCTTTTACCGTCACTAGATCGTGTGCAGCTAGACCAATTTTTTCAGCATCAATCCGGTTGACTAAAATACAGTTGCGATGAGGCATCCCGCGATAATGATCGCCAACTTTGTAGACGACTGTATTGTGTTGGGAGTAACTGCGTCCCGTCATTAATGCCAGTACTAGACTATTGGTGGATCGATCGATCCCAAACTCTTCAGCTTCTGGTAAAGTGAGGATCGGTAACGGTGTAGCAAACATCTGGGCTTTACCGGACGGTGTTTTGAAATGGGGTGTTGTGACAATCCGTCCTGAAATAATAAACTCTTCTTTTGTCTCATCAATAGCGGCGATCTTCTCATAACCTGGAATCGTTGTCGCGATTAATTGCCTCACATAGTAAGGATCTTGCAATTTGCGCCATTGAATCGGAGTTTCACCTAGTAAATTATGTGCCAACTTAGTAATAAATTCGACCTCGGCAACCAGATCGGCACCCTTTAAATGAGTTTCACCTTCATCATTTAGTCGGACAAAGTTATTTCCAGATTCCGTCGTAGTTTTATATGGATGCTCGAACCGATTCAATACTGGAATAATAATCGTGTTGGTTTTTGCTAATCCATGAAAGTGTCCGATATTCGGTTTTGTGGCTAGATAAATAATCGTATCAATATTTCCCAAAGCGCGTTTTGCCTGGGTTGAGTTGGGATTAGCCCCATAGATATTACCCCCGACACAGAGTAGACTATCTACTTTGCCTGCTTCCGCTGCTTCAATCAGATCGCGAGTGTGATAGCCCTTGGGTAGTGTCAGAGGTCGCCCTAATAGCCGCTCTAAGGCTTGCTTAATCTCGGCTTTGAGTTTCACCGTTACGCCCATCGAACCAAAGCCTTGAACGTTGGAATGACCCCGCACGGGCATCACTCCGGCTCCCATTTTGCCAACATTACCGCTGATTAGGGCGGTGTTGGCGATACTGTAGACGTTATCCACGCCGTTAGTCTGTTGGGTAATCCCCATCGCCCAGCCAAATACTACCCGTTTGGACGTACCGATGATGGTGGCGGTTTCGATTTCGGCGCGGGAGACTCCGCAAGTTGTGGTGATGGTTTCCCAGGAAGTCGTTTGTGCTTGGGCTAGGATAGCTTCCCAGCCTTGGGTGTGTGCTTGGAGGAAGGATCGATCGATTCTACCCTGTCCCATTAAGGCTTTCTGAATCCCGACAAATAAGGCGACATCACTACCTGGAATCGGTTGTAAATATAGGGAAGCAATATCCGAGCCAGGAACTAGCGATTTGACGGGAAATGCAGGGGAGCCAAATTTCACCAATCCAATTTCCATCACGGGATTGATGACAATAACTTTGCCGCCTTTATCGCGGATCTTGATCAGCTCATTCATCAAGCGGGGATGATTGGAAGGCGAATTTGCCCCCGCTAATACCACACAGTCGGCTTCCTTCAAGCTCTCCAGGCTGACGATCGAAGTATTAGTCCCAAACATCTCATTCAAGGCGGTAGTCGAGGGCGCATGGCACAAATCCGAGCAATCTGCCAGATTATTAGAACCGAGCGTCCGCATCATCAATTGCAGTAGAAAAGCGGCTTCATTGGAGCCACGCCCAGAACTATAAGAAGCGATTCGCTCTGGATCTCGCCTAAATGCAGTAGTCGCGATCTCGTAAATCTCCGCCCAGGAAATTCGCTCGTAGTGAGAACTACCCGCCCGCAAAATCACGGGAAAACTCAATCTACCTAATTTATCAGCTTCAAGCGAAGACAACTGTTGCAGTCTCGCAATCGGATTTGTATCGAAAAAATGCGTCGATACTCCTGGCTGAATTTCCGCAGAAATCGCCTCCACACTTTTCATGCAACGCTGGAGTTTTTCACCTGTTTCATTGCTAAATCCGCCCTTTTGTCCGCCCGTTCCCCAGGAGCAAGATAGACAAGCACTTTTATGGAGCAGCGTTTTCCACAGCTTCGATCCTTGGGGTGATAGTGTTTTCTGTGCCCAATATTCAATGATGTGCGGTCCCCCACCAATTTCAGGGGTGTCTTCATTTGTTTCTTGAAAAGGTGGTTTGTGTGGGGGATTAGTTTCCATGCGATTTTCGTTCCTAAAGGCTTTGCCAACGAATAATTGAGGATAAATTAATTTACATTAGCGATCTCAAATGAATAAATGTTATGCCTTAGAGGATATTTGAAAAGTATAAGATCGCACTCACAAACCTTGGAAGATCTTCCCAGCAAGCCTTAAAAAGCTACCGTATATACACAAGCGGAAACCCTAGAGATCCCCCCTAGCCCCCCTTAAAAAGAGGGGGGAACCGGATCCGGATCTTAGTCCCCCTTTTTAAGGGGGATTTAGCGGCTCACCTTTGGACGGGTTCCCCGTCAAAAAAGGTGAGACAAGACAGGGGGATCTCTAGGGTTTTCGCTTTTCAAATAGGATTGCTAAAGCCCCACCGCTTATCTACAAGTGATGGTTGCCTAGATCTGGGACAAGCCTTTTCGCTTCATCTTTGCTTTCCTCTTTCATCGCCGAGCAAGCCTCAGTCAAAGTTTTTGGTTTGCTAATATTGCCTCGATGACCTTCAAAAATTTGCTGGGCTTCGTCTTTAATTTCCTCTTTCATCTCCGAGCACTTCTCAGTTAAAATCTCGGACTTTTCAGCAGATTCAGCCACAATCGGCTGAGGATTTTTCGTTACGGAATTTTCATTATCCATAGCATTTTCTGTGCAATTCAACACAAAGTTAAACTACATATATTGTAAGGTGTTTTTTCACTCTGATCATCTATCAAATTGAATACTTAAATTTTATCGATCGTCTGATTCGTCACGCCTGAAACCGATCGATTCGGTTTCAGGCGGGCAAATCGTACCGTCCCATAACTCATCTTTTATCCCTGCTATTTGGCTAAAACTACCGAACGTTGGGATCGCGATAGACAGGCGTATCATCACGACGTGTAGTGCGGTGGTCTTCTTCCTTGTTTCGTCCTAAGAATCCCAATAAACCGACTAAACCAGCCAATCCCCATAGACCTGACTTATCATCGTTGCGTTCGTATGTAGTAGTGGTGCCTGTATCTTGAGTACCTGTGCGGGGGGTATTTACTTGAGCAGCAGCGGGTGAAGTCATCGGGACAAGCGCAACAACGGTAGCGAGGATACTACCACTGATCAAGGCGAGCGAAGATGATTTTTTCATGGGTTTGAACTCCGTTATTTACTAGGCGGGTGATTTTGCGCAGGTGTCAGCTCAAAATTTTGGACTACCGATCTAAATCCTTGGTTGAATTGCTTACCAATCTATCCAAGCTAGTTGCAAAAGAACTCTGTCGTAAGTACTATGTTTGAAAATTCTAGGTATTCCTAACGATGGAAACCGGACTGGAAGTCTCTCACTTGGATACTCACAGCTTGTACCAATGCATAGATACTATTACTGCCACGACATTTGGGTACCCTTTATGGGTATCCAAAAACCTACGCTAATTACTAATATATTTATGCTGGTGCAAGATGTGAGGATATTGATTAATTTAGGAAGGTAGTAGAATTAACTTAGATAATCTTTTCAATCAATCGCGCGATGGATACTACTTCACTCTTTCCCATTCTAGGTACTGCTGCTTTCGGACTGCTTGTCATGGTGACATTAGGCATAGCCTACCTGACTTTATCCGGTTGGCGCGATCGACAACGGCGCGAACAGGATCGACGTGCTAGCCGCTGAATTAGGCTTTAGGGGTGAGCTGATGGATTTGATTCTTTGCCACACTACGGCAGATTTTGACACACTGGGCGCAGCGGTAGGATTAGCGCGGCTGCTGCCTGGGAGCAAGATTGTGCTAACTGGTGGCGCACATCCAGCCGTGAAAGATTTTTTGGCACTGTATCGAGATGAGTACCCGCTAATTGAAGGGCGTTCGGTAGTAACAACAGCAATTCGCTCTCTGAGTATCGTCGATACCCAACAACGCGATCGATTGGGGAAGGCTGGCGAATGGTTGGATTTACCATATTTACAGTCGATCGTCGTTTATGATCATCATTTAGGACAAGATCGGGATATTCCGGCAACACAGGTACAAATTGAGCCTGTGGGAGCCACGACGACGATCATTATTGAGAAATTGCAACGGGCAGATATTGTGCTCACCACTGCCGAAGCGACGGTAATGGCTTTGGGTATTCATGTCGATACTGGCTCGTTGACGTTTGAGCTGAGTACAGCGCGAGACGCGCTAGCCTTGGGCTGGTTGATGCAGCAAGGTGCAAATTTATCGGTGATCAAGGAGTATATCGATCCTGGCTTATCGCCGCAGTTGCAACAGTTATTGCAGGTAGCTCTAGAAAGTATTCAGTATGTAGCCGTCTGTGGCAAGCAGATCGGGTGGGTAACGCTCAAAACTGAGCAATTTGTACCGGGATTATCCAGTCTGGTAGCGCAGATTCGATTGAGCATATCCGAACTCGATGTCTTGCTATTAGCCCATGAATTTCCAGCGGGGGAAAGTGAAAATCGGGTGACGATAATTGGTCGATCGCAAATTCCAGGTGTTAATCTGAGTACATTATTCCAACAATTAGGCGGTGGCGGACATGCCCCAGCCGCATCGGCAAGTATGCGCGGTGTCGATGTGGAAGTTATTTTAAAACAGCTTGTAGCCGCAATTACCGCAGCAATTCCCCAGCCGCCCACTGCGAGAGATTTGATGTCTGCGCCCATCCGCACGATTCGCCCCGAAACCACAATTGCCGAAGCGCAACGGATTTTATTACGTTATGGGCACTCCGGCTTACCAATAGTCAATCTCACAGATACGCTAGTCGGAATTATTTCCCGTCGGGATTTGGACATCGCCTTGCATCATGGTTTCAGTCATGCACCAGTCAAAGGTTATATGACAACCAAGGTGAGAACTATTACTCCAGATACCACACTGCCAGAGATTGAGGCATTGATGGTGACTTATGATATCGGGAGATTGCCAGTACTAGCCGCTGGAAAGTTGGTGGGAATTGTCACTCGTACCGATGTTTTACGAGAATTGCATCAACACCGCAAGATCGAAATCAGCAAAGAAACTAAACATCCTCTTACTCCTGCTCCCTCCCCTTTACAAGGGGAGGGCTGGGGTGGGGTAAAAACCTCCGCAGCAAATAGGGAGGGGAATAGTCTCGATCTCCAGCAATTGCAAACCAAACTTGCACCTCAAATTTGGGAATTACTGATGCAAGCCGCCCAAATAGCCGTACAAGAAGGTTGGCAGCTCTATCTTGTCGGCGGTGCCGTCCGCGATTTACTATTAGAGGCAACAACAACAACTAAAGCTAATTTAGCAATTAAAGATATTGACTTGGTAGTTGATGGCTTTCATCAAGCCGCAGATGTCGGTGCGGGTGTCAAACTTGCCACCGCACTCCAGCAACTTTACCCAGGGGCACGTCTGGACATTCACGGGGCTTTTCAGACAGCAGCGTTACTGTGGCACCAAGATCCCGAATTTGACTCATTGTGGGTCGATATTGCTACCGCGAGAACCGAATTTTATCCTTACCCCGCAGCCAATCCAGAAGTAGAAGCAAGTTCGATTCGGCAAGACTTATACCGCCGCGATTTTACAATCAATGCGATGGCGTTGCGGCTGACACCAGGATCAGCTCCGCCCTTATTAGATTTTTTTGGCGGGTTAATTGATTTACAAGCTAGACAAATTCGGGTTTTACATCCGAATAGTTTTATTGAAGATCCGACGCGGATTTATCGCGGCGTAAGGTTTGCAGTCCGATTGGGCTGTGAGATCGAAACCCAAACAGAAGCCTATATTCGTTATGCCATTAATAGCGGCGTTTACGACCAAACAGCCCAAGCAAATCGTAAAACTCCGGCTCTGCAAACTCGACTAAAAACTGAATTAAAACATCTCCTCCAAGCAACTTATTGGCAACCAGCTTTAGAATTATTAGCTGACTTAGGTGCATTACAATGCATCCATTCCACTCTAAATTTAGATCCAGAATTATTGCAACAGCTTCGGTTATTAGAACGGTGTCTCAGCAGATTCGATCCACAGGATACGCTCGTTCACTGGCAGATGCGATTAGAATCGATTATTGCCTACCTTGATCCAATCTATCGCCAGCAAGTAGCCCAAAATCTTCAATTACCAGCAGATACTATCAATAGGTTGCAAAATTTAGATCGATCGCAAGCTAATATTATCTCATCATTACCCAATTTTCAGCGTATCAGTCAAGTCGTTCAATTGCTTCGTCAGTATGACTTACCGCTGTTAATTTTAATTGCCGTGCGGTGTAGAGGCATGGTGATAATTCGTCGTCAAATTTGGCAATATTTGACAGTTTGGGTACACATTCAACCAATTTTAAATGGTAACGATCTACGAAAACTGGGATATAAACCAGGCCCACAATATCGACAAATATTAGATAATTTATTAGTTGAAACCTTGGATGGAGAGATTACCAACAGAGCTACTGCTGAAGCATTTTTAGGTCGATTATCAAAGATCTAAATTACTATCGAAAACAAAGGGGTCTCTCCCGCTAATACGGTGATAAGCAAGCTAGTAACTTCTCTTTCATTAAGTCAAAATTTTTAAATCAATAGCTTTGACGGACAATTAATTTAATTCTTGTGTTCATTCCTGCTGTGACTCCGCTAGTTGTTCTGTTATTAAAGTAATTGCAAATGTCCGACAAATGAGAGTCTAGTGTATTAGCAGCACTTTCCAACATAACTTTTGCAGTTACAAGCAAGGCTATTAGAACACTAACATTAACGCAATATCCCCGACTTCTCGAAGAAGTCGGGGATATGTCCTCACCCGTTATTTTTTAGCAATCTTTGGTTATCGATCGACAGAACCCATAATAATATCGATACTACCTAAAATCGTCACGATATCGGCCACTTTTACGCCGCGTAAGAGGTGCGGTAAAATCTGAAGATTATTAAAATCAGCAGCGCGAATCTTCCACCGCCACGGGAAGATATTATCTTCACCGATAATGAAGATACCTAACTCACCTTTGCCACTTTCTACTCGCACATAATGTTCGCCCTTGGGTATCTTAAACGTCGGTGCGACCTTCTTGCTGATATATTGATAGTCCATCGCATCCCACTCGGATTTTGGCCCTGCGGCGATGCGTTTAGCTTCGAGGTTTTCATAAGCACCACCAGGAAGAGCAGCGATCGCTTGACGCAAAATCTTCACTGACTCCCGCATCTCCCGAATCCGCACAAAGTACCGCGCTAAACAGTCTCCCGCCGTCTCATATTGGACATCCCAATCAAAGTCGTCATAGCACTCATATTTATCGACTTTCCGCAGATCCCACTTTACGCCAGAACCGCGCAACATGGGGCCAGATAAACCCCAATTAATCGCTTCATCACGGCTAATCGTGCCCACACCTTCTACCCGACGACGGAAGATGGGATTATTGGTAATTAATTTCTCATACTCATCCACTTTCGGACTGAAGTAATCGCAAAAATCCAAACATTTATCAATCCAACCATAGGGTAAATCCACCGCTACCCCACCGATGCGGAAATAGTTATTATTCACCATCCGATAACCAGTCGCCGCTTCCCACAGATCGTAAATCATCTCCCGTTCGCGGAAGATGTAGAAGAAGGGAGTTTGTGCGCCGACATCCGCCATAAATGGGCCGAGCCAGAGCAGGTGATTGGCAATCCGATTGAGTTCGAGCATGATCACGCGGATATGACTCGCCCGTTTGGGGACAGTAATATTCGCTAATTTTTCGACCGCATTAACTGTAATCGCTTCATTAAACATCCCCGCTGCGTAGTCCCAGCGGCTGACGTAGGGCACGAACATTAGATTGGTGCGGTTTTCAGCGATTTTCTCCATGCCGCGATGGAGATAGCCGATGACAGGCTCACAATCGACGACATCTTCACCGTCGAGGGTGACAATCAGCCGCAATACCCCGTGCATTGATGGGTGGTGCGGCCCCATGTTCAGCACCATCGGTTCGGTTCTAGTTTCGAGTTGTGCCATAGTCTCTTATTGCGATCGGGTGCTGAAATAAACTATTAGTAATTACTATATGCTTGCCATAGATGGCGGAGTATCGATATTTATTACTGATTCTCCTCATACATTATAGGGGTTCGATACCGATCGGCGTAACTCCAGAACGGTTTTTAGCTGCTCCCAAAATTGAGGGTAAGGGCAAGTCATGAATTGCTCCTACTCTCAATTCCCTGTGATTATCACGATCTTTTTAGGTTTTAGCAACCGCAGACATCATTGCTGGATCTAATTTAATCCCTAATCCTTCAGCAATCTGCATCCCGTATTGCGGATCTGCGCGGAAGAAATGGCAGAGTTGGCGCATTTGAATATCCTGGCGGACTCCACTCATGCTACCGACAATATGTTAAATGTCAAGTGGTTAGACGTGTCGCGACAGGTTAATGTCGGGTAGGTGTCGCGAAAGGGCAGTTCAGATCGA
>JANYIT010000152.1 GCA_025358725.1 Chamaesiphon sp. GL140_3_metabinner_129_sub
GTCGCCTGTGGCACCAGCCTCCACGCCGGAATGGTAGGTAAATATCTGATCGAAGAACTCGCCCAAATTCCTACCGCGATTCAATATGCGTCCGAATTTCGCTATTCACCCCCACCACTGACAGCCAATACCCTCACCATCGGAATTACCCAGTCAGGCGAAACCGCTGACACCCTCGCCGCCATCGAAATCGAGCAATCGCGTCGCCAAGATGAAGATCCCAAATATCACTCCCGCCTCCTCGCCATCACCAATCGCACAGATAGTGCGATCACCCGCATCGTCGATTGCGTGATCGACACCCACGCAGGTATGGAAATCGGCGTAGCAGCCACCAAAACCTTCATGGGACAACTAATGTCGTTTTACTTCCTATCGCTCGACCTAGCCCATCGTCGCGGGACTATTACAGTCGATCGAATGGCAGAAATCATTACTGGCTTAAAAGTACTCCCTTCCCAAATCGAAGTAATTTTAGAAAGCCAAGAAAAATATATCGAAGAACTATCCCATAGTTTCCTAGATACCCAAGATGTGATCTTCCTCGGTCGCGGCATCAACTTCCCGATCGCCCTAGAAGGTGCCTTAAAACTCAAAGAGATTAGTTACATCCATGCCGAGGGTTATCCCTCTGGAGAGATGAAGCACGGCCCGATCGCGTTATTAGATGCTAAAGTACCCGTAATTTCGATTACGATGCCAGGAAAGGTATATGAGAAGGCTATTTCTAATTCCCAGGAAGCCAAAGCACGAGATTCACATTTGTATGGGGTAGTTGCAGCCAGTGATAAGGATGCAGCAGAGATATTTGACAAGGTTTTACCTGTGCCAGATGTGGATGAATTATTATCACCTGTCCTCACAGTTATTCCACTGCAATTGATGTCTTATCATATTGCCTCCATGCGCGGATTAGACGTAGATCAGCCTCGCAACCTCGCCAAATCGGTAACTGTTGAATAGTAAAAAGTAGGACTTCCACAAAAGAAAGCTGAAGAGTATGTACCGTAAAGATTATGAGCTTTTTTCGCTAAAAAACTGCAATGAAGATAGCATCTGAAGGCTCAAAACCCTTGTACTCTTGATCGAATTCCTAATTGAGTAGTATTTCGATCGTCGCGACTAGTTGGCCCAGTTTGACGGGTTTAGTGAGATATTGATTGGCTCCAGCATCTAGGCATTTTTGGCAATCTTCAGGCATTGCGAAGGCTGTCAATGCCAGAATTGGCAGTGCCGCAAATTCTGGCATCTGTCGCAGCCGTCGAGTTGCTTCCAGTCCATTCATGATAGGCATCTGAATATCCATCAGAATAATGTCAGGAAGATGTCCCTGCGCTAGATCGTTGGCGCAGCCTTCCAGAAGGGAAATTGCCTCCTGTCCGTTGTTGGCAACGAGTAAATGATAACCACGAGATTCAAGATAAGCAGTCATGGTTTCGATATTGTCCTGATCATCTTCGACCAAGAGAATCTTTACTGGCGTGGGGTTGGAGATCTCCACCGCTGGTATGAATGAATCGGGTCCGATCACTGGCTGTGTTGAGGCTGGTAGATCGATCGAAAAGCAACTACCCACGCCTAATTGACTTGTTAGCCCGACATTGCCACCATGCCATTCGACAATCCGTTTGACCAGAGCTAATCCGATTCCAATGCCTTGATAGCGACGATTGAGCGCATTATCGATTTGGCTAAAGTTCTGAAACAGTTTAGGAATATTCTCTGGTGCGATGCCAATGCCTGTATCGATCGTGGCAATCCGAATGTATTTAGTATTTTCAGTCCCTGCGGCGATGGTGGAGTTGTCAGCGAGTAAAGAGACATCTAATTTTACCCGTCCACCTGCGGGGGTAAATTTAATGGCATTATTTAATAATTCGGTCAATACTTGCTGAATTCGGCATTCATCTATCATCAAATCCGGTAGGTCGGTTGAGATGTTTAGTTCTAACTGAATCGCTTTTTTGTTCGCTGGCGATCGAATCGCCGCCAAGCTGAATTCGCACAGTCTAATGATTGGGGTTGGTTGACATTTGAGTTCGAGCATCCCCGCTTCTATTTTGGCGAGATCGATCAGATCGTTAATCAAGTTTAGAAGATGTTGGCCACTGCGCTCGATCGTTTGGATGGAAATTCGTTGTGGTTGAGAGATATCTCCAAAGATCTCTTCTTGCAGACCTTCAGCCATGCCGAGAATAGCATTTAAAGGGGTACGTAGTTCGTGACTGATGGTTGCCAAAAATGCACTTTTAGCATGATTAGCTGCTTCTGCGGCTTCTTTTGCCGATCTGAGGTCAGCAGTTCTATTGGCAACTTGCTGTTCTAGATGTTGAGTCAAGCAACGTAACTGTAGATGAGTTTTCACTCGTGCGAGGACTTCTTGTTCTTGGAAAGGTTTGGTGATGTAATCCACAGCACCATGTTCAAATCCTTTGATTTTGCTATTGACATCAGCGATCGCTGTCATGAAAATCACTGGAATATCACAGTGTTGAGGATCGGCTTTGAGCAGTTTACAGGTGGCAAATCCATCCAGTCCTGGCATCATCACATCTAGCAAAATCAGGTCAGGCGATCGCCGCCGCACATTTTGGAGTGCCCGTTCACCACTGGTAGCGATCGCGACATCATACCCCGCATCACTGAGAGCTTCTGAGATTACATCTAGATTAGTGGGGGTATCATCAACAATTAAAATTAGTCCGCCGATCGTGTCCGTCATGATAATTTGGTGTTATTCAACGTCTGTTGCAGTGATATATGCTTGGATAAATCTCTCGATCTGTTCGACTTGGAATTGTTTGGTAAATTGCAGCACTCGCTGAATAAATGGTTGATAGCGATCGTTTTGCTGCCCAATTTCCTCGGCGATTGTTGTGAGTTTTTTGAGCATTCCATCTTGGGCTAGCTCTAGCAAAATTTGCAAATCGGCTACGGGTGGGGGAATAAGTGCGGTAGCTGGGCAATCGTAGTGGTCATCGACGACCAAAATATGGCAAGATCGACCTTCATCGCCGATCATCTTGTCTCCAGTTGGATCGAGTGAATGTTGTTGTGCCCAATTGTCTGCCAGGGGCAATGCCAGTGTAAAAGAAAAGATACTGCCGATTCCCAGTTGACTTTCAACTTGAATATCACCCCCCATTAAGTGAACAATGCTTTGACTAATCGCCAATCCCAAACCAGTACCTTCGGACTGCCGATGACGATCTCCAGCTTGTTCAAAAGAACGGAAGATTTGATGAATAGCATCGGTGCTAATACCCACACCAGTATCGATAATTTTGAAAGCAATCTCAGCAAGGGTGGCATCTGAGTCAGTCGCTAATACCTGCACCTGGAGCGTAACACTACCTTGATCGGTAAATTTAATCGCATTACCCAACAGATTGATTAATACTTGACGTAGCCGCTTTTGGTCAGTGGCAATTCCGGTGGGCAAGTGAGGATCGAATTGACAGTTAAAATCGATCGCTTTTTGGTCGGCACGAACACGACAAATTTCAGTCACACTCTGTAAAAATTCAGGTAAATAAATCGGCTGTGGATCGAGATCCAGTTTCCGTGCTTCGATTTTGGAGAGGTCTAAAACATCATCGATCAGCGTCAGTAAATGAGTGCCACACTGGTGAATAATATTTACACCATGCTGTTCTTTGGGGGGGAGAAATTCTGAACGGCTGAGGATTTGAGCATAGCCAAGAATTCCATTTAGTGGGGTACGCAATTCGTGACTCATATTTGCCAAAAAATCGCTCTTGGCTTGATTGGCAGCGTCAGCTATTTCTCTGGCATGTTCGATCTCCAATTGCATCTGCTGCAGCTCAATTAGGGTTGTTTCTAGCTCATGACTTTTGAGCTGCACTGCCTGTTTTGATTCTTCTAATTCATGAATAACTTTTCGGAGTAAAAACTCTTTCTTCTCATTGTCTGTTTCGAGCCGCAGCCGATTGACTTCAGAACGTTCTAGCTGTTTCTGAAGAATGCGATTTGCTTTTTGAATTTCTCGATGATCGTCCTGCCTCAGAGTCAACAAATCCATATTGTCCTAAGTATCTCCCAGCAGCAACGTTACGAATGTCTGATTATGAAACTGAGTTTCTTTATCTCGACCCTCTCTCGGTGAAGTTGTGTCAACTAGTGGAGAAATTTCACCATAGGAATAAAAACCACAACAAGGTAAACGATCGGGTAAATTGGCTTTGACTATGTTAAATTCTTCTTTAGCTTGCGTCCCCAACAGCCGCTGTCTAGCGGCACAGGATACGAGTAAAGCTACTGCTGGCGACTCTCCAGGATAACCAGCCAAAGCACTTTGTAAAGATGTTGCTGTTGCCTGGAGAATATCTTGACGCACTGCCGTGGTGTTCTGGACGATCGCCCCGATGGGAATGTCCGAAAAGAAGGTGATACTTCCAGCTTCCCGATCATATTTCACTGGGGCACGCAGATAAAAATTGACTAAGTCAGCTTCAAAAATAGCGAGTGCGTGAATTGCATATCCACCAGCAAACCAATCTATCCCCAGATAATATTCATAAAAGTCTAATGCTGGTTGGCTATCAATTTCAAAGACAACATTGCCCTCTGCTTTGGTTACTTGACTCTGCTTGCCGATCGGTGTCCAACCGCTCGCAACGCCATATGAATACAAAAGTTCTCCCGAAAATAGCAGGATTGGGACAGCATCGCTCATCACTTCTCCTTGAAAAAATTGATAAGTTTTTTCAAAGGCATAATTATCTGCGGCAATCCCACCGATGATCGGGACCCCTTCTCCCAAGCCTTGTTTCAAAGCTTCGAGAATCGAGACACCACTTGTCGTCAAACCATCGGGAAATGTCAAACATAGTTGCGGCGGCCCAGATAGCTTGGCTGTGGCAGTAGCGATCGCTTCGGCAACGGCAACTACACTATTTTTAGAAGTTTCCCGTCCTAACCCCGCTCGAATTTCCAGTCGATCGGCACAAAAAAGCAGTAAGGTGAGCGAATCTTCCTGAAAACCCAAGACCGAAGACATTTCCCCATTAGTCGTGCTACCAATTAGCTCGATCCCCGGAAATGTCGTTTGAATTTGCTCTAAAATCATGAGATGATCGAAGTCAAATGCGGCAAACAACACGCCAGCTTGAGGCATCGCTCCAGCTAGAGCACCGAGACACTGTTCGAGTACCTCCGCCACTGCAAATTTGGAATCTGGATCGTTACTATGACCGACATATGCCTTAAACATCTATTCCTCCGCAGCCCGATTGCTCAGCTTAGTTAAATTTTTTAGATCGATTCAATCTCACGCACACCCCTATCTAGTCTGCCCTCAATCTAGTTATTTCTATCTATTGAAAGTAATCTTTAACGTGAGTTCAGAATGCAATTGATTAGTTGAAGAGAAAGCTAGCGGCTATGGCTTGATGTTCTTGAGGAGTGTTTCGATCGTCATTACTAGTTGGTTCAATTTGACTGGGCGATCAGCAGTCGGTGATGAGGGCTAATTTACCCCGCTCGTATCCAAAAAAACACCAACAATGAAATTGATCTCTCTGCTCAATTCTCGTGATCTGTCACCACAGATGCGGCTTAGTCAACTATGGGTGAATGGATTAGTGTATTGTTTGATCACTTACGGTACTAGCTTATACATCGGATTTGGATGGAGTTATCCCACTTTAGCTCAATCAAGCTTGAATCCAGCTACCCCAGAAATTTGTGATATCAATCTCACTGTATTGAAGTCCACAGATCTCACAACCAATCCGAATATTGTCACCGCAGATACAGTTTCAGCACAGGGGATGACAGTACCCAGCTTATGGTGGACGAGCGAACAGTTCCCAGCCAAACTAGTCACAAATTGGATTGCTAATCGTAGCCAGAAACAAATTTATTTATTAGTTAATACTCAATATTGGAATATTCTAGATTATGTCGATCGCTATCGGACGATCGATAGATTTGGTCGGGTGGCTCAAGGCTATGGCTACAACCTGAAAGTATGCAACAGCCAGAAAATTGCACTCGCTCGTTATACTTGTGACTCAATCCAGAATACTTGTCAAATTTGGTTGAATACCAATGGACAAAATGGTTTAGGCATCCCAACTAAATAATCAAGATGTTCACCAAAATCGGTAATACTGAAGTTGGTAGTTTCCAGATACCAACGTAAATTCACTCATTTAGTGGTGGATCTGCCACCATGTCTCGTTATTCCAAGCACGAACACGGGAAATCGACAAAATTAATAGAAAGCATGAAACAACAGGCTTTTGTCAAACGCAGCTACCTAACAGCTCCACCTTTTTTACTATTAGTTCTCGGCGTAGCTGTGATGGCTATCCATCTTACGCTAATTTTTAAAATTGGTAGTTCCGATCGTCAAATTACTAGCGCACTATTCTGGGCTACTGCTGCCTATTTGATCTGGGAACGACAGGACAAACTTACATTTCAGACAGGATTAGTCGCCAGCATCCTCGGTGCGCTACTACTTTCACTCCTATTACTCAAGAGTAGTGGATACAGTGAGGAATCTTTTCTGATCGGGTACCCATTTTTGGCTGGTATTGCTTTAGCCCTGATTGCCTCTGGTTTTCGAGGATTGAGAGCATATTGGCGGGAACTTACCCTTCTATTCTTCTCAGGGATTCCAGAAATCTTATTAACAAAACTCACCAATATTGCACCCCTGACAGCTCAATTCGCCAGTTCCATGCTGTGGTACTCAGGGATTGCTGTCACCAGAAAGGGAGTCTATCTTCAGCTTTCAGGGGGAAGTGTTGAGGTCAATAGCGGCTGTTCCGGTGCCGTCTCCACCACCCAATTACTTGGCATGTCTGTTTTGTTTTTGATGCTGTTACCATTGCCTTGGAAATGGTACCAAAAATTGATTTTACCTGTAGCTGCGGTAGTTATTGGGTTTATTGTCAATGCCATGCGGGTGTCACTGATGGCAATTCTGGTAGCTCAGAAACAGATGGCAGCTTTTGACTACTGGCACGCTGGCTCAGGCTCTCTCATATTTTCCGTCATCGGGACATGTTTGTTAGTATTCCTGGTGTGGTTACTGATCAAACTATTTACACCACAACTAGCTGAGCCAGAGGAGTCAGAATCATGATTTCGATCGCTAGCTTTGCACGTCAATCATTACTGTCGATTCTCTGCTGTGGTGCGCTGGGGGTACTAGGTCATGTCATCATCAACAATCCAACAAAATCGAATCTCAGTGAACCTGCAACCTTTGATTTTCCGCAGCAAGTGCCGCTGCAAGATTTACCGATGTTGGCAAGTAAGCAGTTAGCAATTCATACATTCAAGAATGGAATGGTGGCAAAGGGGAGGTCTTATCAATACCAACATAATCCCCAGCCAATCAATGTTGAGGTGCGCTATATCACTGATGGAGAGGTTAATCCACCCACGCTGGAATACCTAATTCCTGTTTTCACCCAGATTCCAGCTACTGCGATCCAACCATCTACAATCAAAGAACAATCTGGTTTGGGTTTTTACAGCTTATTTGTGGATCAGAAAACAGCTTATTTTGGGACTTGTATCAATCCACAGGGAATTACGACGGTGACAGCCAATCAGTTTCATAATAATAGCAATCCAAATCCCCTCGTGAACGGGATTCCGGTTGATCGATTGTTCTCCTGGTTATTAGGCCGACAGAAACTCCGGGATAGTCGCTGTCTCTGGACAGTACTCTCTACGCCGATCGATCCGGCAGCTCCTGATGCTACGATGAAAAAATTAGAAACATTAGGCGTAACTTGGATTCATTGGTGGCAAAGTCACTTTCCACCAGCCTAAACGTCTAATTCAACTTTCTTGGCTTTAATTAAATTAAAGGTGCTATTTCATGACCCCAGTTTTACTTCTCTTTCGCATTGTTGGGTATGGATTATTGCTACTGACATTGTTTGATGTGATTAGCGCGCTCATCCCCCCCCAATTTGGTAATCCAGGCTGGCAGTTTCAAACTGCGGGTGGATTTGTGGAACGATCGGCTGTACCGCTAATCGGCTTTATCTTGGCTTTCTATGGTAATCAAGAGGCTCGAAAAAAAAGAGAGCTGTTACTACTCAAGTTCTTGTCTTGGATTGCATTGCTATCTGGGATATTCTATTTTATGTTGGTTGTGATTTTCTTTATCACGCCACCTACTCTAAACGATCGTAGTCAAGCTCAAGTGAGCGCGCAATTTGACCCTAGAATTGCCCAATTAGCACAGGTTCAAAAACAAGTCGAGAAAGCGCAACCTTCAGATATAGAAGCGTTGATGAAGAGTAAGCGCGTGGTTAATATGACCCCACAGGCATTCAAAACCAAACTGTTGGAAGAAGCAGCCACAGCCGAAAAAAGTCTCAAAGATCAAGCTTCAATCACTAATGGTGGCCAAAGGCTGGCATTGATCAAAAATGCGATTAAGTGGGCATTGGGTGCTTTGGTGACGGGTGTTTTATTCATCCGTATTTGGGCTGCAACTGCTTGGGCCAGACAATAAAAAGATAGATTAATTATTAACTGTGCTGTGTCACTTAATTGACATAGCATCAGTTTGAGTGCATTCGTCAAACATGATGCCCCCGATCCTGCGGCTTTGAAATTTTTAAAATGGGGGTGGCGAGACTTGAACTCGCACGTCCGTTACGGACAACAGATTTTAAGTCTGTCGCGTCTACCATTCCACCACACCCCCAAGCGCGAACATGTCATCTAAAGTACAGATAACATAAACATTTCACGAATAATAATTCTATCACAAATAAGTAGCTGATGCAAGCTAAGAGATAAACGCTTACAATCAAGGCATCGATCGAGATCGTTCATCGTTAAAATTTAGGTCAGCGTTGGTTTGTGGATCCGTTAGTTGTTTCAACTGAAAAGAGTTAAAATCGGTGCCACTGATCAACCCTGCCGAATCGAGGATTGTGTCCTAAGTTATTAAAAATTCTTGATATCATCTACCCCATCTGGAGAAGTATCCTATGTCAAATCCGATCGAACTTGAAGGAAAAGTCTTTGTTCCGGCTGATGAGTTAGATATTCCGGAATGGGGCTGTGTTGTTAGCGACAGGACTCAACCTACGCTCACGCTCAAAGATGACGACCTATTCCTAATTACCGATACACTTGGCAATATTTCCGGTTGCTCGCGGGATGAAACGATCTCTAGCCTGGGCTTATTTTGTCGAGATACCCGCTTCCTGAGTCGGTTGGAATTACAAATTGCTGGGCGTTCCCCGATTTTGCTCACCTGCAATGCGGATAAAGGGTTTGCACTCTCAGCTTTGTGCACCAATCCTACCATCCCCAATATCAACGCCGAAACGATCAGTATTCAACGAGAAATCGTGCTCAACGGGGGCTTATTTGAAGAACTCACCATCCATAATTACAACACCACGCCAGTTAGCTTTGAATTGAGCTTAAGTTTTGCTGCTGATTTTTCGGACTTATTTGAGATTCGGGGTTTTCGCCGTCAACGGCGTGGTGGCTTGCTCCGTCGAGTCCAGCCTGATCGCCAATCAGCCGCAGATGTAACTGAATTGACACTGGCTTATCAGGGATTGGATGGGGTGATTCTGGAGTCACATATTCAATTTGCGCATCGTCTCCCCGACTATCTCAAAGGATATACGGCCATCTGGCAGATTGAATTGGAATCTCACGCTAGTTATCAGATCGGCTATCGCTTGAAAATGTTGATGAATAATCGCCCAGTCTCGCGGGTAAATAGTCCAGTGGCACTGATTCAAGCTAAAGCCGCTGAAATGATGGAGGAAGACAACTGGCGATCGCAGATCGTCCAGATTCGCACTGATAACCCCCAGCTCAATCAGGCGATCGAACGAGCAGAACAAGATATCTATCTACTGCGTCAGACCTTCGATCTAGCCAGCTCAAACCCCAATCAGCCCAGTGCTAGAGGAATGGTACTATCTGCGGGCGTACCGTGGTTCTGCACCCTATTTGGGCGGGATGCGATTATTTCAGCTAGTCAGGTGTTGATCTTAGATCCCACTATTGCCCGTGAAACCTTGATGGTATTAGCTCAATATCAGGGCAAAGTCGATGATGAGTGGCGGGAAGAACAACCAGGTAAGATTCTCCATGAATTGCGGATGGGAGAAATGGCTCGGTGTCAGGAGATTCCCCATACGCCCTACTATGGAACAGTAGATGCTACCCCATTGTGGCTAATGCTGTATGCAGAATACTATGCTTGGACAAATGATACAGAGACACTAGATCGGCTGTGGGACAATGCGGTGGCAGCGATGGCCTGGATTGATCGCATGTGTGCTGAAACTGGATATCTGACTTACTTTCGGACATCAGCACGAGGATTGGTAAATCAAGGCTGGAAAGATTCCGGCGATTGTATCGTCGATCGACAGGGTAAAATTGCCACTGGTCCAATTACGCTATGCGAAGTCCAAGCTTATGTTTATGCCGCCAAAATTCGGATGAGCGAACTGGCAAAAATTCGCCAGGAAAACGAACTCGCCACCCGCTGGCAACAGGAAGCCCAGAATCTCAAGCAACGATTTAATCATGATTTCTGGATACCCGATCGAGATTTTATTGCCCTCGCGCTTGATGGCGCGGGAAAACAGGTAGATAGTATCAGTTCCAACCCAGGTCAATGTCTCCAGCAAGGACTCCTGTACCCAGAAAAAGCCAAAAGCGTCGCCGAACGGTTGCGGGCACCAGATATGTTTAGTGGGTGGGGGATTCGCACTCTGAGTAGTCAGTCGCCAGCTTATAATCCGATCGGCTATCATACCGGATCAGTCTGGCCCCATGATAATAGTCTGATTGTGATGGGTCTGCGCTCGATCGGTGCTGTCGAGCAAGCCTTGGAAGTCGCGCAAGGCATTTTGGATATGACAATTCATCAACCCTACCACCGTCCCCCTGAACTTTTCTGTGGCTACGAACGGGTATCAGGGCATAGTCCCATTCAGTATCCCGTTGCTTGTTCTCCTCAAGCTTGGGCAACTGGCACCATCTTCCAGCTACTCCAAATGATGGTAAATTTAGTTCCCGATGCTCCCAGTAACTATCTGCGAATTCTCGATCCAGCCTTGTCCGCGAATATTCATCAACTCTCCTTCAAAAATCTACGCATCGGCTCAACTCTACTCGATCTAGAATTTACCCAACAAGATGCCGATGGTGAAGGATTAAGGGCGACCACCTCCTGTCGGGTCCTCAAAAAACGTGGTAATCTACGAGTGACGATCGAAGCATAGGATTGGAGTTGGCTCCCATCAACAACTTTCCACTAACGTACTATAACGTGAGTTCGATAGTAGTAAATTGCGGCTTATAGCCTGTCGAACTCACTGTAAGTGCAATACAACCGCCTAAATTCACTAATCCCAAAGATTCCACCATCACAAGAGAGATCCCCACCAACTTGTGGGTACTTTAGAAATAACGAGATCGATTTCGTTGTGCAGCCGCTCCATTGGAGAAAGACTTAACTGCTCTGCGTTTAGCAATCGTTAGTGCAGCCACTCGAAAAATCGTCGCATAACACAATATTATTAAGGTGAAACAACATGGTGTGAATAAAAGCGGTAGAATTAGAAACAAATAGCTAAATCCTGCACTTGCCCTGCGCTGCAACTAAAACGATTGCCTAGTTATTTCATCTAAATTTTAGGCCGAGATAGTCTGGTTTCCGAACTAATGGAAACGCGATTCCCCCTAGGGGAGGCTATGCCAAACAAAAACAATATGTCAAGAGAAATGTTCCATTGGTGAGGCTCAATGAGCTACTGCGTAAACCCTGACTGTCCCCAACCTAAAAATCCAATTGATGCCTTCCTGTGTCAAGCCTGTGGCGCACGGTTACTTGTCCGCAATCGTTATCGAGTGACAAAATCACTGGGTCAAGGGGGATTTGGTGCAACCTTCGTAGCGATCGATGTATCTCTCCCCGGTGAACCAATTTGTGTCATTAAGCAACTTAGACCGAGCAATAACCATGAAAAGTTCCTCCGCATGGCAAGGGAGCTATTTGAACGTGAAGCTAGAACCTTAGGTAAAATCGGCAACCATCCTCAAATACCCAGATTGCTGGACTTTTTTGAAGAACGTCGCAACTTTTATCTCGTCCAAGAATATGTGAGTGGACATACCATCCATCAAGAAGTCAAACAGATGGGACTGTTTAAAGAAGAGAAAATTCGTGACTTCCTGATCGAAATTCTTCCCGTCATTACATATATTCATTCCCAGCAAGTCATTCATCGTGACATCAAACCAGCCAACATTTTGCGTCGGGAGCAGGATGGAAAATTGGTATTGATCGACTTTGGAGCTGTCAAAAATTATGTTGCTCAAATGGAACCCCAAGAAGGGGTAGAACAAGGTTCTAACACCCAATTTGCCGTGGGTACTTCTGGCTATGCTCCACCCGAGCAATTGGCAATGCGGCCGATATTTGCCAGCGATATCTATGCGCTTGGGGTAACTTGTATCTACCTGATGACCGGGAAATCCCCCAAAGATATTGAGTACAATCCCTCTACAGGGGAAATGATGTGGCAAAAACATGTCCATCTCAGCAAACACCTCACTCAAGTCTTAAGCAAAATGCTGGAGGTCTCCGTCCGTTACCGATATCAGTCGGTAGAGGAAATCCAACGAGCATTAGCAACAACATCAGTCGCTGTCGATTCTCGTCCCAATGAAGTCGCACGCCCTGGCAACAGTCATCGGAATCCGCTCCCATTAGCTCAAGCTGTGCCCCCAGGTTTACCTGGCAATCCCAATACTTTAGCTACGTCTGCGTCTAAACGGATGGCAGATCGAATCAAAGAACAAAGAGAAGTTCGCGATCCGACTAACATTAAAAATGGTAGCGAACCGAGTCGATTTGGTGCCGATCTGCGGACAGGTATGGGCGGAATTCCCGTAATCCAAACGCCACGACGGGAACAATTAAAGCAAACTGCCCAAGAAATTTTAGCTTCATTCCGACGCGGACAAAGAACTTTTAGTGAGATGGATATTAGTAGTCTCGATCTCTCAAAAGCTCATCTCCCTGGGATCACACTCAGTAATGCCAATTGTGCTTATATTAATCTCCAAGGGGCCAATTTATCCGCTGGCAAATTTGATAAAGCCGATCTCAGTGGGGCAGTACTCAAGGATACTGTGCTCAGTAAGGGCTATTTTAGCTATGCTAATCTCCAAAATGCCGATCTACGTGGTGCCGATCTTAGTGAAGCCTACCTCAATTATGCCAATCTTCATGGAGCGAATCTCTGTGGCGCAAATTTGAAGGGTGTCAAAGTTACCGAAGAGCAGTTAAATCAAGCTAAAACTAATTTTATGACTGTCTTCCCCAATGGTAAGCGAGGCGGTTTTTGGTAAGTTGAAAGTTAGAAGGAAGATCGACTGCGATCTTTCAATACATAACTAATCGTACCACTGACGATCGCCCCGCCCATCAGGACACTAATTGCAGGCAGAAACAAAGGCTCCCAAAGACTTTGCCAAACTTGCAGTCCTAGTGGGAATTTGGTGTATTTGCCAATCACGGCAAGGATGAACCAAGCAAAACTAAGCAGTACAAAGAAAAAATTAAATGTGAGTAAATTATTAATCAGACTGGAAATTTTGGCGATCATAAGAGTATTTTAATAAGATTTTAAGTTAGTGATTGCGGTTCAAGTTCTCGTTGGAAGATTGCTCCCTGATAGTCGTTTGTCAACTATTCACTTTCAACTTTCAACTTTCAACTAATTTGCATCCACGCAGTGAGGGCGACAGCTAGTGCATCCGCAGCATCATCAGGGCGGGGGATTTTGTCCAAAGCGAGTTCTCGGGCCACGGCAGCTTGAACTTCTGGCTTTTGAGCATTTCCATAACCAGTAACCGCCTGTTTGATTTGAGCTGGAGTAAACTCAACCCAGGGAATTTGATGTTGGGCAATTACTAATAAAATAACACCACGTGCTTGAGCTACTGGAATCGTATTTCCCATTTTATAGAAAAATAACTGCTCGATCGCCACTAAATCCGGTTTAATTTCGTCTAGTAGGCTATGCATGTCATCATAGATCGTCTGAAGTCGAGAACCAATCTCTGTTCGAGCCGGAGTTTGGATAATCCCAAAATCAATCAGGGCAACTGTGGGCGGACGAGTAGGCGGAGAAACAGAGATCGCCCCAAAGCCTAAACTGGCTAAACCTGGATCTAAGCCAAGAATGCTGGTAATTGTCATTAAGTTAACCAAAAATTAATCTCAAACCTGTAACCTGATACTGAGTATTATGGCTGAACCTAGAAATTTGACCTTTACGATCGCAATTATAGTCGGATTAAATGGGCAGATAAGATCGATGGAAATTGTGAGTAGATAGATCCACTCTTTCCGATCCGCCAGAGTACCTGTAAGATTGACTCATCTGAAGTCAATCCAACAATTATAAAATTCTTTTATTTTTAATCAAAAAAATAATGTCGATCGATCTTTTTAGACAAGCAGTCAGGAATTTAGGTCGTAGTGGTGGGATCTCATCGTCACAGAGCGGGAAATATTCCAGTTTCCGGCGACTATTTCAGTGGTTATCCCCAGGAATTTTTGTCAAACGGTGGTTGCTAACAATCTATATCGGCGTATTGATGACGATTTTAGGTTTGGCAATCTGGCTGAAGCTCACGCCAATTTTTTTGCTGTTTCAAGCTGTTGACAACATAATTGAATTTTTTGCAAAAATTATCCCCCATTATTTATCCGGCCCAATGGTGCTGGGTTGCGGTCTATTTTTGGTATTTTGGGGACATAGCCGTTCGCTCGGTGAAATTAGTAAAGTTTTGCGACCAGATGGGGATCAAACTTTATTGGATATGTTGTGGAATAATCGCCGCCTCACTCGCGGTCCCAAAATTGTGGCGATTGGTGGTGGTACGGGCTTATCGACGCTGCTACGGGGCTTAAAACTCTATAGTGCAAATTTAACCGCGATCGTCACTGTAGCGGATGACGGCGGCTCTTCGGGGCGATTGCGGCGAGATTTTGGAGTCTTACCACCTGGAGATATTCGCAACTGTATTGCGGCGTTAGCTGATGAGGAGAAGTTATTAACTGAGTTGTTTCAATATCGATTTGAAGCTGGTGATGGCTTGATGGGACACAGCTTTGGTAATCTATTTTTGACCGCAATGTCGGAGATTACTGGGGATTTGGAACGGGCTGTAGTTGCTAGCTCCAAGGTTTTGGCAATTCGGGGCAGAGTATTGCCGGCAACTTTGACAGATGTGGCTCTATGGGCGGAACTGGCAGATGGACGCATCATTCAGGGCGAATCGAGTATTGGCGCATCTGATGGCCAAATTGTTGAAATTGGTTGTACTCCAGCGAATCCACCAGCTTTACCTGCGGCGATCGCGGCAATTCAAGAGGCCGATTATATTATCATGGGGCCAGGGAGTCTATATACTAGTGTGATTTCTAATTTACTAGTCCCAGAAATCGCTGAAGCAATTGCCGCACGACACGTTCCTCGGATCTATGTCTGCAATATTATGACTCAGCCGGGGGAAACTACTGGCTATACCGTAGCAGATCATATTGAAAGTATCGATCGAGCTTGCGGTCAAAAATTGTTTGATGCGGTATTAGTCCAGAAAAATCCACCTTCGGCGGGCTGTTTACAAAATTATGCCGAAGAAAACTCTTATCCTGTGTTACTCGATCGAGATGATGTGAAACAATTGGGGCGGAGTATCTTTTCTGTTAATGTGATGGAAGAAGATGTTGCTACTCGCTATCTCCGTCACAATTCTCGCCGTTTGGCGAAAGCCCTGATTCATTTCTATCGTCGCGCTCAAGAATCTTCGCCACCACGAAATCCAAAGGTATCAACACTATCCCAAAAAATTAAGTCAGCCTCGTAAATCAATCAAGTAGACAGTACAGTTTCTAACTCCCAATTTTTCATGACTGAGCGGATTGTCAAATTACCAGATGCAAGTGCTACCCAGATGTTGGGTCTAGATCTGGGTCAATCTTTGGCGGCAGGTAGTGTTTTGCTATTAACAGGCGATTTGGGTAGTGGTAAAACTACCTTAGTTCAGGGTTTAGCCCAAGGATTGAATATTGTAGACTCAATCGTCAGTCCGACTTTTACAATTATTAATGAATATTTCAGTGGTCGGTTGCCACTATATCATCTAGATCTCTACCGTCTGACATCTGCGGAGGTTGATGATCTGCAGTTGGAATCTTATTGGTCGGGACTGGAAACTGAACTGGGAATTGTCGCGATCGAGTGGGCCGAAAGATTATCATATCTACCAGCTAATTATATTCAGATCGAACTAACTTACGATCCTTCAGATGGCCGAGTTGCCAAAATTTCAACAATTGAATTGATTTAGAGTCTAATTTCCATTCAATCTCCCATCTCCCAACTCTAAGTCGGAATTAATTCGCCTGGACGTAGACGAGACCATTTTCCAGTATCTTTGGTGAAACTCTGACAGCCAACAACATCCCATTCCATCTCCACACCATCATCATGAGTACGGATGTTAACATTGATGCTGGGTGATATGGCTTCAAAGTTGGGTAAGTCCGTCAGATGAGGCTGTTGATGTTGTCCTTCGACTGCATGATAAGTTGTACAGCGATCGACGTATTCGCAATTAATACAGATACACATAAGATTTTAGGGGTTAGGGGCTAACCAATATCTCGTATTCTATGCAATTTTTAGAAAATCTACCATTCGACTTAAATCTCTTGCCAAAACCAGTCTATGTGGTTGGTGGAGCGGTACGAGATGCTTTACTGGGACGGGTACGGGCGGAATTAGATTTAGATTTGGTAATACCTGCTGGAGCCGTAGAGGTGGCGCGACGGATGGCGGCGGAATATCGAGCGGGTTTTGTGTTATTGGATGTGGAACGTCAGATTGCGCGGGTAGTATTTTCAGGTGTGACGGTGGATATTGCCCAGCAGGAAGGGAATAGTATTTCTGAGGATTTGGCACGGCGCGACTATACTCTAAATGCGATCGCGTATCACCTGCAAACAGGAGAGACAATCGATCCGTTCAGTGGCACTCAGGATATCCAGGATCGCATGATCAGGATGATTAGTAGGAAGAACTTAATTGACGATCCTTTACGCTTGCTCAGAGCCTATCGTCAGGGGGCACAGCTTGATTTTACGATCGAGTCGGCTACTCGTCAGGCAATTCGGGAGTTAGTCTCTTTATTGACTACGGTTGCGGCAGAGAGGGTACTAGCTGAGTTGCGTTATTTACTCAAGACACCCAATAGCAGTCAGTGGTTAGCTGAAATGGTGGCTGACGATCTCTTGAGCGGTTGGCTGGAAATACCTGTAGACAAGAATTTTAAAAACCGATTAGCTCAATTTGATCGATCGATCGAGTTAATTAAACAACATTATCTCGCACTTGCAATCGAACTCGATCGATCATTACGCGATACCATTGCTATTTCCCGTAAGTCGATCGGTAAACTAACGATATTATTATCGCCACAGCTTGAATTAGCTACAGCTCAAATGTTGCGATTAACATTTAGTTCGGTAGAAATTCAGGTAGTAACTACAGCACTTAACTATTTACCGCAACTGTTGCGGACAGAGATGTCTTTACCGGAGCAATATTTTTGGTTCAAATCTGTGGGTAATGATTTTCCCTTGTTGGTGATATTAGCAATTGTTGCTGGAGTTGAACTAGTTAAATTGGTACCTTTAATCGATCGATATCTCGATCCACATAATCAAGTTGCACATCCAACTCCATTAGTTAGTGGACACGATCTCATTCAAGCTTTGGAAATTGCACCTTCGCCAATTATTGGTAAATTACTTACTGAAATTCAATTGGCGAGGATTGCCGAAGAAATATCTACACCAGCAGATGCGCTGCAATTTGCCAAGCATCAACTGATTAATTTTCAACTACTTTAATAACTTGGCTTGTGTGAAAACATCATAAATAGTATCGCCAACAATTAAACCATACATAACTTGGGAAATTGAGGCGAGTGCGATCGAGCACATGAAGGCAGATAATGGTGAAGCAATCCAATCCCATCCACATAAGAATACTGAACTGATAATAATCACCGCTGTGACGACTCCACTGAGGGCACCAGCAAGTAACTGTTCTCGGTCCCAATCATGCCATAGAGATCGCCAGTAAAGACGTTCCTTGAATAAAGATTTTTGCCAATTGCCAACGATGCGTCCATTAATTCCACCACCAACGGCACCAATGATCGCTAAAATAATAAACACAGTACCATCTCGATCTAAAACTAATGTCTTGATCCCGAGATGAATTAATCCCCAAGTTAAAATATTAATTGGCAATCCGGCAATAGCTGTATAAATCCATTTGCGATCGAGTGTTTTGATCGTTTGCTTGAGAATCTGCCACTGGAGATAGCCCTGAATGGTGCTACTCAAAAGACAGGCTAAAAATCTCATCACATAAACGATTGCCAGATGATCGATATGCAAGAGTAATGTGATTAAAGTAACGATCGCTTGAGTAGCAATTGCTAAGGCGATCGAACCAAAAACTTGAATCAGTAACCATTGAGCTAAAAAACCAGACTGTAGATGCTTAGACATTTAATTTAGTTGAAAGTTGAAAGTTGAAAGTTTGGTCTTGTTGAAACAAAAAATTAAAAGATACTAGATCCTGATACTTTTCGGATATTTTCGATTAACTTTAAATCTTGGTGATTGGTAGAAATAGATTTTTTACTATTGAAGGTAGCGATTAGCAATTGTTCGCCAAAATTAATTTCGATTTGCAATCGATTGATTAGATCGTTCTCTAGTTCAAGCTCTGCTTGCAGCTTTTGATGATTAGTCGATCTAGTATTGGCAATTTCGATCGCTAATATATAGAGAGGTTGTTCTGGAAATATTTGCATCGGTTTACATACTAAATATGCTTGATCGATTGTCGGATAATCAACTAACTTATTCCGAATTTCGGTAACTAAATCTGGCTCCAAATCGTGAGAGACAAATCGATCGGTATCTTTGATATTGCGCTCTAACTTCGATCGCCATTGCTTGGGTAAATGCTGTTGTCGCCATTCCAAATAAATCTCGGCTGATTGGGGATCTGCTTGAAAAGTGTGGAATCGATACAACTCCTCACAACTAGGTATTACTAAATCTGGATCTAGCGAGATTGCCTGTTCTAAATAGACACAGCCGCTGAAATGTCCTCGATTGACGAGAATTTTACCTACGTGATAATTTGCTTTAGCATGGCTCGGAGCTTGTGCCAGAATTTCTTGCCATAGTGGTAAAGCCAATAGATCGCCATGCAATTCAGTCGTCAATTCTGCTTGACTGGTGGCTTCACTTGGAGTTAAAACTTCAGTAGTGGATTGAAGATTGAGAGTAGCTAAATATTCACGTTGATACTGTGCTTGCTGATATTGTTGCAACCAGGCATGTTTGCGACTTTCATACCATTGCAAATCGAGTTCGGCGGCTAAATCTGCCAATCGATCTCCAAAAAAGTGTTCCGCAGCAGTACAGAGAATTGGAGTAGGTGTCCAAAATTTGGGGATAGGATAGCCTACAGCAGCTAATCGATCGCTCAAACAGGGATGAGTATCATCAGTATCCGTCGCTTCACCTAGAATTAAACCTAGCCAAACTTGGGCGGTTTGAGGATTGAGGGGTTGACGCAATGCTGCCAACATTTGCGTTACTACGTCTACTGGCGGTGTCTCACAATCGCGGGCTTGTCGATCGAGTTGAAGACTAAAAGATGCTTGGAGATAATGCTGATAAATATAAGTTTGAATTAAATCACTTGCCGTAATTTCCTGGCTTGTCATCCGCTGTGCTAGCGCATCTGCGGCATATTCGCGATCTCTTACCAGTACCAAAGAATAAGCTTTAATTAATGGTTCATACCAGCGAAAAAACCATTGAAAAATAAATAAATTGTTATCTGTTGTGAGCTGTTCCCACATTTGCCGCACTCGGAAGATATAGCCAGTAAAGCTACTATCATTAGTCGATAGATGTCCCAACTCATGTGCTAATGTCGCCTTAAATTGTTCGGGAGTCAGCGATTGGAGTAGTGGTAATCCGAGCAGTAGATAATTGCGATACCATCCCAGCCAGCCGAGCCGTGGCGACTGATAGATGGCGGCATTGTGGTCATAATTAATCACCACATGATGGATTTGAGGCGTATTTAACTTATTGCTTAATTCATCAATTAAATCAAATAGTTCAGGAAATTCAGTTCGATAAATTTCTCGATCGCTTAGCGGAGTAGATTGCACCCAAAAAGTAGCGATCGCGACTAAACCAAATAGCATCCATACTTGATTTGGATCTACTACAATAGTCCGATGTTGAGTCAACTCAACCAGCCATCTGACTAGCCATAAACTACTAAATAAGCTCAAACAAATCACCCCAATATATCCATAACCGATCGCTGCTAGGGCAGCTACGCGCAGTTGATAATTAGGAGTTTTCCGTTGACGTGTCGATCGTTCTAATTGACGCACTAAAAGGTCAAACTTAGTCTGCTGCTCTAACTCCATCACATCGCAATTCAAAACTTAAAATTCAAAATTCAAAATTTTCAGCGATACAGCTCCAAATTTGAATCATAAATTTAGTGGATGTAATTAGTATTCCCACGCAGTTTCAAATCGATCTAAGTAAACTTACGGATTTTCGATGCTGTCAAATTTCTTTGCTGTTATAAGTAGCCTTGACTTCTTCTAAAAGATCGTAGAGTAAAGATTCAATTTTGATCACTGTTTGCCCTCGTTGCATTTCATCGCCGATCGACTGTGTGAGATTTTCGGCTAGACGACGACTGAGTTTGCCACTATCGGGGTCTTCCAGTATCTTCGTAAGGGCTGTATAGATCGATCCAGAAATTTCCTTGACGACTCGATCGATCGCTTGAGCAGGCAATTCACCGATACCTGGGAGCATTTTTAGATTGCGATAAGCGGGAGATTCTAATAAGGCTTTGTTAAATAAATGTCGAAAAATTGCTTCTAAATCTGGTTGAACTTTAGGAATTACTCGATAGACTATTATCTCTAAAATCAGTTCAAACAACACTTCGATTTCATTAACGTTATTTAGATCTATGTGCGGAGTTTTGAGATAGCTACTGATAATTCGAGTTATTTGTCCTTGCTTAACAGCTCCTTGAGTTTGTTGCAATACCTGAATCACCACCGCATCAGTTAGTTCGTTGATAATTTGCCCAACTAATAAGCGATTTAGTTCCGATTGAACTACGTCAAGGTTAACTAATTTGGCTTGATGCCAACGAATTAAGACTGGAATTATCCGCAGGAATTGAAAAAATGGAAATAATAAAATGAGATCATACCAGCGACGAATGATCGCCTGTTGCCAACTGAGATTTCGATGATGACGACGAATATAATAAGTTCTACCAAGTAGCTCGACAGCAAATATACCAATAAAAATAATATCAATCTGCCAAAAGAGATCGATATAGTTGCCGGACTCATCCAATCGCCGATAATAGTTAGTAACGATTAAAGGTTTGACTTTTTGCTCGTAGAATTTAAGTTCTCGATCCCAACCAACTTTAGTGAGATATTCTTGGCTCCAGAAGGTTTGAAATGCACCTTTGGCTGATTGATTTTGGACTCGATCGCGTACTTCATTTTTGATCTTTTCTAGGTTTCCAGTTTTTCCAGCTACTTGAAAAGGATTATTTTGAATCATGCTCACACTCAAAATATCTAATTCTTGCAACCAACTTTTGGTTTGAGCAGATGCTAATCCAGTTTGTTTAACGGTGAGCTTGAGTTGTTCGACAGCATTCAGATACCGTTCGGTTTCTCGATGGATTTCGATGCCTTTGTATCGATCGTATTGCTGAATAACTACGGGAAGATTGCGGAAGTAAAAATCACGCGAGGAAAGATAAGTAAGATCGAATATTGCCACTATCAATCCGATCGAGGCAATAATTGCCATCGATCGCTCAAACCACAAGTTTTTTCGAGAAATTGGCGAGAACACAAAAAGATTTGGCAAAATTAGTCAGTCACGTCACTCATTCTAAAGGATTTTGGCTATAGTTATAGAAAAATAACTGGTTTCACTCCACATGGCGATCGAGCAAGATTTCAACTGGAACAAGCTGCAAAATGGCTCAGATATTCGGGGTATTGCCCTTGAGGGCGTTCTAAATGAAAATGTCAACCTTACGCCCCAAATTGCCAAAATCCTCGGACAAGCCTTTGTTGTGTGGCTGTCACAAAAGGTCGGCAAACCCACCGCTGAATTAATGGTTGGAGTGGGGCGCGATAGTAGGTTATCTGGCCCAGCAATTATGCAAGCTGTGATGGATGGGATTACTTCTGTCGGGAGTCAGGTAAATGATTTTGATCTGGCTTCGACTCCAGCGATGTTTATGAGTACAATTACCGCCGGATTTGAATGTGATGGGGCAATCATGCTCACCGCTAGTCATCTACCATTTAATCGCAATGGTTTGAAGTTTTTTACTGCTCAAGGTGGTTTAGAAAAGAAAGATATCTCGGCTATTTTGGCATTGGCTGCTAATCATAAATTTGAAATTACAGCAATAATTGGTAAGATTACTAAACGTGATTTTATGTCAGTGTATGCTGCCCAATTTGTCAATCAAATCCGGCAAACTGTCAATCATCCGACTAATTTTGAGCAGCCTTTACAAGGTTTAAAAATCATTGTTGATGCGGGCAATGGTGCGGGTGGATTTTATGCCGATCGAGTATTACAACCATTGGGTGCTGACACAACTGGGAGTCAATTTCTAGAGCCAGATGGTACTTTCCCCAACCATGTCCCCAACCCTGAAGATCCCGATGCAATGGCAGCAATTTGTCAAGCTGTAATTGAGCATCAGGCGGATTTCGGGATTATTTTTGATACGGATGTCGATCGATCAGCGGCGGTAGACAGTACGGGAAAAGAACTCAATCGCAATCGTTTAATTGGGCTAATTAGTGCGATCGTTTTGCAGGAGCATCCGAATTCGACGATCGTTACTGATTCGATTACTTCCGATGGATTGACACAATTTATTCAGCGGGATTTGGGTGGTATTCACCATCGGTTTAAACGTGGTTATAAAAATGTCATCAATGAGTCAATTAGACTTAATCAAGATGGACAAGCATCATGGCTGGCAATCGAGACTTCTGGACATGCAGCAATGAAAGAAAACCACTTTCTCGATGATGGTGCTTACTTGGTAAGTAAACTATTAATCGAACTAGCAAAGTCTAAATTAGCTGGAAAATCCTTGACAGATTTAATTACCAATTT
Source organism: Chamaesiphon sp. GL140_3_metabinner_129_sub (assembly GCA_025358725.1). Classification (GTDB taxonomy): domain Bacteria; phylum Cyanobacteriota; class Cyanobacteriia; order Cyanobacteriales; family Chamaesiphonaceae; genus Chamaesiphon. The sequence goes on from JANYIT010000152.1 coordinate 23,372, forward strand.
ACAAGAACCAGTAGAAAGTAAAGAGTTGCGGATTAAGATTACCATCGATGATTTTCAAACTTATGGAAGTCGAGTCATCGAGCAAATGCAATCGTTTGCATTGAGTCAGCCTGACTGGAAGATTGTCCCTAACAATTATGAAGGGGTACGAGTTGCTTGTGAAGCTGAAGGCGAATCTGGGTGGTTCTTATTGCGATTATCTCTCCACGATCCGGTGATTCCTTTGAATATCGAGTCTAATGTGTTAGGGGGGATCGATCGAATCAAACACAGACTTTTAAGCTTTTTAAAAACTCAGGAAGCTCTCGATCTATCGGCTTTCTGATCTGAATGTAGGATCGTAGATTAGATAACTTGGAATACTTGTTTCCCAGTAGCCGAAATTCACTTTAACTCTTACTCGCTAAGTACGAGTTAAAGTGAATAAAGTCGAGCGGATAATAGTATGAATTCAGTTTAACAAATCTTCTATTGTAGCTAGACTAGCGGCATCCAAATATTGTTTATTATTTGATACTACTGAAAGTAGAAAACTTTTGACTTGATTATCTTCGATCGACCAAACTACTTGACGGTTAGAAATTGCTGCCGCTATGATCATATTGACTTGAGCAGCAGTGAATTTTGTGTAATAACTTAATTTTGCGATCGCTGCTTGAGTCTGAGAGATCGATTGACTATTAACTAAATCTCTAATTAGAAACTCTTTATCCCGTGCAGTAGCTAATGTAATTTCAGGGAATCGTTCTTTGCAGAAACTAGATAATCGCTTGTAAAAATAAATCTTTGTCTGTTTTTTATCATACCACTCAGTCAACAAGAAATCACTAAATTCGTCATCATTTAGTGCCGAACAATAGTCTTTATCGCCAGTAATAAAATACAGATCTTCGCCTTCTAGTGTTTCATCAAGTAGACATTCCCAATTAATTGCATCTCCCAAAGAGTTATTCTTGCCAGGTGGATTACCAACACCCATCCGCAGTCGCGCTCGATCGAGCATAATATTGCTATTAGTAAGCTTTTTTCCCAAACTAAATAAAGACTGAATGATGCGATCGGCTTTAAGATTCTTGGCTTTAATATCTGCCATAATCTTTGTCGTTAGAGATATATGCGCTTGTTCATATTGTTTGAGCGATTCTCTGAGGCTATCGATTTCCGGATAGTCTTCACACAATTGCGGAAATTGAGGATTGAAAGTTTGGGCGCGAAGAGATTTGATTGCGCCCTCAATCCGTTGTTCGCGGTTACGATTGAACTCATCAATGATTTGATCTGTGAGCAACAAAGTAATTTGTTGTTTATCGATCGCATTGATTAGTTTACTCAATTCAGCTAAATCATCTTGATTGAGAGCATAGAAAGATAACAGAATATTAGTGTCGATGAAAAGCTGCATATTTAGAGATAAATTAAATTAGTTAATAGTTATATCTCTGGTATCTTAATGGGTGAAATACCCCTAATCTCAATACATCAAAGAACTTTGACAATGAGATAGAATAACACAGTTGTTATCACAACAACCAAAAATAAAAATGTTTCAAACATTTTACCAGAATTGCTTACCAAAAAATTGAGGCTCAATCCCCAACATTTACATCTGTCAATTATCTGTAAGCTCCATTAAATGATTGGATTGCAAGGGTCTCAGTCAATGGCTTGACAGTTAGCGATCGATATTTAACGTTGATAATCATCAACGATCAATCGAAACCGTCCGGCGAGTTTCTGCTGAGATTCTCGCAGCGTCAGCGACGCGGAGAGTTGCCAGACTAGCCGCAGGAGTAACATAATTTGGTTTGCCATCGATGAGATGATCCAGCACGAATTCTAGATCTCTAGCAAATAAACCTTTTCGCGCTCCCAGATCCAGCGGGGTAGAAATTCCGTCCTGAATTAACACCCCTTCATCCCCATCAAATATTAATGCCCCATTTGCCCCATGGACTTCAAACTTACGGGAATTTTGCCATAAACCTTCGCCTTTACCATAGACAACTTCACCGATCGCGCTACTATTTTTGAAGCGGAGTTGGGCTGTGCATAGACAAGTTTTGTAATAATCGCCCACACCGCCCCAATATTGATTATTGCAATTGATGCTATCGATCGATCCAAATAAGTCAGTGAAGCGATGCAGCCGAGACAGAGCCGCACTGAGGGGAAATCCGAACTCAGCGCGATTAAAAGTCCATTTTGCTGGGATGGGACGCTGGCAAACGATCGTGCTGTAACGGGCGTAATAGACCTCGCCTAGTTGACCCAAATATTCGCGCATCGTCTGATGGAGTCCGCCGAGCAGTTCGATATGCTCGACATGGAGCAATACTTTTTTTGCCGCAGCCAGCTCGATAATTTCGGCTGCTTCCTGGGGATTGAGAGCGAGTGGATACTCGACAATTGTATGCTTACCCGCCTCGATCGCGGCACGGACAATCTCACCATGATGACCATTGATCGTTGCCACAATGACGAGATCGATATCTGGGCTTTGTAATAATGTCTGCCAATCGGCGATGGGTAAAGCATTACAGCTCTCGGCAAATTCTACCGTCCGTTCAGACGTTCTGCCCGCGACAGCGACTAAATGAGTACGGGATTCGGCGACGAGATTTTGGGTGCGGACTTTCGCTGCAAATCCTGTTCCTATCACTCCAACGCGGATCGGGAGATTAATTTCTCCATAACTAGTGATTTTAGACATAAGATTTTTTAATATTACGAAGTAATCGAACAAACAATCAAACGGATGGTTGGAAAATATTATAACCGCTGTCCCAGTCTACTTTTTGATCGTTTCTGTAGAGGCTTTTTATTGATGCTAACCGTTGACAAAGAAGGATTACAGCAGCTATTTGATCGGATATTTGATCGCGAGGTATAAGTAATTAGGATGAATCCCCGCAATTCGATTACGAATACCATTCGACTTTAGAGATACTTATGGATACAGATGGGAGATTTTCCCTTAGTATTCAAATAGAGATGAAAAATACTGCGATTAGTGGAGCAATCTTACTAGTAACGGTTCGATCGCCTGACTACAGACAAATTTGTCCGTATCCGCAATTTTTAAGTGAAATAGAGAGGAATCAATCCAACATGGCAACTTATAAAGTTACTTTAATCAACGAAGCTGAAGGTCTAAACACAACTATCGATGTAGCTGATGACACCTATATCTTAGACGCAGCAGAAGAGCAAGGCATCGACCTACCTTATTCTTGCCGCGCGGGTGCTTGTTCTACCTGTGCTGGTAAGATCACTGCTGGGGAAATCGATCAATCCGATCAATCTTTCTTAGATGATGACCAAATCGAAGCAGGTTACGTTCTAACTTGTGTTGCTTATCCTAAGTCCAATTGCACCATCATGACTCACCAAGAAGAACAACTCTACTAAACGTAGAATCTGTCTTTGAAGTTAAAAAAATAGGAGCGTCGAATTAATTTAATTCCACGCTCCTATCTTTTTAGTTACCTTCACCCCGCCACCAAGCTAATGGATCGATCGAGGGTGAATACATCGGCCAATAATATAAACTACGATCGTCCGATACTAGTGACGGTTGCGGGAAGCCTAATCCCAAGCATAAATGGCTCAGAACCTTGGCGTATTCTCGATCGTGACCTGGACAACCTAAATGAGCGTGAGCGTACTCATGGGCGACTAGAGCCAACCAATCGGCTGGTGCAACCCTGCCCACATCGACCAAAATCGTCGTCGGGACAGTAGTAATATTGCAAAAGCCATCTAACCTCACGGAAGACGCAAATGGGATGGCGAAGATCTGGATCGACTTTCGATCGATCTGATCGAAGCAGTCATGACAAGCATTAAGATGAGCTTGGAGTGAGATATTCACCGACTCAATCTGTGTACCAATCCAGTTGCAAATCGAGACTCGATCGCGTAAATTGTCCATTACATCCACCATCTGGGCTTCTGGTAATAGAGGTTGAATCCGTTGGAGATATTCAACTCCAACGCGATACGTTTCAGTTTGTTTGCTAGCTATCACCAACCAAGCGGGGAGAAAATTGAATTGGGATCGATAGTTCCTGACTCAGTAGCGACTGCATCAGCTTTTGAGTCATCTAGTACGCGAGTCTCAGTGCAGAATGTCGCCGTACTAAATCCACCCATCCGTTTGACAGTACTGCTACGAACCCGCACATTCGGACTAGGGAACCAGAACCGTTCGACGGAACTCATGATGTCATATTCCGTTGTCAGCACCAAGCCACCATCATTATCCATCAGGTAATGTCCAACAACAGAGACGATTTCAGCATACCCTCGATCGCGTAGCAATTGACCGCTATGGGGTTTATCTCGATCGGGAACTAGGGCAAATACCGTCTTCCCTTCATGATTCTCGCCCTCCTGATCCCAACCCATCGAAGCCGCCCAAGTCACACAACAACCGCCGACAGCTAAATTAGGATCGACTTGATGAGATTCACACAGCTCGATGATTTCTGGATCTTTCGCTGCCAGTGCTTTCACCTCAATCTCTGATTCCCCCATCTCCGATCTTCTAAACGCGAGGTGATGCGTGGTGCGTTTCGATCTCCATCTACCAGCACTATGCTGAAAAAACTCCATTACGTCCATCATGGGCGGCTTTATTTTAGTAACTCAGCTTTAATTTTAGCAAGTTCGGGAAAAGGGGGGAGATGGGAGATCGGAGATGGGAGAGAAGAGAAGAAAATAATGGTGATATTTATCGCCCCACACCCCAATACCGATCTCCCATCTCCCCGCTCAATAGTGGTAAAGTTTTGTTAAAATACAGATCGGGATACCCGCCCGCCCTCACTACTCCTGGAGAAAATTAATTTCATGCTGCGACTGGAACATATCTGCAAGATTTATCCCACAGGAGAAGTCCTCAAAGACATTAATTGGGAAGTCAAGCCAGGAGATCGAATTGGACTAGTAGGTGCCAATGGTGCGGGTAAATCTACCCAAATGAAGATTATCGCTGGGCAAATCGAACCCACCAGCGGCGAAATTATCCGCCCGAATAGTCTGAATATCGCCTATCTCAATCAAGAATTTGATGTAGATCCGACGAAGACTGTCAAAGAAGAATTATGGCAAGCATTTGGTGAAGCCAATCGCGTCCATTCCGAACTCAATGAAATCCATCATCAGTTAGAAACTGCTACTGGCGATGAGTTAGATAAATTGCTCACTCGCATGGACAAATTTCAGCGATTGTATGAGGCTTTAAATGGCTATGCATTAGAAGCCGAAATCGATAAAATCTTACCAGAAGTAGGCTTTGAATTAGAAGATGCCGATCGATTGGTAAGTGCCTTTAGTGGCGGTTGGCAAATGCGGATGAGTTTAGCCAAAATCTTGCTCCAATTTCCAGATTTATTACTACTAGATGAGCCGACAAACCATTTAGATTTAGAGACGATCGAATGGTTGGAGAATTATCTTCGTAAGCTCGAAACGCCGATGGTAATCATCTCACACGATCGTGAGTTTCTAGACAGACTTTGCAACCAAATTGTCGAAACAGAACGTGGTGTTTCGGCTACCTATCTCGGTAACTATTCATCCTACCTCGAACAAAAAGCCGAGAATTCATCCGCTCAATTAAATGCCTTCGAGCGTCAACAAAAAGAACTCGAAAAACAACAAGCCTTCGTCGAGAAATTCCGCGCCAGTGCAACTCGAAGTACCCAAGCAAAGAGTCGAGAAAAGCTCCTCGATAAAGTCGAACGCATCGCTGCTCCAGCCTCGACAATGCGTACCCTCAGCTTCCGCTTTCCCCCAGCACCTCGTAGCGGTCGCGAAATAGTTGAGATTAAAAATTTAGAACATGTCTATGGTGATAAAATCCTATTCATGGGCACTGACTTATTCATCGAACGTGGTGATAGAATCGCATTCCTCGGCCCCAATGGTTGTGGTAAATCCACCCTATTGAAAATGATTATGGGGATGGAACATCAGACAAGTGGCTCTATTACTCTGGGCGAACATAACGTCATTCCGAGCTACTTTGAACAGAATCAAGCCGAAGCATTAGACCTCGATAAAACAGTCCTCGCAACCATCCATGATGAAGTTCCCGACTGGAAAAATGAAGCAGTCAGAACTCTATTAGGTCAGTTCTTATTTACTGGCGATATGGTTTTTAAAAAGGTTGAATCACTCAGCGGTGGTGAAAAAGCCCGACTCGCTCTCGCGAAAATGCTGCTGATTCCTGCCAATTTGCTAATTCTCGATGAGCCTACCAATCACTTAGATATTCCAGCTAAAGAAACACTAGAAAATGCCCTGATCAACTATGATGGCACGGCATTAATTGTTTCACACGACAGGTATTTTATCTCTCAAGTTGCCAATAAAATTGTCGAAGTTCGCGACGGTGAGTTCCGCGTGTATCTGGGCGACTATCACTACTATCTCGACAAACTAGAAGAAGAACGCCAAGCTGCCAAACAAAAAGCTTTTGCAGCCGCAGAAGCAGCCAAGAAAGCAGCTAAAGCGGAAAAGGCTAGCGCTAAGAAGAAATAGATTTACCCCACCCCAGCCCTCCCCTTAGAAAGGGGAGGGTGCAAGAACAAAGCGATTCGTGTAAAAGAAAATTATTTAGCATCCAAAAAAATGGTAGAGCAATTCATGAATTGCCCTACCATTTTTGTGACGTTGAATTATGCTATCCTATATAAATTATTATTTGCGATTTTAATGTTCATCCCGAATGCAGCAAGTGCAGTCGTCGATATTCGTAAGTTACGAGATTATTGCCTCAATCTAAATCATGATAATGGCAAGCACAAAGCTCGACTGTTTTCATCGATACTGGGGATGACGGCTGATGATGCTGAATATTTACGCCAAATCTTGCTAGAAGTAGTTATCACCCATGAAGCCCAGCTACACCGACAGGACGAATTTGGACAACGATATACGCTAGATTTTGAGATTGAATGGCAAAATAAAAGAGCAGTCCTACGAAGTGGTTGGATAATCGAGAACAATTCAGAAATTCCTAAGTTAACGACCTGTTACCCTTTATAAATCACAGCGAAAAAGATAATGAGCATTAATCTTTTGGATGTAGTAGCCCTGACTGTAAGTCTTCCTGAATACAATCTATCTCAGGGTCAAGTTGGCACCATTGTAGAGATTTTAGCAGATGGTGATGCCTTTGAAGTAGAATTTAGCGATCGACAGGGACGTACTTATGAATCTATCGGATTGCGTTCTAATCAATTGATGGTATTACAATTCGAGCCAACATCACCCAGTATGGCTACAGTTTGAAATCGATATCGATCGATACATTGGGTACTAAAGGGACTATCGAATATAATAGAAGACAAGCTTACCAGTGAAACCGATGGTCGCTAATTCTCTTTACTGGACAACCGCAGATCTCGATGCTATGCCTGATGATGGTGGCTGGTTGCGTCACGAAATTATCGAAGGAGAACTATTTGTGAGTCGCGCTCCCCATATCAGCCATCAAAGAGTCGCAGGTAAAATTCAAGTGCGGCTGGAAAACTGGTCGGAAACAACTCAGCTAGGTAGCAGCTTTCAGGCTCCTGGAGTCGTTTTCACCCCCACAGATGCAGTAATTCCCGATGTGGTGTGGGCGAGTAAAGCGCGATTGGAGCGCGGTATCGATGCAGCGGGACACTTTACCATCGCGCCAGAGTTGGTAGTCGAAATTCTCTCTTCAGGCGAACAAAACGAACAACGAGATAAGAGTGTAAAACTGAAGTTATATTCCCGTTATGGTGTGCAGGAGTATTGGATCGTCAATTGGCAATTACAAACCTTAGAAATCTATCGGCGTACCGATGCACAGTTACAATTAGTGGCGACTCTTTTGGCTGGCGATACTTTAACTTCACCATTATTACCTGGCTTTAGTGCCGAGATCGATCGAATCTTTTCATAAATAAAAATAGCAACAACACAATATTTTAAAGCTGGGCTATAAACTTTTTTAAAATTGATTGCAGACTAAATAGGGCTTGCTGAATAAAAGCTAAAATATAGAGTGAGCAACAGTTACAGCGATGAAATATGCTGCTCAGATCCAAGGGAATCAGCTAAAATCGGTTAAAACCCTGTCACAAAGAGGGCTAAACATGTACAGACAA
>JANYIT010000153.1 GCA_025358725.1 Chamaesiphon sp. GL140_3_metabinner_129_sub
TTCAATTGCCTTCAATACTTCGGATGATTCGATGATTGGATTGATTAGTGAGAATTCTTTTAGTTGCAATAGTCTGACCCTCGCCTATTCAAGATTCACCCCTAATCTACCTGCTTTTGGCTTAACCGAGAAGTATTGAGATCCGTAGGGGCGGGTTTATGCAATTAATTTCGATTGTACTGAAAATCATGTTCAAACCCGCCCAGCCCCACTAGTTTTATTCTGTCGCTGTTGCAGTTGCTAATTCGTTCGATAACTGTCGAATTTCATCTAGTGGGGAATAATGAATTTCTGCTGATTTTTCTTGTATTGCGATAGGTTCATCTTCTTCAGGTATGAATTCAAAACATATTTTTAGTTTGCCTTTTTGCCACCCTGTCCCATCAGGTTGTAAAAGATTACAATTTATACCATCGTCAAGTATGTCCCTAAATGTTTCATCTTTATTTTCGATGATAGTATTTTTGTCAAGAAAAGTTTCCATTTTATCCAAATAATATTCTCTGGAGTAACCAGAATGTTTCAGCTCCAAATGTAATGTTCTAAGCTGTGTAACAAATGTTTTTTGATTGTCTACTGGCATTTTGAATTTTTCCAGCAAATCGCTAATTAGAAAAGTTCCATCAAGACAACGAGCAACAGCCTCTACATCGGGTATTATTTGTTTGGATCGATCGATCATAATTTGATAATGGTTGAATATATTAGGCGTAAATGTATCGCATTTTAAAATTGATTGAGGGGAGGGCGGGTTTGAAATAAATTTTGGTGCAATCGTGATTAATTGCATAAACCCGCCCCTACAGATCCGATTAATTCACTTCGGCTAATCCAAATGATGCTCGATCGATCAGATTGTTTGCACTTTTTACTTCTTGAGTAGCATTTTGACGATCAAAAACTATTAATGTCTTCAATGCTTTGTGAAAAGATCCAGATGTATCTGTAAGGCTGTTTTCATTAAAATCGATGGATTCTAAATTCTCTCCATTAAAATCGAAATAGGAGCAACAACCTCCATAATTATGTATTTGTATTTCGGATTTACCATTTTTAAGATAAAAAGTTACTTTTATGAATACATTATCTTTTCCATCGCGATCAGTAGAAATACTCAAAGGATGTTGAGATTCAAGGAGGAATAGTAGATCTTCAATAGTACTGATGATGTGACCAACACCATTTGTAGTAATACTCATGACTAAAAATTAGGATTATAGTGTATTTCTAACGTACCCATATATAAATATTAATACACATAATCTTAAATAACTTGAATATTCAAGTGAGAGGATTTGATCGATCCTCAACAGAATCGATAGAATTCTGTCAATTAAGGTAATTTATGCTAAGAATTGACCCTCAATCATTTTCTAAACTATGATTAAAATGATTGATAGATAAACTATGATTGCCCTACAAAATTAATCACAGTTCATCATTTAATTACTCTAATCATAGTTCAGAAGATTAATTACTATCCCCAACCATGATCAAATCCACCGAAGATTCAGCATGATCGTTAATCGGCAACAATAGTAACTCCGATTGATTCAAAGTCGGCAACCGATGCCTGTCTAGCTGCATGGCTTCCAAACAGCTATTAATCCCCTCAACTGCCTCATTGAACACACCAATTTGTTGCTCTACTTCTGCTAATTGCCGTTGATTTTGACGAATCTTTTCTTCGGCTTCCTTCTCCAATGCCTTGGCTAAATATGCACGGGCGCGATCGTATTGAGCGAGGATTTGTTCGGCTTGGAGATTAGCTCCAGGTAATAGTTGATTATTTAGAGATTGATTGATGACTTGACGGAACGATCGCATGACTGTATCACGTACCTTTTCTTCAAAATCAATCTTTAATAACTGGCGAATTGCTGGCTCAGCTTCGATCATATTATAGTGATCGTAACCGCGACAAGCTTGTTGGAGAGTTTGACGCAGTTGGAAGAGGGAAGATGTTCCTTCAGTGAAAAATTCGGGACGTTCGCGGACATATCGATCGCATTCTACTCGTGCCGCATTGATTAATGCACTAGAAACAATCGTTTCCAGTTGTTTGAGGTTTTGTTCGATCCCACTATCGTTACCTAATAACCGATACAGATTACGATGATATTCCTGTTTCTGGATTTGGGTAATTAACTGTTGGAAAAAGTTAGCAACTAATTCTTCAACTGCGGCAACTAAAACATCTTCTAAACCATTGGCTAAATAGTAAAATGCTTCACTCAAAATCCCAATTAGTGGCACCACTGAGTTACGACGATGACTAGCTTGTGCTTGTTGATGTACTTGGCTCACTGAGAAAGTAGTTAATAACTCATCCAAACGACTGACCATTTTGGCTTTGAGTTTGGTGAAATCTGCCTCAAAAGCAACATTGGTATTGCTGGCGACTACTTCATTGACGATCGAATTAATATGCTCTTTAAACTCATCGCCGATATCTTTGAGATCTTTACTGAGGAGTTGAAGTTCTTGTTCTTTAATTGCGTTAGCATCTTGGGGTTGAGCTTTGAGATGATGCCAAGTTTCCAGATAAGTACGGCGGAGGCTGATACAGATTGGTTGGAGATCGTCAGCGAGATTTACTAATAATAATGGGCGTTTTTCTTCCATTAAATAGCGAGTGATCGCTGTCCGAAATTCTTCGATGCCGCTATCTTTTACCAATTGTTCGACTAATCCACTCCCCTGTTCTCCGAGAATTCGCAGATAGTTTTCAGTCGCCGATTCATAGCTGCGGACATCTACTCGAAACTTTTCTACAGGTAATTTGCCAGAGCTAGAGCAATAACGATTAAACTCATTGATAAACTGCGGAGTCTCTTTACTATTGGGGGTAACGGTTGCCGCAAAAAAGGAATTTAGCCCAAATCTGTCACTCGCATTTGTCTGGCGGAGTTGGCTACCCCAAAAGCCTAACAATCCGCTAGTTTTATAGACACGTTGGGAATCGCGGAATTGTTCGCCGATTAAGTTGTCTAGCCGTTGGCGCAATTGAGAATTGTACCAGGTTTCATCGATCCGATTGAAGATGTAGAAAACCCTGTCTCGAACGCCAGGATTTTGGCGAATTCGTTCGAGCATTTCGGTTTCTTCGCTCGTCATATCCCCAGATGAAGCGGGTTTCAATACGCAGACTACGGCGGATGTATCGGGATTCTCGATTTTGGTATAGGTTAATTCCGCATCCCGTTTGACTGGCGCATCGATACCAGGAGTGTCTACCAATACGTTCCCATCTTGGAGCAAGGGATGATGACAGTAATATTCTACCCGTCGTAACACCGCGCTATTACTACCGCGCCGTGCATAACTAGCAGCTTCTTGGAGGTTTTTAAAATCAAATTGCTCCATCGACAGGGTGCGATTAGTTGTTTTATCGATATATTTTTTATTATCAATAAAACCTTGGATCAGGAGTTTAAATGCTGAAGCTTGTTTAGCGCGTTCTGACTTACTTTCACCACCTTCTTGTTGAATAATTGCAATACAAGAATCGCGAAGCGTATCCATCAAAGTCTGTTCTTGCAATAGCAGAGTAGCCTGTTGCGGATCGTGTAAATTTAATCCTAGCTTTTTACCAAGCAACTGCACCTGACTGAGTACTTCTGCTTCAGATAAAAAGGTGAGAACTACCCGCTCTTGCGCTGGCTCTGCATAGGCAATTTGGCATTCTGTACCTGTAGCGTGCCCTTCGGCACTGTAGAGCAATTCTCGCTCTAATAGAGCGTTAATCAACATCGATTTACCAGCACTAAATGCCCCAGCAAACACAATTTCAAAAGTAGGTGCAATCGCTTTTTTTAGTGATGAGCGCACGGCACTGGTGTCTACCTGGGCGCGGAGGGTGGGTTCCTGCTGGAGTAAGTTGAGCACTGAATCTACCTGTGCTTGGAGATTTTGGCACTGGGGTAGAGCATTTGGACGATGGTGAGGACTCATAATTCGGGGTTGAAAGTAATTTTGCTGAAGTAAAGAAAAGTACAGCTCTACTAGCAGTTAGATTACCCAAATCGACTCACGATTAACCTAATTGATCGAAATAGATTCCCACAATTCAGGGTAGGGGCAATTCATGAAGTGCCCCTACCCTGAATTTCGAGGATGATTGATGATCAAGAACTCATCTTTTAGATTTTATTTATTGGTGCGAGATGTGAGCTTATTCTCGAACTAGTGCGGTCATTTTCGGCTGGATAACCGATCGAAATCCGCAATCCTCCGCCAGTATGTCGAATTAAAGTTCCTTGGATTTTCAACTGCGAAACTAACTTTGTCATCGCCAGATCTGGATCATCTCCCCCTTGAATCCGAGCATAGAGAAAATTTGCATCACTTTGCCATACCTGAAGATTAGTAATCGTATTTAGAGCCGTAAATAATCGATCGCGTTCGCTCATTGTTTCAGAAATTGTTGATAACAATAAACTGCGGTGCTGTAATACCAATTGTGCCACAGCAAGCGAAATACTCGGCAAATTGTAAGGCAATCTTACCTGCTCTAAAGTAGCAATTACCTGAGGATGTCCAACTGCATAGCCCACCCGATGAGCGGCTAATCGAAAAGCTTTTGAGAATGTCCGCAACACCACCCAATTCGGACGCTCGGCTAATTCTGCCACAACTGTCTGTTGACTAAACTCAAAATAAGCTTCATCAATTACCACCAAAATATCTGAAGACAAACTCCGCAACCATTCCAATTCAGCTACTGTCAGCGCATTACCTGTGGGTGAATTGGGATGCACCATAAATACCACCCGAACTGGTGGATTTTTGGTGTCTTCAATCGCACTTTGAGCAGCCTTTAAATCAATTTCAAAATTAACAGTAGATCGATCGACACTTACCACAGGTATTCCCAAGGTTTGCGCCAGAATGCCATACATGCTAAACGTCGGCGCAGCTACCAAAATCCTCCCCGCACCACCGAGACAAGTTGCAATCAGGATCGATCGCAATAACTCGTCCGAACCATTCCCCACGCAAATCTGGCTGGGAATGATGGGAGGATGCGTTTCGGCAGATTCCTCAACATAACTCGCGATCGCCGCTTTCAGGCGATTGTGTCCCCCATCTGGATACCGATTACTCTCGATCGACTCTACCCAGATCTGCGCCAATTCCTGCTTCAGTGCCAACGGCAAATCGTAGGGACTCTCATTCGTATCGACTCGATCGATCTCAATCGCCACAGATTGCCCCTCTGGGCCACCAGGATGGGGCGTGTAGGCTTGCAAACTAGTAAGTTCGCTCCGGATGAAAGATAAGCTGTTCGCCGAGCTAGGAATGCCGTGTGGATGGGTAGTCATATTGTGAGATCGATGCTGAACCCCCATCATAGATCGATCCATCGTAGAATCGGGTAGATGCTGAAAATATTCAACCAAAAAAGAATTTTTCAAAAAGGTATTGACATTTCTAGAGATATCCCGTAGATTAGTGAATGTCTGCAACGAGGCCCCATCGTCTAGAGGCCTAGGACACCTCCCTTTCACGGAGGCGACAGGGATTCGATTTCCCTTGGGGCTACTTAAGCAGAAATTAGTAAAGAAGAGGTTAGGCAATCAATGTCTGACCTCTTTTTGCATTCTCAGTTTTAGATCCATTTAGGTACGAACAATCCTGGCAAGATCGGAAAATTGAGAAGACAAGAATTATGACACTTGCTGTGTTCTCCCCATCTCCCACACTCCCCCTCTCCCCCTCCCCACATGAACCCCGACTTCACTCACATTCCCGTCCTCAGCCAGGAAACAGTCACTGGTTTGGGAGTAATTGCAGGTGGTTGGTATTTAGATGCGACAGTCGGTGGTGGTGGGCATAGCGAACTAATTTTACAAGCTGCACCTGATGTAAATCTAGTAGCGATCGATCGAGACTTACAAGCTCTAGCCGCAGCAAGGGAAAGACTGGCACCCTATGGCGACAGGGTTCAATTTTGGCACGGCAATTATGCTGATTATCAACCCTTAGCGCAAAAGTTCGACGGAATTATTGCCGATTTAGGTGTCAGTTCGGTGCAATTAGATTTAGCCGAGCGCGGATTTAGCTTTCGGAATGAAGCACCGCTGGACATGCGGATGGATCGATCTCAAGGTACGACAGCCGCCGATTTAGTCAATCATACCTCTGAAATCGAATTAGCGCGGATTATTTTCACTTATGGAGAAGAACGACTGTCACGACAAATTGCGCGAGATATTGTCGCTGGAAGACCATTTACCACGACTACCCAATTAGCTTATACGATCGGTGGTGCTGTACCCAAATCCTATCGTTATGGTCGCATTCATCCCGCGACGCGGACATTTCAAGCTCTACGAATTATGGTAAATCAAGAGCTGAGTTCGCTTGAAAAGTTCTTGGCGGTTGCTCCCACCTGGCTCAAGCTTGAAGGTAAAATTGGGCTGATTAGCTTCCATAGTTTAGAAGATCGAATCGTCAAACATACCCTCCGTGAGAATGAGAGTCTCAAAGTATTGACCAAGAAACCGATTATCGCTACAGAGGTAGAATTAGCTGCTAATCCCCGCGCTCGATCGGCTAAACTGAGATGGGCTAGTTTAGTTGGAAGTTGAAAGTTGAAAGTTGAAAGTTGAAAGTGAATAAGTAGGGCTTGCTGAATAAAAGCTAAAATATAGAGTGAGCAACAGTTACAGCGATGAAATATGCTGCTCAGATCCAAGGGAATCAGCTAAAATCGGTTAAAACCCTGTCACAAAGAGGGCTAAACATGTACAGACAA
>JANYIT010000203.1 GCA_025358725.1 Chamaesiphon sp. GL140_3_metabinner_129_sub
TTCGCTCGATCGAGGGATTCAAGCGATCGAGTACAAGGGTTTTGAGCCTTTAAGCATCAAAACCTTGCACTTGATTCGCAAAAAAAGGCTCAAAACCCCTGCAGTGAATGCCTTGCTGAGATCTTCAGCAAGCCCTAAGTATCGGCAGGAAATTAGGGATAAATTAAAACTTTGCCCTAATGCCCTGCTGTAAACGTCGAACCTCCAACGCCCAACTGTTAACCCTTCTGTTCGCTCAGATTGGCGGCAGCCGCAGCCGTAGCATCGACTTTCTCCTGTGCCCGTTTTTCGCGTTTTTTACGCTCGGCTTCAGCTAAGTCTGCCATTACTGCTTCCATTTGAACTAGCTTATCGAGGTTGCTACGATAGGTGTCTAGATCTTTTTGAACTTTATCTGTCGGCAGGTGCATGGCTTCACCAATCTGGAGGACGGCTGCTTCACGTTTTTTCTCATCTTTGAGTAACTCTGGTGCCGCCTGCTCGATGATGGTAAATAACCCAATCCCAAATAAGCGACTGTATTTGAATTTAGGATTACTGGCGATCGATCCCAATGTACTAGCTAATTGTGCTCCCATCCCGTCATTAGTGGGGTGAGCGAGCCAGTTGACAATATCTCCATCCTGCATACTACGGGCAAATTCTTGGACGCTGGTGGCATCTGTCCGGTACTGCTGGGCGTTACCACCCATCGATTGACATAGAGCGACAAAAATAGATTGTTTATCTCCTTCTGGGCGATAACTGGTCATGAATCGATCGAAGCTACTAACTACACCCAGCGCGTAAACGGGATTGTAGGCAAAATCAATGTTAGTAGAAAGTAAATGCATTTCTACCATTAATTCTTCTACTACTCGCCGATAAATCGAATTAATCGGGCGAGTATGTTGGGAGTAGAAATTACGCTTGGTATCGGAGACAGTACTCTGGTTATTCACCGGGCTATAAGGAGATTTAGTTAACAATACTTAATTATCGCCGATCGTCTACCCAATACGCAAAGATTGCGATCCCTCGATCGATCTCAGAGTGGATGAAAACGTTGTCTATTCAGAACAATCGGCAATTAATAGCAACCTAAAATTGATATTTTCGGGATCTTTATGCTTTTGTGCGGATACTTTTATGAAATTGACGAGGCATCCTGGTATTAAGACGATGATTATCTTAGGGGATTGAAGTATATATGGCTCGAAATCTCAATATGGCAGCATGGTTATGCTGCGGGACAATGGCAATCTCCACAGTACTTCAGCCACATATTGTTCTAGCCGATCCGTTGGCAGAGCCTGTCGCCTGGAGCATCGATCCCGCAGAGAGCCAAGCTACTGCAAAGGTTAAGCCTGTCAATGCTTTAAATCAATATGAGCAAGGCTTAACTGCGGTGTCAGTAGGAGATTTGACTCAAGCAATCAGTCGTTTTGATCGAGCAATCGAACTCGATCCTCAATACTTTCAAGCTTACATCGAACGCGGTAATGTCAAGGATGCGATCGATGATTTTCCAGGTGCAATTGCTGACTTTACCAAGGCAATCGCGCTTAATTCCAGATCGGCGGCTGCTTACTACAATCGGGGCACTGTGTTGAGTAAAAGCGGCCAGCATCCAGCGGCGATCGCTGATTATAATACCGCGATCGAGATCAATCCTCAATATGCTCAAGCCTATATGAATCGCGGCAATGAGCTAGACGATTTAGGTGATACTGCTGGCGCACTGGCTAGTTACGATCGTGCTATTAAGATTAGATCTGATTATGCTTTAGCTTATCTAAATCGTGGGATTACTCATGGGCGTAAGGGTGATCGAGATCAAGCGGCTGCCGATTTCAGGCAAGCAGCTAAGTTATTTAAAGCGATTGGCAATGTTGATAGATACAACAGTGCTCTCAAACTGCTGAGTAATATGCAAGATGAGTAGACATAGCAGTACAAAGACAGATTAGGACAAGTTTTCGTCCGTGACGGCGGACTTTGAATCAGTAGCTACGACTTCAGTCGTTGTACTGTCATAACCTGAGCTTCGTACTGCTATAAATCTTGCTATTCCCCTATAATTTAGAGGAAAGTTCCGATACAAACTCTTTGATGACTTCAGAAGCAGACAGCGATCTTCAGTCCAATCCCGAACTGAGTACTGCACTATGGGCACCAGATCCGGATCTGGCTAGTACTAGTGGTGAATTGGACGAACTCCCAACCGAACTGGAGATGTCTTTTTTCGACCATTTGGAGGAATTACGCCAGCGGATATTTTACGCAATTATTGCTGTCGCGATCGGTGCATTGGGCTGTTTCGTCTATGCTAAACAAATCGTCCAAGTTTTGGAAATCCCGGCGGCGGGGATCAAATTTCTCCAACTTGCTCCAGGCGAATACTTTTTTGTCTCGGTGAAGGTGGCTGGGTATTGCGGTTTATTAGTCGCTAGTCCGGTTGTCCTTTACCAAATTATCCAATTTGTGATTCCTGGACTAACACGGCGCGAACGGCGGTTAATATTACCTGTGGTGGTTGGCTCGTCGGTGTTATTTTTTGCGGGTATTGCTTTTGCTTATTATCTCCTGATTCCCGCCGCGCTCAATTTTCTGATCGGTTATGGTGCGGATGTTGTCGAACAGGCTTGGTCGATCGATCGATATTTTGAGTTTGTGCTAGTCTTATTGTTCGCGACAGGTTTGCTATTTGAATTACCTGTCGTCCAGATTTTGTTATCCCTATTGGGAATTCTCTCTTCCAAGTTGATGTTATCTGCTTGGCAAAGTGTGGTAGTCGGCTCGATGGTAGTTGGGGCAATCGTCACGCCGTCTACAGATCCGCTCACCCAAAGTTTATTGGCTGGGGCAGTTTTAGCCTTGTATTTCGGTGGGATTGGGATTGTTAAATTACTTGGAAAATAATATACCGAATACCAGGTAGTCAGGTATCTTAATAACACATCCCCGACTTCATCAAGAAATTGGGCATCTGTGCTAGTACTTTACCCTTTACCTATCAAGATCAGACTGAAACCAGTCTGGCTAATTGATGTTGATATAGCCCTGAACCATCAAATCTGTACCAATCTGCCGCCAAGTTACCCGTTCTAATACGAGAGCTTCATTCATCGATCGAATGCCCATATCACCGACTGGAGATAATGCCGCAACACCACCAATAATTTTAGGTGCAATGAAAGCTAATACTTTCTGAATCACGCCCTCAGAGATTGCCTGAGCGGCTAGTGTACCACCACATTCCCATAGCACTGACAAGCAACCACGATCGTAAAGATGTTGCATCACCAGCTTCGGGCTGAGTATGTCCAACTCTAACACCTCCACCCCTCGATCGCGCAACTGATTCTGGATTGCTAAATTTGCACCAGTTTGGGTAACTACTAAAGTTGGAGCGATCCTGGTATCCCATAAAATGGCATTTATCGGCAGATCCAATTGTCGCGTCATCACCACCCTGAGCGGATTGGGTGTGTCTGACTGATGACTAGTAAGATGGGGATTATCCCGTCGCAATGTATTTCCGCCGATAATCACCGCATCACTGCCCGCTCGGAGGTGATGAACATAGTGGCGAGAAGTTTCACTACTTACCCAGGTACTATGACCGCTATCGGTGGCAATTTTACCATCGAGAGTCATCGCATATTTCAAGATGCCCAGCGGACGATGGTGGACAATCCGCTGGATAAATCCTTCATTCAGTTCTTCACAGGCGGCGGCTTCTACGCCCACAATGACTTCAATTCCCGCTTGCTCTAAGGTGGCAATACCACCGCCTGCAACGAGGGGATTGGGATCTACCATGCCCACGACTACTTTACCAATCCCCGCAGCCACTAGAGCCGCTGCACAGGGGGGCGTTCTCCCATAGTGATTACAAGGTTCGAGACTGACATAGATGGTGGCTCCCTGGGCTTTGTCGCCTGCCGCACGCAATGCGAATACTTCGGCATGAGGTTGTCCCGCCCCAGGATGAAAACCTTCGCCGACAATCTCACCATCTTTGACAATGACTGCACCGACGAGGGGATTTGGTGCGGTTTTACCCCAACCTTGTTTGGCGAGACTCACGCATCGCTGCATCATCTGGCGATCGAATTCTGTAAATTTAATTAAATTGGGCATGGAAAATAAGAAATAGTGATATGAAACTGCTCGTCTAGATTGGATGTTTGCTATCTACTATCTGCCCATCCACCTCATCACCTCACTATCCCTGATCCTTTATCTGCTATTTGCTGGTATATGTTTTACTGATGATTCGATCGGGTTAACACCAATGACAACTTATCAAGAAGCTGTTATTGTTAAGAAACATTGCGTAGCAAATCCTTCTAGTAGTATAAAACTTATGGCAGGTTTCCCCCGTAGCTTGTCCAAACCCATTACTGTATTTTGTGACTTTGATGGCCCCATCGTAGATGTATCCGATCGATATTACAGCACATACCATCAAGCATTAACCAGTACTGCTGAATTTTATCGCGAGTTTTCAACCCAGCAAATAACAGATCTAAGTGTCCAGACTCAGCTAACGGTTCTGACGAAAGCGCAGTTTTGGCAGATGAAACAAAATCGCGTTCCTGATCGAGAAATAGCTCGTCAGTCAGGATTAGGTGATCAAGAGATTGATTTTTTCTTACAGCGCGTGATTGAAATTGTCAACTGTGCCGATTTGCTACAACAAGACAAACTTCAACCTGGAGTGACTTGGGCACTAGGTTTATTGAGATCTCAAGGATGTAAGCTGATTTTGGTCACATTACGCGATCGAGATGAAGCCATTAACATTTTAGAGCAGCATGGACTCAGACGGCTATTTTCTGGCATCTATGGTACCGATAATAGTCAAGCTGCATATCAAAACTACGCAGAAATTAAAACCCAACTCCTCGAACAAGCGATGCGCGAGCATCAAGTTACTCAGATGGATGCAGATTGGAGTTGGATGATTGGCGATACTGAAGCTGATATTTTCGCCGGAAGTGCAATGGGAATTCCAACTATCGCTCTAACTTGCGGAATTCGGAGCGAACGACAACTCAGCCAACTTCAACCAACGCTGATTAAAGCTGACTTACTTTGTGCAGCACATTACTTGGTAGGAGTTAATTCACTCCAGGTATGTGGTTGAGTTAGGCGTTAGCCTAATTAGGGCTTGCTGAAGATCTCAGCAAGGCATTCACTGCAGGGGTTTTGAGCCTTTTTTTGCGAATCAAGTGCAAGGTTTTGATGCTTAAAGGCTCAAAACCCTTGTACTCGATCGCTTGAATCCCTCGATCGAGCGA
>JANYIT010000210.1 GCA_025358725.1 Chamaesiphon sp. GL140_3_metabinner_129_sub
CGAAAGACGACGCACAGAATTAGCTCGGTCGCTGGCTGCGGGAATTGATGGGCCAAAATTTTTGTTCCTAGATGAACCCTTTGCAGGAGTAGATCCGATTGCGGTGGCAGAAATTCAGAAAATTATTGCCAAATTACGCGATCGAAATATGGGTATCCTAATTACAGATCATAATGTGCGTGAAACTTTAGCTATTACCGATCGAGCATACATCATGCGGGAAGGTCAGGTATTAGCTTCAGGCAGTACGGAGGAGATGTACAGCAATCCGTTGGTACGTCAATATTATCTAGGCAGTGATTTTCAATTTTAGCAGGGAAGGTTTATTTGAGTTGATGCGTAGTCTGTGTTACCCCACCCCAGCCCTCCCCTTGTAAAGGGGAGGAGCAAAGCCCCCCCCTGTATAAGGGGGGGTTGGGGTGGTAAGATCTGCAAAAAAAATTCACTTTCAACTTTTCACTTTCAACTTTCAACTAATGAAACATAGTGGGTAAAACAAGTTTATCAAAGATATTATTACCAGGCATTTCGGTGATGGATCGATATATCATCACCCAATTGTTGATGCCATTTCTATTTGGTGTTGGGGCATTTTCATCAATTGTTTTAGCAGTTGGTAGCGTATTTGATCTCGTGCGCCAAGTCGCCGAAGCTGGATTGCCAATCACAGTTGCGATGGAAGTAATGGCACTCAAAATGCCTCAATATGTGGTTTATGCTTTTCCGATGTCTATTCTCCTTTCAGGGATGATGACCTATAGTAGCTTCTCGGCAGCTAGTGAGATTATTGCTTTTCGGAGTTGTGGAATTAGTGTTTATCGGCTGATTTTACCTGCGATAATTTTGAGCTTTATTGTGACCGGAATTACTTTCTTTTTTAATGAATTGCTCGTACCCGTAACTAGTCAACGAGCGACAATGACACTGACAAGAGCTTTAAAACAGGATAAGCCGACATTTAAGAAAGATAATATTATCGTTCCTGAATATAAAGAAGTCGATCGAAATGGAGTCAAGGAACAGGTTTTAGTACGCCTCTTTTATGCTGAGAAATTTGATGGCAAAACAATGACTGGATTGACAATTTTGGACAGGTCGCAACAAGATAATGGCTTGAGTCAAATTCTGAATGCTCAATCTGCGGTCTGGAATGGCGATAAAAATACTTGGGACTTTTCTAATGGAACGATGTATTTGATCTCTCCCGATGCTTCCTATCGTAATATTATTACCTTCCAACATCAACAGTTGCAATTACCCAAATCACCATTTGAATTAGCAGCACCAGATAAGAATCCTGATGATATGAGTGTAGCTGAATCGATGGCATATTTGGAGCAAATCAAACTCAGTGGTGACAAGAAAAAAATTCTTTCTGTTGCTGTCAAAATTCAAAGTAAACTAGCACTTCCATTCGTTTGTATCGTCTTTGGCTTAATCGGTTCGGCAATGGGAATTCAGCCGCAACGCACTGGAAAGGCGACTAGTTTTGGGGTTAGTGTGCTGCTGATTTTTGGTTATTATTTGATTATGTTTATCTCTGGAGCGTTGGGGCAAGCTGAGATTATTTCGCCTTTTCTGGCTGGGTGGTTGCCAGATTTTATCGGATTGGCGATCGGTGGATGGTTGGTTGCTCAGGTGGCAAAATAGCCTAAAATTACGTCAGTTCGGGTTAAGGATATTTGCTCCATTCGAGTACCGCCCTCGATTAAAATCGGGGCTAATGATACTAAAGTCCGCCTTCGCGGACTAGTTAATTAGTCCGCGAATGCGGACTTTGCATCACAAGCCGAGACTTTAGTCTCCAGGCAACTCTTAACCCGAACTCACGTTAAAATTGCATAGTCGGGGCAATCCATGAATTGCCCCGACTATCAATTTTGAGTACTCCGTTACTGTTTCTGTTCCCAAAGATCTAGTAATTTGGCTTCACTAGTTTGATTGACATAGTGAGGATAAACGACCTCACGGAACAGCGTTTTGGTATGGGAAAAGATTTTAGCTTGTACGATGGGATTGAAATCTCGATCGAGTGTAGCTTTCCGCATGGCTTGGCGTTCGGCTTCCGGATATTTCCCCACTTGAATTTCGGGAATCCAGATGGAGTGAATTGTCAAACCCAGATTGATATCGGGATGGCTCAATCGGTAAATCGGTTTACCTTTAAAGCTATCCGCGTGGAAGATCCAGACTTCATCTTTGGCGACAGTCTGGGGATTGTCTGGTTCGGCATCTGCCATGATCACACAGACAATATAACCGTGAGTAGCGGGATCTTGCCCTGGCGGACAAGGATCTTTGCTGGGGATGAATTGGGGACTACGCGCTAAATGACCGATGGGAAATTCAAAACTGTCAGCAATTTCCATCCGCTCGGTGTCTAGCCGGAGCAGTGTAACTGGCATATCTGATTTGGGTAAACCCTCAACTGGGATGACGCGATTATCTCGATCGCGATATGCTTTATAAATCCGCTTGGGAATCGTCTCCCAAGTGAAGCCCCAACCCATCCAGTACAAACTGGTAATGCGATCTCCAGTCTCTAACTCGCTATCGCGGTTGAGATAGCGGTGTGTATTGACAGATATCGACCAAGTATTGCATTTACTGGGATTATCACCAATATCGCTGATAAAATTTGCTTGGAGGACGGCACCTGTCTTCGCATCGATCGTATATCGAGCAATGCTATTGAGATCGACTGGTGACAGTTGCATTCCGCGTAAACCTTGACGCAGACATTTTACAGGTGGAACGGCTGGTAAACCTTTATTTACCCCAGCTAACATTTCAACTCCCCTTGTCACCATCGGGGTAACTTCACAATCGAGATTGACGGATTCATCATATTCACCAATCCACTCCGTCACATCCCAACCGCCATTATGGGCGGACATCAGCGTGATTTTCTCGTGGGGATTGCTGTAATCGGTGACAAAATGGGAGACTTCACGAGGGAGAATGATTTGAATTGCGGTAAGTGTTGGTAGTTCGCCGGGAAGGATCGGTACATCGAAATCCGATCGCTTGACCAGATACAATTTAGCAAAGGGCAATGGTTGGACTAATTGCAGGAATGTCAACGACAGCCAGTAGCCAATCTGGACTGAGTATTTACGGATTGCCCCAAATAGAAACGGAGCCAAAATTTGTGATAATTCGATCTTAAAAGCAATATCGCCAATCAGAATATAATCTTTCGTTAAAGCCATCTGATGCATCGCTTGTTGGACGATCACGGGTTCGCCATCGGGTAGCACTAATCGCCATTTTTCAAAAGTTTGACGATCGAATCGATACCGAATTAAATAGGTAAAGGCTCCCCAAGGATGCTTGAGAATAATACCATCCTGGTTGAGTTTTTGCTTGAGCCAGCGGCGAAATCGATCAATTACACTGAGCAAACTCAATCCGGCGGAATAATTTGCCGTCACAAATTCCTCTGCTGATGCTGGTGCTGACGGATCGAGAGATCTCACTCGATCGCAAACGGGGTGCGCTGGATTAGAATAAGGCTGAAATACTTGCGTCAGCCAAGCAGGTTGTTTTGGTGCTAATCCTTGCCAGTTGCTAGCCGCCCCAATCGGTTCGAGCAATTCTAGCGAGTCAGGATCGATGATATGGGGACGTGCGGCATCAAAGGTGACGAGGAGATGTTCCTTGGTGGCTAAAAAAGCGGTATTCATCTGGTTCCGCGTGCCCAAAAACAGACTGTGACGCACCATCCCGCCGTCAAGAAAACGGTAGCCAAATTTATCGAATTTTGGTAGTAGTTGCGCGGCAATATCGGCATAATAACAGGGCGTTTTCATCATCCGCGATTTGAGAATCGCCTTACCATCTTCAAATCCTAGCCGATACACGATTCCATCACCATTGAACACCATCCGATCGCCCCTAGCAAATTGATCGGGGCTAAAACTCTTAATCGGTGGCAATGGTGCCGCATATAAAGTATAGCCCCAGATATCAGCGGGAAGTTGCCAAGTTGTGGGGATTTGCGACTGAATCGCGGCGGGCAATCGTTCGCGATATTTGGCAAAAGTTTCAGCGTCGCTAGTCAATAATGTGCCATAGACAGGCTGCTTGTCGGCACTCAATCTAGCTAATACATCCGGATCTAATTTCGCCGCTATTTCGGGTCTAAGATACAAACATATTTGCAGATTGAGGGGAGTTGGATCATGTTCTCGCCGCCGTTTCCGAACATCTGTTAAATTGGTACCGATCGTGGAATATGGGGTAAAATTCACATTCCCTGCTACATTCTCTACCGTCTGGACTTTGGGCATCGATCATACCTCCACAGGTGAAATAATCCTTGAGATCTGGCGTTCAATTTTGCAGGTGCTTGGTAATGTCAATTGTAGTCTAACAGGTGGCAACAACTATCAACCACTCGATGGTCTTGCGAATCGAGTTAGAAAACTAACTAAATAACCCAAGTTGCTACCTACAACTCCAGCGGTTAAAACCGCCGCTCGTGATACAAAGTCCGCCTTCGCGGACTAGTTTATCAGTCTGCGAAGGCGGACTTTGCAGCATTAGCCACGATTTCAATCGTAGGCATTCTTATAGGTAGCAACTTGGGTTAAATAACCAGGCTAGTAACTATTTCAGCCTGCTGTGATTGGAGTCAGTTACCGCACACGACAGAAGACTCGGAGGAATGCTACGGGGAGTAATGATGGCTAGTTGGTTCAAGCCTAAATTAGCTGAGGCTAAAATTGCCCATGCTTACGATCTAATCCCGACACAACGTAATCGCCAAAATACCTAATTACTTGGTTTGAGAGTAAGGTCAGATCGCTCAATTCCTGTTGGAGTAAGTGTTTTGGCGGATTTAATCGATGAAGTGTTTGTTATAATAATTGATTATATCGAAAATTTTATGAAATCTAGCGAATTTATTGACTTAGACTTGAGTCGTTATCTATTGGTGTTGAAACGACGCTGGATCCCTGCTGTTAGTATTTTTGCTGCTACAGTCGCCCTGGGTATTTTAGCAACATCATTACTCAAGCCATCTTATCAAGCTGAAGGGAGATTATTGTTCAGAAATTCTGCGTTCAAAGTGCTAGGTTCTAGTCTGATTCCCAGCAGTAGTGAAGGGGGAGAATCAGGGGATTTGAAACCACTAGTCTCAGCGCAAAATCCCATTAGTACTCAGATGGAGTTAATTTCTTCCCGTCCCTTATTACAGCAAGTCATTACAAAACTAGATCTCAAAGATAATCAAGGTAAGCCGCTTCAAGCTACAGATCTACAACCCGCATTGACTACTAAAATTGTTGGTGGATCGGATGTATTGCAAATTAGCTACAAAAATCGCAATCCTCAAGAAGCAGCCAAGATCGTCAACACGTTAATGAATTTGTACTTGGAAAACGATATCCTCACCAACCAATCGGAGGTAGAAAATATTCGTGAATTCATGAGCAAACAGCTACCAAAAACTCAAGCTGCTGTCATTGAAGCAGAAGTAGCACTCCGGAAGTTCAAACAACAAAATAATGTTATAGATTTAGCTGAAGAAGGCAAATCTGCCGTTGGAATTATTGGAAATTTGGATACTGGAATTACCACAACTCAATCTCAACTGGAAGAAGCAACTGCTCAAAGCAATGAATTGCGTCAAAAAACTAATCTAACTTCCCAGGACGCGATCACTGTCAGTGCCATTAGTCAATCACCAGCGATCCAAGGCATTCTGACGCAGCTTCAAGAGGTCGAACGTCAACTAGCAATTGAAAGCAGCCGTTTTTCTGATAATAATCCCATCATTATTAGCTTAAAAGAAAAGCAAACTAAATTAGCAGCTTTACTAGCACAACAAACTCGAAACACTATTGGCGATCGAGTAAAAATTCCGCAAGGATTATTACGAGTTGGAGAACTAAAACAAAATTTAATTACCAGTTTATTGCAATCAGAAGTGCAGCGAACTGGTTTAGTGAAAAAACTAGCTTCACTCCAGAATTCTCGGTCTGCTTATGAAAAAAGAGCAAGTGTGATGCCGCAACTGGTCCAAACTCAACGCCAGCTAGAACGCCAATTAGAAGTCTCTCAGTCTACACATCAAACTTTATTAAAAAAGGTTCAAGAGTTACAGTTAGCAAAAAATAAAAATACATCAAATGCTCGAATCATTGCTAGTGCGATCGTGCCTGATAAGCCCGATACTACTCCAAAAATGGTCGTGGGAGCTTTGGGCGTGCTGCTGGGTGCTTTGTTTGCCACTAGTGCAGTTGCCTATTGGGAAATAAAAGACAAGTCACTTAAAACGGTCACAGAGATTGACAAGATATTTGGTTATACATTATTAGGGGTAATCCCTGCTACAAATAAGCAGAAAAATCGTTCGCGGAATCAAGAACCAGAAATGACAACACTAGAAATTGCGGTCAGAGATACACCGCAGTCTTTGACTAGTGAAATGTCCCGAACAATTCAAGCTAATTTGAGATTTGTTAGTTCAGACAAAGTGTTGAAAACGATCGCGGTTACTAGTGCCGTAGCTAATGAAGGAAAGTCTAAAGTGGCCGCTAATTTAGCAGCAGCGATCGCCGGATTGGGACATAAAGTTTTATTAATTGATGCCGATCTGCGGATTCCTTATCAGCATCGTTTTTGGAAACTCCCGCTCAAAAAAGGTTTGAGCGAGCTACTAATTGGAAAATCCAAGTTCCAACAAATTTCATGGACAGTAATGAATAATTTAGACATCTTAACGGCTGGAGCTAGGCCAACTAATCCATTATCTTGTCTTGATTCTAAGCAGATGAAGTCGTTCATTCAAGAAGTTTCAGAATTGTATGACTTTGTAATTATCGATACTCCGCCGATCATGGTAGCTACTGATGTGCTGACAGTAGGCCAAATGACAGATGGAATTTTACTGGTATCTCGACCTGGGGTGATCGAGATGAATACTGCTCGTGCTGCTCAGGAAAAATTAAAAATTGCTGATGCTAATGTATTAGGCATCATCGTTAATGGCGTAATTGAAAAGTATGAAACTGAAGATTATTTTTCGGCGACCCAAGATTACTTTAGTGTCGAACAGGACACAGAAATGCCGTGGACTGAATACATGACACAACTCGGTGAAACGATCGCCGATCGATCTCGCCAAGAAACAATATTGACAGAATTTACAGATCCAAAAGTATCAGCAACAACTTTGAAAAAATCAAACAATTTCTATCGACAAGATAATTTATAGCGATCCTAAATAAGAAGCGTGGGCTTCTAGATGGCGGGCATACTTCGGCTACGCTCAGTACGAGTAAAGCACCGCCCCTACAGGTTAACGTTACTGAAAGGAACTCAAATAGGATTGCTATAGATGAGAATGAGTTAAGATAAAATGGCAGACTTCAAAATATTAATTGACATGCGCGTTCAAGTGATTGGTGGCGGTTTAGCAGGTACAGAAGCAGCTTGGCAAATTGCCCAGGCTGGTGTACCTGTGACACTATATGAAATGCGCCCCCACACTTTGAGTCCCGCTCACCATAGTGAGGAATTAGCCGAATTAGTCTGTAGCAACTCCTTTGGTGCCCAATCTACCGATCGAGCCGCCGGATTATTGCATGAAGAATTACGCAGATTAGGTTCGATTATCATCAGCAAGGCAGATCATCACGCTGTCCCCGCTGGTGGAGCATTGGCAGTCGATCGCGGTCGATTTAGTCAAGATCTGACCGAAACATTAGCAAACCATCCCCTCGTCGAATTTCGCCGCGATACGGTACCCGAAATCCCCCGCGATGGCATTGTCGTTTTGGCGACTGGGCCGCTCACCGCTCCAGCTTTAGCGGCGGATATCCAGCGGTTGGCGGGGATGGATTATCTCAACTTTTTTGATGCGGCAAGTCCGATTATTGTCGGTGATTCGATCGATAAAGAGATCGCTTTCTTTGCTTCTCGGTACGACAAAGGCGAAGCGGCGTACCTGAATTGCCCGATGAACAAAGAGCAATATCTCCACTTCCAGCAGGAATTGTGCAACGCCGAGCAAGCAGAATTAAAGGATTTCGATCGAGAAACTGCTAAATTCTTTGAAGCCTGTCTACCGATCGAGGAATTAGCCCAGCGCGGCGAGGAAACGATGCGTTATGGCCCTTTAAAGCCTGTCGGCTTGTTTGATAGTCGTAGAGGCGATTTCAAAGCACCTGAGAACCAAATTCACCGCCCCTATGCAGTGATTCAACTGCGGCAGGAAGATAAAGCCGGACAACTATGGAATATGGTAGGCTTTCAAACTAATCTGAAGTGGGGCGAACAGAAACGAATTTTCTCGATGATTCCTGGTTTGGAAAATGCCGAGTTCGTCCGATTGGGAGTAATGCACCGCAACACCTTTATCAATTCACCCCAATTACTCTCTGCTTCACTTCAATTCCATAGCCGCAAGACTTTATTAGCAGCGGGACAAATCATCGGTACCGAAGGTTATACAGCAGCGGCGGCGGGTGGTTGGTTGGCAGGCACAAATGCGGCACGATTGGCATTAGGATTAGCACCGATTACAATGCCGCGTGTGACGATGATGGGTTCCCTCTTTGATTTTATTAGTACTGCCGAACCGAAGTACTTTCAGCCGATGCCGCCAAATTTTGGAATTTTCCAAGAGTTGCCAACCAAGATCAAAAGTAAGATCGAACGATATGGAGCTTATCGCGATCGATCTTTAAGTGCGATTGATGAACTTATCGTTGAGCACCTATCCTCAAAAGATGCATCCTCACATCTTGCACCAGTATAAAAATATTAGTAGTGAGCTTAGATCTGAGGGTACCCACGGGGTGTGGCAGTAATAATACATACTGCTTGAATCAATTAAGTGCATGTTTGAGATGGAACGAGTTATTTCGACAGAGTGGTTCGATCGATCTGCTCTAATTGTCGCACCGGAGCTAATCGGCTGTACTTTAGTGCGGCAACTTGCCGACGGTAGACAGTTACGTGGAACAATTGTGGAAACAGAGGCTTATCAAGCAGGTGATCCGGCTTGCCATGCTTATCGCAAACAGACAGCGCGAAATCGAATTATGTTTGGTGCGCCGGGATATGTTTATGTGTATCTAATTTATGGGATTTATCACTGTGTAAATGTTGTAACCGATCGATCTGGATCGGCGAGTGCAGTACTAATTCGGGCACTGGAGCTAAATCTGGAGACACTTAACACGATCGATCTCAAGCCTAAAGAGAAACCAGAACGAGTAGCAGCGGGACCAGGCAAGCTATGTCGAGCGATGCAAATCGATTTGGATCTCTATGGAACAAAGTTAGCACCAGATCAAGCTATGTGACTAGAGCAGCGTGATCCAGATTGGCAATCTAGGTTAAATACCGAACGAATCGAACTTGTCCAAACAACCCGAATCGGGCTAACACAGGGCGTAGATTTGCCTTGGCGGTGGTACGTTAAAGGCTGTCAGGCAGTCTCAAAATGGTGATGACTGTACCGAACCCAAGTTGATACCTATAACCTCAGCGGTTTCAATCGTAGGC
>JANYIT010000233.1 GCA_025358725.1 Chamaesiphon sp. GL140_3_metabinner_129_sub
TCAATACTTCGGATGATTCGATGATTGGATTGATTAGTGAGAATTCTTTTAGTTGCAATAGTCTGACCCTCGCCTATTCAAGATTCACCCCTAATCTACCTGCTTTTGGCTTAACCGAGAAGTATTGGGTGAGGGCGGGTTTGTACGATAGTTATCGTTACATTCGTTATTGATGGCATAAACCCGCCCCTACGGATTTTTATTTCTTCAATAAATCAGTCGATCGAATCTAAGCCGCCACAATTTCAACCCGAACCTTCATTCCAGCATGAGTCAACATCGTAATTAATGGCTCGACTTGAAACCGATCGATCTTTCCTGCTAATAATCCTTCCACACAATCGATCGTCGTTTTTAGATGTAACGCCGATTCCTCTAAACTCCATTGTTTCGATCTAATTAACTTCGGCAGACTAATCATCAAATCCGTTCGCATAGCGTGCCGTAGGTAATCGAACTCTCAAATTTTCTGATTCCTCCGCCGAGACGAAGACAACCGTAAGTTAAGGGCTGAAACTATCTTATTAGCTAGGTTTTATCCCTTAATTGCATGATGACAAGAAGTATGTAAAAATGACAAATATCCATGAAATGTACATAAATAGCTATTCTGTTGCTGCCAACTGCTGCCTACATTCATATCCCTTTTTGTCGGCGCAGATGTTACTATTGCGACTTTCCCGTATTTGTAGTCGGAGATCGCCAGAATGGAGCCACTTCAGGCAATATCCAACTCTATGTAGAACAATTAGGTCGAGAAATTGCGGCACAAGTAAATTACGCTCAACCTTTAGAAACAATTTTTTTTGGTGGTGGTACCCCTTCACTCCTCACCGTCGGGCAATTGGGACAAATTTTAGACTGGTTATCAACCAAATTTGGGATTGCTAATCATGCCGAAATCTCAATGGAAATCGATCCTGGGACATTCGATCTCGCCCAACTTCAGGGCTATCTCCAGGCGGGGGTAAATCGGGTCAGTATTGGGGTGCAAGCATTTCAAGATAACTTATTGCAATTATGCGGTCGATCGCATACTGTCAGCGATATTTACCATGCCGTGGAGCTACTCCACCAAGGTGGTGTAGACAACTGGAGTTTGGATCTGATTTCTGGTTTACCTCAACAAACTCTCGCTGATTGGGAGGCTTCTTTAAAATGTGCGATCGATCTCAATCCCAACCATATTTCCTGCTACGATCTGATCGTTGAAGCGCAGACTCCATTCGCCAAACAGTATCAGCCAGGAAATACTCCTTTACCCAGCGATGAAAATACCGCGCAGATGTATCGCATCGCTCAACAGACTTTAACAGGGGCTGGTTACGCGCATTATGAAATTTCCAACTATGCCAAACCAGATGATCAGTGTCGCCACAATCTCACTTATTGGCAAAATCAACCCTACTATGCTTTTGGGATGGGTGCAGCCAGTTATCTAGAAGATCGGCGGTTTACTCGTCCTCGCAAAACCCAGGAGTATTATCAATGGGTAGCCGATGGCTGCAATTGGCAAGAAGTAGATCCTACCTCGACGGAGGATCGGTTTTTAGAAACTTTGATGCTAGGATTGCGATTATCTCGTGGGGTAAGCTTGAGGTCGATCGAATCTGAGTTTGGGATCGATCGATTAAACAGTTTATTAAAATGCTTACAACGATATCAACAATCGGGATGGGTAAAAATTATCTCTGATGAAGATGGCGATTCTCGTTCCGTAATGCCAAAGGCAAGGCTGTGCCAACGAGAAGCGTCTGTCTCAGTAGAGCCGCTGAGCCAAAGGTGGTTGAAATTATCAGATCCAGAAGGGTTATTATTTTCTAATGTCGTATTGACCGAAATATTCAGCCAGGAATTCTGAACCAATTGAAAGTTGAAAGTTAATAATTTTAAGATTGCTTATCTTCGCTTCTGACGAAACCAATCGCGTAATTGTTGACGACAAGTAGATTCTAGAATACCGCCAATGACGGTTAATTTATGATTGGAAGCCGCACTATCGGGAATATTTAATACCGTGCGGACACTGCCTGTTTTGGCATCATCAGCACCGTAGACTAGCAATCCCAGCCTAGCGGATACAATTGCACCTGCACACATCGGACAGGGTTCCAGCGTGACATATAGCGTACATCGATCGAGATGCCAATTGTTTAGATATGCCCCCGCTGCTCGAATTGCCACAATTTCCGCATGAGCAGTCGGATCTCGATCACGTTCGCGGCGATTTTCGCCCTCTGCAATAATATCGCCATCGGGATTAATAATTATCGCCCCTACAGGTACCTCGCCTGCATTTCCGGCATTTGTAGCCAATTCGATCGATCTTTGCATCCATCGCTGATGCAACTGAAAATCTATATTCATTAATTCAGATGAGAGTCTGGTGAGATATTTATCTAAGTCCTAAAGCCTAAAGTCTAAAGCCCAAAACCTAAAGAACGGTATTCCGATCTCGCGCGGGGGGAGAACCCCAGATCGAAATTTTCTGGTGGCAGTAATATGGATATTATCTCCTGTCAGCTTATAAAAATTGTTACAATAGTTAACAGGGCTAATTATTATCACCTCATGAACACAACCTCTTCTACTCAGTCCGATGCTCCGTCTCACCAGCCAGCAGTGACAGCCGTACCAACAGAATTAGTAGCTGAGGAAGAAGTTGTGGCTCCTAGACGAGTGAAAGAAGTTACCGACAATACTTGGTTGAAGTACGATCCGATCGCGATCGCCGATTATTATCGGAGTCAACCGCTGAAAGTATTTGCCCGCTTTATTGGCATCTTCTTTCCCATGATTAGTTTCGCGTTTGGATTGTGGCTGGACAAAACTACTAATCGCAGCAAGCAAAATCTAGGTAAACGTGCTACCCAAATCCGCCGATTATTGACAAAGCTGGGACCTGCGTACATTAAAATCGGTCAAGCACTATCCACACGTCCCGATTTGGTACCGCCGCAATTTCTAGAGGAATTAGCCCAATTACAGGATAATATCCCTGCTTTTTCTAATGAGATTGCCTATCAATTTATTGAAGAAGAATTAGGCGATCGACCGGAAGTAATTTATGCTGAAATTAGCGATTTGCCGATCGCCGCAGCATCATTAGGTCAAGTATATAAAGGCAAGCTTTGGAGCGGTGAAACTGTCGCGATCAAAGTTCAACGTCCAGGACTAGCAGAGAGTATCACGATGGATCTTCATGTGATGCGTACTTTGTGTATCTGGGCGCAAACCAATTTCAAACAAATTCGGAGCAATTTAGTATCAATTGTCGATGAATTTGCCGAGCGAATTTTCGAGGAAATGGACTATGAAAATGAAGGACGTAATGCCGAAAAATTTGCCGAATTATACGGCAGTATGCAAGATATCTATGTGCCTGGAATCTATTGGCAGTATACAGGTCGAAGAGTCCTGACAATGGAATGGATTACGGGGACAAAATTAACCAATCTTGAAGCCGTAGCCGCACAGGGACTCAATGCCACCTACTTAGTAGAAGTCGGTGTTCAATGTTCGCTCAGACAGTTATTAGAACATGGTTTCTTTCATGCCGATCCTCATCCTGGCAACTTGTTAGCAACACCCGACGGTAAGTTAGCTTACCTAGATTTCGGGATGATGAGTCAAGTTAAAGCATATCAACGGTATGGTTTAGTAGAAGCGATCGTCCATCTAGTCAATCGGGATTTTGAAGGGTTGGGGCGGGATTTTGTAAAGTTAGAATTTCTCACTCCAGACACAGATTTAGCACCGATTATTCCGGCGATATCCGATGTATTCAACAGCTCATTGGGTGCGGTGGGGACAAATATTGCCGATATGGATTTTAAGAGCGTCACTGATCAATTGTCGGGCGTAATGTATGAGTTTCCATTCCAAGTTCCAGCTTACTATGCATTAATCCTGCGATCGCTAGCTACTCTCGAAGGAATTGCGATTTCAGTAGATCCTGAATTTAAGGTACTCGCGAAGGCTTATCCTTATGTTGCCAAACGACTGCTCACAGATCCCGCACCCGATCTGCGTAACTCCCTCAAAGAACTATTGTTTAAAGATGGCTCCTTCCGCTGGAATCGCCTGGAAAATCTGCTCACAAATGCGCGAAGCAGCGATGAATACGATCTCAATCAAGTCATCGACCAAAGCTTAGATTTCATCCTATCCGATCGAGGTACATTCATTCGCGACTATCTCGCCGATGAAATCGTCCGAGGTTTAGACAACTTTGGTCACAACACGCTCCAAAATGTCACCCACGCCATTCAAAAAGGGATGGGAATGAAGGTAGAACCGACCACTAAGCCCCAAGAATTAACAGATGGACTCCAACATATCCAACGGATTTGGGGCATCTTACAGCAGACGAAAGGTTTCGATCCGACGATCGTTTTACCCAGAATACCTCAAATCTTAATGCGATCAGAAACTCAATCCTTCGGTCAAAAAATCGCCAGCGGTTTAACCCAACGGATGGCAGCACGACTGATTCGCGAGGTATTATTGCAAGATGTGCCTGAAGATATATTAGTTAAGGATCTACCCCAACTGGCTTTACCTAATAAAGTTCGATCGTAGATGTTATAGTTAATCGAGCTTTGTAGACCGATCGATCTCGATCGAACTATAAATCTAAATCTCTTATTCCCTCACTCTTGGTTCATGTCTACATTTCCAATTCCACCGCATTTGAGCGGTTACTGGCAAGATGCCTTTAATTTAAAGCAACATTTGCAGCAATTTTTAGATATTGATGCCGAGGAATTAGAGCTAAAATTTAAGACAGCTTTAGAGGATTTAGCTGAATTAGGGCGACGAGATTTTAATTGGGAAGATGCTAGTGCATTTTATCGCGATCGAGTCGGTGAAGCTTATTTATTTGAGTTGGCAACTTGGCATCTGACTAGTACTGATTATATCGGCGATACGCTGCGATTGATTGGAGATCGATCGAAAGGAAGAGTATTAGATTTTGGTGGTGGGATTGGTACACATGCGATTGCCTCAGCATTATGTCCCGAAGTTAGTCACGTAGTTTATTGCGATATCAATCCAATTAATTACAATT
Source organism: Chamaesiphon sp. GL140_3_metabinner_129_sub (assembly GCA_025358725.1). Classification (GTDB taxonomy): domain Bacteria; phylum Cyanobacteriota; class Cyanobacteriia; order Cyanobacteriales; family Chamaesiphonaceae; genus Chamaesiphon. The sequence continues at coordinate 5,072 of JANYIT010000233.1, forward strand.
TTGTCCAACATCGAATTAAGCAATTGGGACTAGAATCAAAGATTACTTGTTGTACCGAATTATCTCCAACTGAAACTTTCGATACGATTACTTGTTTCGATGTGATAGAACATTTGCCAGAACCAAGCCAGCAGCTACTTCAGTTTCATCAGATCCTCAACGATGAGGGCAAGATGATTACCAATTGGTATTTTTCAAAAGGAATGAATCAAGAATTTCCATTCCATTTGGACGATCCCAAAATCATCGATATCTTTTTTAAAAACCTGCAATCAAATTTCCTGGAAGTCTTTCACCCCTACTTCATCACCACGCGGTGTTATCAAAAAATGTGATAAAGCGGATATTATTCACAAAAATATGCTTGTTTAACGAGATTGCTAATTCTTAACTCCTGAAGAATTACCGACTAATTTACTGCGTAATTGTTTGATTCGATCGCGTAGTGTTGCTGCTTTTTCAAATTCCAATTCTTTGGCGGCTATTTTCATTTCTGCTTCCAATTGAACGATCGCATCGGGAATTTGTTCGAGGGATAATTCATCAACGTGGGCGATTACTGTCTCCAATTGTTGAGCATTCATCCGCCGCGAGAGATCGAGGAATTGAAGGATTGAGTTATTGCCTGTTTTGACGATCGATTGGGGCGTGATATTATTTAATTTATTATGTGCGGATTGAATACCCCGTCGGCGGTCAGTTTCATCGATCGCGGCGATCATACTATCGGTCATTTTATCTGCATATAAAATTGCTTGTCCACGAACATGTCGAGCTGCTCTACCCATCGTTTGAATTAAAGATCGAGTCGATCTCAAGAAACCTTCTTTATCTGCATCAAGAATCGCCACTAAAGATACTTCAGGTAAATCTAAACCTTCGCGTAATAAGTTCACACCAATTAACACATCAAACTCACCATTCCGCAGCCCTTGAATAATTTCAATTCGTTCGATCGATTGAATCTCCGAGTGGAGATATTTTACCCTCACACTGCGTTCATGAAAATATTCGGTGAGATCTTCAGCCATCCGTTTAGTTAGCGTTGTAATCAAAACTCGTTCTTCGCGCTTAACTCGATCGCGAATTTCACCTAATAGATCGTCTACTTGTCCCTCAGTCGGACGGACAAATATTTCCGGATCGATTACTCCCGTTGGACGAATGATTTGTTGAGCTATTCGATCCTCAGAGATTTCGATTTCCCAGGTGCCAGGGGTCGCCGAAACGAAAATACATTGATTCACCTTCTCCCAGAATTCATCAGCCTTTAACGGGCGATTATCTGCCGCACTTGGTAATCGAAAGCCGTGATCGATCAGGACTTGTTTTCTAGACCTGTCACCATTATACATCCCGCGAATTTGGGGTACGGTCACATGCGATTCATCGACTACCAACAACCAATCATCAGCAAAATAATCGATCAAACATTCGGGCGGATCGCCAGCAGTCCGTCTGGCTAAATGGCGAGAATAATTCTCCACCCCATTACAAAAACCTACTTCACGCAGCATTTCTAGATCGTACCGCGTGCGTTGATCGATCCGTTGAGCTTCGATTAATTTACCATTAGTTTCTAGCTCGACAATTCGCTTTTTCAAT
>JANYIT010000240.1 GCA_025358725.1 Chamaesiphon sp. GL140_3_metabinner_129_sub
CTTCTCCTGAGTATCCGTGTCTGACGACATCGCTACTTTGACAAGCTGGGCACAGAACAGGTTCTAATACCATTTTTCTTTCTCTCTGCTATATCTTGCTTCTCTGATACTTCTTTCCACAGATTCAGAACATTACCCAATTTTCTTTCAAAACAGAGATAATTGTGACATATTATACGACAGATGCCTTGGTGCCTAGATAGTTTAAGATCAAACGACTTGTGAAGTTGTTCGACTAAATTTTATCTACACTATAATGTGCGAGGATGTTATTCCAGATCGAATAGAATGCTGCAAAAGACATTCATACAGTCAAATAGTTACTAATCCTTCTACTAGCCCAATTAGATGACTTTGAGCGAAAATTTAAAACATTCTCATGCCCAGGTAAATGTTCGAGTAAACTGTCTCCATGAGTTATTTGAGATTCAAGCAGATATTCACGCTGACAAGCCAGCCATTGGATATCAGTCCCAGGAAATTAGCTACGGTGAAGTCGAAGCTCGATCGAATCAATTAGCAAGGTTTCTGCGCAAACAGGGGGTAGAATGTGGTTCTAGAGTGGGATTATTATTACCTCGATCGCCTGAATTATACATTGCAATCTTGGCAATTTTAAAAGCGGGGGGAGCTTATGTGCCGCTCGATCCGGAGTATCCAGCCGATCGAATCGAATATATCTTAGCTGATTGTGGGATTCAAACGATCGTTACGACGACTGAGTTAGCGAATAAAAAGTATTTAAAAACCGCCAATATCGTCTGTGTTGATAGTTGTGCAGAAAAATTGGCACTCGAATTGACTGTTAGACTCGAACGAGATTTAATACAGGTTGGAGAGCGAGATTTAAGTTACGTTATTTATACTTCTGGTTCTACAGGTAGACCAAAGGGTGTAGAAATCGAGCACCGGAGTAGCCGGAATTATATTCAGGTTGTCAATGAAACGGTTTATCACGTTACGCCACGCGATCGAGTTTATCAGGGTTTCTCGATCGCCTTTGATGCGTCGGTAGAAGAGGTGTGGTGTACCTTTGCCGCAGGTGCTGCGTTAATTGTTGGATCAGTGGAGCAGACGCGCTCTGGGGTCGATTTAGCGCACTTTTTGACAGAGCAACGAGCGACAGTATTATCTTGCGTACCGACTTTGTTGGCGATGATGGAAATTGAGGTGCCGACGATTCGGCTATTGATTCTTGGTGGGGAACAATGCCCCCAGGAGTTGGCGACGCGGTGGTGTAATGATTCGCGGCGGGTAGTGAATACTTATGGGCCGACTGAGGCTACAGTAGTCACAACATGGCATGAATGTCATCCCGATCGCACGATTACGATCGGCAAACCTTTACCGACATACCAAGTTTACATCTTGGATGAAGATCTAGAACCAGTTGCACCTGGAGCGGAAGGGGAAATTCATATCGGGGGTATTTGTTTAGCGCGGGGTTATGTCAATCGTGCCGATTTAACAGCGGAAAAATTTATCCCCAACCCATTTACATTTAATCCTGAAACGTCAGATCGGCTTTATAAAACGGGAGATTTAGGCGTTTGGACGGCGGATGGTGAAATTCAATTTTTAGGACGAATTGATGGACAGGTAAAATTACGCGGATTTCGGATCGAGTTATCGGAAATCGAATCAGTAATTATGCAATGTGCTGGAGTGAGTGCGGCAGTAGTTGCAGTTAAACAGGTAGTAGAAATTGACAGACTAATTGCTTATCTCGTACCGAAACAAGATTGCGAATTAGATGTAGATGAGATTTGGGATACAATTCGATCGCGGCTACCGATTTATATGGTACCTGCGAGTTTGGAAATAGTCGATACCTTACCAACTCTACCCAGTGGTAAAGTAGATCGCAAAAATCTACCTGAACCTCAAAATTTTGGCATAAATATCCCGGGTAAAGTTGCCGGACGTTTACCAGAAAATGAAGTAGAACAAAAGATTGCCACAGCTTGGGAAGCAATTTTTGGAATTACGGGAATCTCGATCGATGATGAATTTTTCAATCAATTAGGCGGACACTCATTACTCGCAGCAGTAATGGTCTCTAAATTGCGCGAACAGCCACAATTTGAAGATCTCGCCGTTGTCGATGTCTATCAATATCCTACCATCGCTCAATTAGCTGAAGCATTAAGTAAACGTTGGTATCAGCGCAGTCTCGATCGACAAAAATTACCAGATACATCCCATTCTTTACAAGTCATTGCACCAAAGGTAAACAGCACTAAACGTAAAATAATTAATACAATTTGGGCAAGTATCGGTGTTTATCTGATCTACATTATCTACAGTCTCCCGCTGCTCATTCCTGGCTTTGTTTACTACGAGCTTGTCGATGCCAATGATGATTTTAGTCGCATCTTAGCAGGTGCGATCGCTGGAGTATTAATCGTCAGCGTCTATCCAGCCTTAATCCTCCTAAGTATTGCGATCAAATGGCTAGTAATCGGTCGGTTTAAACCTGGGAAATATCCATTATGGAGTGCTTATTATTGGCAATTTTGGTTTGTTCGTCAGGTGTTATCTTTCGCGCCGATTTTCCTACTGACTGGTTCGCCACTACTCAATTGGTATTGTCGTCTGATGGGTGCCAAAATTGGTAAAGATGTCTATCTCGGTACGAGTGAATTTCTTGCTTATGACTTGCTGACTATTGATGACGGCAGCAGTATTGGCAACGATAGCAGTTTAATCGGTTGTGAGGTGGTTGATGGTTGGTTGAAAATCGATCGGATTACCATCGGCAAGGACTGTGTCGTTGGTACAAATAGCGTTTTGGGGTTAAACAGCACTCTCGAAGATGATACCGAATTAGGCGATTTGGCTTATCTTCCAGACGATCGAACCATCCCGACAGGTGAAGCTTGGGTAGGTGCGCCCGCGCGTTATCAAACCTCAACGAGTTTCTCCAGAGAACTTTTCCCCTTCGGACAACCACGGCGGGGAATGCCATTGTTATTATCGATTGGTTATGCGATCGGTACAATCGTTCAGTTGCTCGTTCCGGCGATCGCGGCAATGCCTGGGTTCTTACTGTGGTGTAAACTAATTGCCAATGCTCATTGGTACCTCTGGCTATTCCCCTCTGCGTTAGTAGGTAGTATGTCGTTCATCGGGGTATTTTGCCTAGAAGTAATCATTCTCAAATACTTATTACTTGGAAAAGTCCGTCCAGGGACATACCCACTCCATAGTAACTTTGGTTTGCGCCACTGGTTGATCGATCGATTGATGAGTATGAGTTTGGAGATGGTACCGACGCTGTATTCTACGCTCTATCTCTTACCCTGGCTGAGAATGCTCGGTGCGAAAATCGGCGCACGCGCAGAAATATCTACTGTCAGCCACTTTACCCCAGATTTAATCTCGATCGGATCAGAAAGTTTTATCGCTGACAGCGTATCTCTCGGAGCTAGTCAAGTCAAACATGGTTGGCTCCAACTCGCTCATACCCACGTCGGAAGTCAAGCATTTGTTGGGAATGGGGCGTTAGTTCCAGGTCATGGTAATGTGGCTGACAACTGTCTGATTGGCTGTATGTCGGTGCCGCCAACAGATGGGAGTTTAATGGTACCCGACAGCGCGTGGATGGGTTCTCCAGCAATCTATATTCCCCACCGTCAAGTAATCGACGAATATAGTGCAGCAGAAACTTATAAACCTCGCCGCCATGTTTATTTACAACGACTCGCGATCGAATTTTGTCGCGTTACGCTACCTGGAGCCATGCACTTTATCATCTTACTGATGATGGAAGTGACGATGTTAAACCTACCAGATTATTTACACTGGTCGAGTATTGGTTTTATTTTCCCCCTAATTTACGGTGCTGCCTCGATCGGTTCGGCTTTCTTTATTATCGCCCTCAAATGGTTGGTAGTCGGACGCTACCAACCAGGCACGATTCCGCTGTGGAGCAATTTTGTCTGGCGCACCGAGCTGATTACCGGATTATATGAATCGATGATTGTCTCTGGTTGTCTCGGTTTCCTGCTCGGTACCCCATTTGCAGCGATTATCCTCCGCTTACTGGGAATGCGAATCGGCACAGGCGTATATATTGAGACTACCGACTTCACCGAATTTGATCTGATCTCGATCGGCGATAATGTTACGCTCAATAATGGTTGCACCTTGCAAACTCACCTCTTTGAAGATCGGGTGATGAAAATGGAACGGGTGCGATTAGAGGATCGTTGTGAATTGGGCACAGGGGCAGTAGTGTTATATGATTCGCTCCTAGCAGCCGATGTCTCGTTACATCCAATGTCGCTAATTATGAAAGGGGAACGGGTACCCGCAGCGACGGCTTGGGAAGGGATTCCGGCTAGTCGGGTTTATTAGGTTTTAGGCTTTAGGTTTTAGGCTTTAGGTTTCAGGTTTTAGGCAGTAGGCGAATAAATAAGTGTCTACGTTTGCCTAGTAATGCGTTATTTAAAGGTTAATCTGAGAGTGATTCGATCGATCGATTAAAAATTAATACCCCACCATGAATTATACCCCTGAGACTGAGCAGCTACCCCCGATCGAGAAAATGACCTTTGGGACTAAAGTTGCTTATGGTGCTGGAGATGTCGGGGGGGCAATAATTGGAATCTTATTACTGTCTTACCTCTCGCCATTTTTTACAGATGTTGCCCACCTAGCACCTGGATTGGCGGGAGCGACGCAATTGGTAGTCAGAGTTTGGGATGCTTGTATTGATCCAGTAATTGGGATTATGAGCGATCGAGGGGACGTATTTGGTGCCAAAATTAAGGCGCGGTGGGGAAGGCGTTATCCGTGGATGTTGTTTGCGGCGATTCCATTTGGGCTATTTTTTATCTGTCAATGGTTGATTCCTTTTCCTGAAACCAACCAATGGGGTTTATTTGGTTTTTATACGTTGGTTTCGATGTTGTTGGGGACATTTTTCACGATGTACAGTCTCCCTTATACCGCGCTTACAGCCGAGTTGACTGAAGATTATAACGAACGCACTAGTTTGAATAGTTTTCGATTTACTTTCTCATTAGGTGGAAGTATCGTCGCTTTATTAATTGCCCGAACTGTTTTTCAACAAGTAAAAGACCCCGCACAACAGTATTTAACGATCGGCATTATCTGTTCGATTATTGCTGTCTTGCCGATTTTTTATTGTGTCTGGGGTACACAAGCACGCGCCAAACTTGTCAATCAATATCAATCGGCGAGAAGTGAAAACACCGCATCATTACCGCTCAAAGCACAATTACGATCAGTATTTACCAATCGGGCTTTTATGTGCGTGGTTGGTATCTATCTCTGCTCCTGGTTTAGTCTTCAACTTACCGCCGCAATTATTCCATATTTTGCCGTGAGTTGGATGGGATTGCCACAGGCAGATTCACCCCTAATTATTCTCGCGGTGCAAGGTACTGCGCTGGGAATGTTATCTGTCTGGAATAAAATCAGTCAGCAAGTTGGCAAAAAAGCAGTTTACTTCATGGGAACGGGATTCTGGATCATCTCCCAAGCGGGTTTATTCCTGCTCCAACCAGGTCAAAATGTGATGTTGTACATTTTAGCGGTGATGGCTGGATTGGGTGTGTCCACGGCTTATTTAGTGCCTTGGTCGATGTTGCCAGATGTGATTGAATTAGACGAACTCGAAACTGGACAACGCCGTGAAGGACTATTTTATAGTTTCATGGTATTCTTGCAAAAAATCTGTCTGGGTGTCGCTCTAGCCGTAATTTTACAGAGCTTGGAATGGACTGGTTATATTCATCCTACCGAGACAATCCTCGCACCAGTGCAACCACCAGCAGTATTGATGGCAATTCGACTGGCGATCGGCCCAATTCCGACAATATCGCTAATTGGTGGTTTAATTCTTGCCTATTTTTACCCGATCACCCGCGAACGGCATCAACAAATCTTGTTGCAGTTAGCCGAACGCCGTAAAGAACCTTAATTCAATCAATTGTCAGTTTTGGCTAAGTATCGTTCAATTAAGATAATAGCCACAAGATCATCGATCGGGCGTGGTGGTTGGCGCATTCCTTGGGGAATCAATCTAGTCAAAAAACTAGCTGGATACATCTGCCAATAGCGATCTCGTGCGGCTAGACTACTATATCGTTCATCAACTAGCGAGATTGGTAAGTTGGGAAATTCAGTAGTTAGTTGCTGTTTCCACTGTTTGGAGGTAGTTTGGTCGCCCATGACGATGCGACTGACGTTATACTGCTGAGATAAATTACTAATTTGGGCAATTACGGCTGCTGTCAATAACACTTGATGGTAGAGTAAATCTCGCTCTCCATCGATCACCGCGACTCCGCATTTATCCTTACCTGGATCGAAGCCTAATATTGTTTCATTTTCTTCGTTGCGATCAGTCATGATGTTGAAAATAAGAGTAACTAGCAACTTACGTTAATTATGCTCGATCGAATCCATTCTATCGCTACCGAACTCGCACCCAGACTGATCGAAATTCGCCGCCACCTCCACGCCCATCCAGAATTGAGCGGAAAAGAGTACCAGACAGCCGCTTATATTGCGGGGGTGTTGTCGGCGGCTGGCTTACAGACTCAGGAATCAGTGGGGAAAACCGGAGTTGTTGGCGAACTGGCGGGTGCTGGTACAGATGATCGATTGTTGGCAATTCGGACAGATATGGATGCACTCCCGATCATCGAGCGAACGGGATTGGCATTTAGCTCTAAAAATGACGGTGTAATGCACGCTTGCGGTCATGATGTGCATACTACCGTAGGCTTGGGCACCGCGATGATTCTCGCCCAACTCGGTACCGAATTGCCTGGAAAAATGCGGTTTATCTTTCAACCCGCCGAAGAAATTGCCCAGGGTGCTAGCTGGATGGTTGCTGACGGGGTGATGACGGATGTGGATAGTATTTTTTCTCTGCATGTATTTCCGTCGATTCCAGCCGGATCGATCGGGATTAGATACGGAGCTTTGACAGCCGCCGCTGATGATTTAGAAATTACGATTCTTGGTGAGTCTGGACATGGTGCAAGACCCCATGAAGCTGTAGATGCAATTTGGATCGCGTCACAGGTAATCACCGGGCTTCAGCAGGCAATTAGCCGCACTCAGAACCCATTACGCCCGATCGTGTTGACGATTGGCACGATTAGTGGCGGCCGCGCACCGAATATTATCGCCGATCGAGTGGCTTTATCTGGTACGGTGCGATCGCTCCATCCAGATACTCATGCAACGCTCCCAACTTGGATCGAGCAAATTGTCACTGATATCTGTAGGACTTATGGCGCAAAATGTCAAGTTAATTATCGTCGCGGCGTGCCCTCCGTGCAAAACGATATCGCTTTAACACAGATCCTAGAATCATCGGCTAGAGCCGCCTGGGGCAGTGATCGAGTCCAAATTTTGCCAGAACCATCGCTCGGTGCTGAGGACTTTTCGGTGTACCTTCAACATGCTCCAGGGACGATGTTTCGGCTGGGTGTCGGTACGCCAAATGCGAAGAATCATCCTCTTCATCATCCTCAATTTATGGTGGATGAGTCAGCGATTATTACTGGGGTGGTGACAATGGCATATACGGCATATAAATATTGGCATCAGTAATTTTACTTAGGATTGCTTGTTGAAAAAACTAGGATCGATCTAGACGCTATACTAGCTGTAATCGCTAGTTACATATCTGCAGATATGGCAATCGAAATATGCTAGATCCTTTTATGAATGCAGCAATTATCAGATTGGCGATGAATATCAGTAAAGTCGCCGAAGAATCAGGACTGAAACAACTAAACCAAGACGGGATTACAGTCCCAGATTCCACCGAAAATCTGACGCAACAATCTAGAGATTTACTACTTCCCATCGCTCAAAAATACATGGAGAACTATACCAATCGTCATGGTACGTTCAAAGTATTGGGGATGGGTAAACCAGTGAGTATAGAAGCTGTTTATACCCAAGTAAACTTTCATCCAGCAGCGATTCAGGATCGTGAATCCATTGCGGCTGAGGAGCAGGCTTTTCGCCAACGAGGCTCAAAACGGTAATGTTCTAGATCTGTGGAGAGGAGGTTAAATGGCACACCCAAATTCAAACCGATTGATAAACAAACCAATCACAATATCGTGCATCACAACAGATTTAGAAAAGCAGATGGTTTTACGAGCCAGTCGCTTAA
>JANYIT010000317.1 GCA_025358725.1 Chamaesiphon sp. GL140_3_metabinner_129_sub
GGTTTACCAATCTGGCAAACCGTCACCCAAGCAATGGCAGAATTGCGCCGCAAGACACCTTCCACGATCACCCTCTACACCGCTGGCGCACTCGAACAGGGGCGCAACGGCTGGACGCACCAACGCCCCGAAATCGAAGCCTACTTCGCCTCGATGATGCGGAATGGGAATGTGTTCCCCGTCTTCCCACCCGATGCCAATAGTATCCAAGTTTGCTACGACTGGGCATTAACTACCCAAAATAAAGGCGTAGTAATTACCGCCAGTAAATCACCCCTACCCATCCGCACCACCTTCGCCCAAACTCGCCAAGGTTTGGAAGATGGCGCGGTAGTATTGCAAGACACCCCTGGCGATAAGCAAGTAGTCTTTGCAGTCATCGGTGATATGACGCTAGCACCAGCGTTTGAAGCCGCTGCGTTTTTAAAAACCGAGGGGATCGGCTCGAAAATCGTCTCGATTATCAATCCCCGTCGCCTCTATCGCCCTAGCGATGTCGCCTGGGATACCTGTAGCGAACCAGACGGAGGTTTCCTCTCAGATGCTAAGTTCGCCGAAATCTTCGGCGGCAGTGCCTTAATCGGCGTGACAGGTGGCGCACCTGCAATGTTAGAACCTGTGATGTTGCGATCGACCTCACCTCGCGATACCTTTGCCTGGAAGCGCGGCGAAACCACTGCTACTGCGGGTCAGTTGATGGCATTTAATGGCATCACGGCTGAGGCTTTATGTAAGCGGGGATTAGAGTTGGTAGGTTAAGAATAGACATCGAGGTAAGGGTAGTTCATGAATTACCCTTACCTCGATATCCATTCTAATATGCTGTACGGTTAGTTTCTATGGATGAAAATATAATCGAGATTGGCTTTAGTGGTACCCAAAATAGTGGGCAACTCGACTTATCTGGTTCACCCAAAGCCTTGCAATATATTGGTAAATCAATTATCAACCTTGTCCACGATCGAGATCAAGTTATTTGTGTTGTCGAAGCCGCTATTTTCAATCCAAGTCCTTATAATGTCTATTTAAAGTCTTTATCTATTTGCAAAAGTAATACTTTAATTAAAATCTTAGTACTAGCAAATTCTTTATATATTCAAGGATCTCAAGACACGTTAGCAATTTTTGCAAGCTGGTTGCTTGACTTTGATGATACATGGTGTGGGCACCATCGCCATATTGATTACTATGAGGGAAACGAATGGATCGATCCTAGATCTATTCCATTAGTGATATCAGTTAAGAATACTATCGATCGTCTAGATTTTGTCAATTCAGATGAGTCATAATAATTTAGATATTTGATTAATTATGGAATGCTTGCACTGCAAAGCTCAGATGAAGAAAGGAACCGCACCTTTTAGTATCGATCGTAATGGCTATCATATTTCGTGGAATGCTATTCCAGCGTGGGTATGCGAACAATGCGGGGAGTCACTACTAGAAACGCAAGAAGTCAATACTATTCAAGCTGCACTTACTGTTCTCGATCGCGATACTGTTTCGTTAGTTGCCAGCGTTTAAAAGAACTAAAACTTAGATTATGAAAATATTTACGGCGATAGTCGAACGTGATTCGGAAACTAACCTCTATATAGGCTATGTTCCAGGTTTTCCCGGAGCACATTCTCAAGCAGAAATATTAGATGAATTACAAGCAAATCTTCGTGAAGTCATTGAGATGCTTTTAGAAGATGAAAATTTAGTAGTTGAGACAGAATTTGTTGGTACACAACAGATGATGGTTGCTTGAGCTATGAGTAATATTCCAGTTCTCAAACCACAGGAAGTTGTCCGAATTTTAGAAAATTTAGGTTTTGTAGAAGTTCGTCAAAGAGGGTCACACAAGCAGTTTCGTCATGAAGATGGTAGAGGAACGACTGTTCCATTTCATCAAGGACGAGATATCTCACCTCGTTTGCTCAGGCAAATTGCAAATGATATTGACTTGAGTATTGAAGAAATGCCAGCATTAGAATCAGAACAAGATCTAGATAATTATCCTGAATTTCTCGATCGAATCAAAACATCAAATGAGACCATAAACATCTTTATAGTGCAAGGTGTTGCGTAAAGAGTGTGTTGGCGATCGCGATAAATGGCAAATGTTATAATCTTTAGAGTTATGGGACTTAAATTTAGATAAGTTCAGCCAAGTTTCGGATAGCAGGGAAATAGCTGATGGAATTAGAGCGAGCTGAGGTGATCATTAAAGAACTCCTGGCCCCAAAGTACTTGAATCCACCGCAAAAAATGGTGTTCAGAGCGGCATGGAATGGTCAGTCTTATCGCGATCTTGCGGAATCTGCTGGGTACGATCACAACTATATCAAAGGAGTTGGTGCCCAAGTTTGGAGAATGTTGGCAACCGCAACAGATAGTAACGTCTCTAAAAGTAATTTTCGGCAGGTATTGGAATTATTTGTCTCCAAGGTAGATCCACTGGCAACAAGTCTGATTCTGGACGACTCCACCACCGACTTAGCCCAAACTCCGGCTGGGATTGACTGGGGCGAAGACATTGACATCTCCGCATTTTATGGACGTGAGCTAGAGCGTCGTCAGTTGGATCGATGGATTGTCGCAGATCGTTGTCGATTAGTGGCAATTTTGGGCATGGGTGGGATGGGTAAAACGACGATCGCGATCGAATTGGTACAACAGTTGCAAGCTGCAAGGCAGACGGTAGTAGAGAGTGATCCTGATGAGATCAATGCAAATCGATTTAGCTATATTGTGTGGCGGAGTTTACTCAATGCGCCCCCACTGAAGGAATTGCTCCCAGAATTAATCCGCACTTTGAGTCGATCTCAAGGGGTGAGATCGACTCAAAGTGCCGGAGCAACGATCGAACGTCATGTTGCTGATCGCCAGTCGTATGTAGAGCTAATGCCAAAAACGGTAGTAGGTCAGATTGAATTATTGCTAGAGATTTGTCAGCAACACCGCTGTCTGATTGTGCTAGATAATGGCGAATCAATTTTCCAAGCGGGGGCACAGGTGGGACAGTATCGGTCTGGATATACTGACTATGGCGATCTATTTAGCACACTGGGACAGATCAATCATCAGAGTTGTTTGCTGATCACCAGTCGGGAAAAACCAACCGAAATTAGTCAGTTAGAAGGGGTAAATTCTAAGGTGAGAACCTTGATGTTACCAGGATTAGATCCGACGGCAGGACAACAAATTTTTGTCGATCGCGGCTGTTTGCCAATTCCGACACTAGCATGGGCGGAGATCGATCGCTATTGTGGGGGCAATCCCCTCGCCTTTCAACTGATTGCCTCGACAGTGCAGGAAGTAGCTGATGGGGATGTGAGTGAAATTCTCCCCTACTTGCGATCGAATAAATTGGGTTTTGCCGATATTCACATTCTGCTCGCACAGCAGTGGGAACGCCTCACCGCCGCTGAACACCAGGTGATGTACTGGTTGGCAATTGCCCGCGAACCAATGCCGATTGTCGATTTGGAAAGATCGCTCCACCCAGCTTGGAATCATCACCGTCAGCGTGATTACCGACTCTCCAGCAAAGCTGAACGTACAATTGGTAACTCATCATTACTCACAGTTTTACAATCCCTCCATCGTCGCAGTATTATCTCTTTACTATCGAGACAAATCGAGCAGGGTAAACGGCATTGGTCATTGCAACCGATGGTGATGGAATATGTGACAGATAGATTTGTGAATCAGATTTGCACCGAAATCGAGCAACAGAAACCTTCCTGGCTCAATACTCATCCGATCGCTCAGGCAAATGCCCAAGAGTATCTGCGTCAAGCTCAATTGCGGCTAATTGTCCAACCAGCGATCGACAGGCTGCTAAATAGTATTGGTAATCCCGCCAAAATTGGCACGCAGATGCGGTTAATTCTGACCAAATGGCAGATATCCAATTCGCTGCAACCAGGATATCTGGCTGGTAATATCCTCAATTTTCTGACTCAGCTCAAACTAGATTTGAGCGATTTGGACTGTTCTGAGTTGGTAATTCAGCAGGCATATTTAATCGGGCGCGACTTGAAACGAGTCAATTTTACCAACGCTCAGATGGTCGATTGCGCTTTTACCCAAACATTTAGTAGTATTCTGGCGATCTCCTATAGTCCAGATGGTCGGACTCTCGCCGCTAGTGATAGCAGTGGCGAAATTCGGCTATGGCGCGTTCGCGATGGACAATGTTTACTTACCTGTTCGGGACATACCAATTGGGTGCGGGCGATTAAATTTAGCCCTGACGGACAGTATCTCGCGAGTTCTAGTGACGATCGCACGATCAAACTCTGGGACTTACAAAATGGTAAATGTCTCAAGACGATCGGCGAGGGGATTCATAGTTTAGGATTTAGTTTTAGTCCCGATGGACGCTACATCGCCAGTGGTAGTGCCAACAATCTCATCTACTATTGGGATCTCCAAACTGGAATTTGTGTCCGCCAGTTTGCCGGACATCAAGATTGGTCGATGGATATCAAATTTCATCCCCACGGACATCAATTCGTCAGTGGCAGTGCCGATCGAACCGTGCGGGTGTGGGATGTGGCGAGTGGTAACTGTCAACAAGTTTGGCATGGGCACGAAAACTTGGTCACAACGGTCGATTACAGTCCTGATGGCAAAACAATCCTCAGTGGTAGTCTCGATGGCTGCCTGCGTCTCTGGGATGCCACTGACGTTACAGATCTGGTAACAGCAGACAATCATCAATGTCGATTAGTTTTAACTGGTCATGGAGATGAGATTTGGTCGGCCGTATTTAGTCCCGATGGATCACTGTTTGCTAGTGCAGGTGTGGGTGGATTGTTACGGATTTGGCGGACGATTGACGGTCATTGTCTCCATCGACTAGAAGGACATACTCAGCGATTGTGGTCAGTGGCATTTCACCCCGATGGATATTGTCTCGCCAGCGGCGGCGAAGATCAAACAATTCGCTGTTGGCAAGTTAATGAGGGTAAATGTCTACAGGTACTCAATGGTTACACCAATTGGTTTCGATCGATCGCCTGGAGTCCCGATGGACAAAGGTTAATTACGGCTAGTCGGGATGCTCAGATTCGAGTTTGGTCACTGCACGCAGACACTTGTCTCCAGCCATTATTGGGACATACCAAACCGACTGCCACTGTTGCCGCCGATCCTCAAGGACGAACCTTTGCAAGTGGTAGTGACGATCGGACGATTAGAATTTGGGATGCTCAAACACTCTCCTGTATCAAGATTCTCCGGGGACATCCGGGGAGCATTCTGGCTCTTGTCTATAGCCCTGATGGGAAATATTTGGTTAGTGGTGGTAGCGATCTGAGCATCAGAATCTGGGATACCCAACAATGGCGATGTTTGCATATTCGGACTGGACATACCGATCGGATTGGTAGTCTAGCGTATCATCCCCATCTCGATCTGATTGC
Organism: Chamaesiphon sp. GL140_3_metabinner_129_sub; assembly: GCA_025358725.1. Taxonomy (GTDB): domain Bacteria; phylum Cyanobacteriota; class Cyanobacteriia; order Cyanobacteriales; family Chamaesiphonaceae; genus Chamaesiphon. Next base: position 5,418 of record JANYIT010000317.1, read on the forward strand.
TAGTGCTGGGGAGGATTGTACTGTCAGAATCTGGAATCTTCACGATCCTACCCCAGTCCAAATTTTTTCCCAACATACCAATCGAGTGATCGCGGTAGCCTTCGATCCGCGTGGTACCATCCTTGCTAGTGGTGGGATTGACAGTCATATTCTGCTATGGAATATCGAAACGGGAGAACTTTGTCACACTCTCACGGGACATTCCGGCTGGATTTTGTCCCTCAGTTATAGTCCTGATGGCAAGTGGCTATTCAGTGGTGCGTCTGACTATACGATTAGAGTCTGGTCGATGGAAACCGGACTTTGTATGAATACTCTGATCGGTCATCAGAGTTGGGTGTGGTCGATCGCCGTTAGTGCCTGCGCTCGGTTCTTAGCCAGTGCCAGTGAAGATGAAACCATCCGAATTTGGGATTTGTCGAATGGTAGTAATCTCTCTACTCACCGTGCCTGTCGTCCCTATGAGGGGATGAATATTACTGGTGTTAAAGGATTGACAAAAGCGCAGATTGATGAATTAAAAGTACTAGGGGCACACAATTAGAGATGGGAGATGGGAGATGGGAGATGGGAGATGGGAGATGGGAGATGGGAGATGGGAGGTGGGAGATGGGAGATGGGAGTAGATTTTTATTTACTCCCCGCTCCCCGCTCCCATCTCCCCCCTTCCTTGAACTACTCACTATCCCTGACAATTGCGACATTGAGTGTGCCACTTGAGCAACTGTCCACTGCTACCTCACGTATAAAATTCTATACATAGCAATACGCCAAAATACTGAGAACCAAAACTTACTCTGGGATTGAGCTACAAGACTCAAATCCCACAGTCAGCCACTTGGATTAGAGATCGATCTAGTGTAAAAAAAGTGACACACGTCATACGTATTTATTCTTTTTAGCGCGTACAGTCGATGTGTAAGCAATTACCAAGCTCACATCATCAGGGACAAACCATATCATGAACGCGCATCCTCATTGCCTGCCTGCTACTAGCATTCGGCAACAACAACAGTCGAACGTAGTATTATTATCCAGCAAGCGGCCACTGCCAGAGATGTTGGTCGAAGCATTGCAAACTCAAGTTAACACACCTGTCGATCGAATTAGAGAAGTAGCCTTGCGGATCGCGGTTGAAGTTGATCGAATCTGTGCGAAAAGCGATCGAATTCAAAATTCGGGGATCAGTGAATCTTGGCGGGTTGGCTTGGCGCGTCACCGTGTGTCTAAGTGTCTTTATTATTACCAATTAGGTTCTAGACAAGGACGGATCGAACTGCACAGTCACTTAAGTTCGATCGTTTATCGATATATTACGATTCCCCAATCTCAACTGGGATTTCAAGCTAGATATTCACTAATTGAAGATTTTCTACAGGAATTTTATACTGAATCACTCAAAGCTTTTCGGCGCGAAAATGAACTAGGTGATACTTATACACCTCGAAGCTTGCTCCAGCTAGTGGAGTATATGGTATTTACCGAGTGTTATGCCAAACGTCGAATTCATATCCGGTATGGTAGCAGTCAACAACTGATCGTACTTCGCGCCCAAACTTTTGCCAAACGTCAACCCAACGAAACATCGGTAGATATCGAGAAAGCTTTTGACACAGCACAGGAAGAAGATGGTGATGCTGGATCGAAAATCATGCAACAAATCCGGGCCAAGATGGTATCTGATAATGTTGATACTAGCGATGGAGTCCTCAGAGATCGCGTAATCGAGGAGTTGATTACCTATTTGTCAGCCCAAAATCAATCAAGTTGCGTTGACTATTTGTTATTGAAGATGGAAGATCTTTCGGCACCAGAAATCGAAAGAATTTTGGGATTGACGACGCGAGAACGCGACTATCTACAACAGAAATTCAAATATCATGTCGAAAAATTTGCCCATGTTGCCAACTGGGAATTGGTACACCAATGGTTAGGTGCGGAAATTGATCGCAAACTAGGCTTAACCGATTGGCAATGGGAAATATTTGCAGCTCAATTATCGATCGAACAGCAAACATTTATGCAATTAAAACAATCTAACCATAGTGATAAGTCAATTATGAAATCGCTCCGATTGACGGAGAAAAAATTTCAACTCCGGTGGTCAGAATTGTTGCAGTTAGCTGCGCAGATTAGAAATCAGTAACTAGTTGACAGTGAATCGTGGATCATTGACAGTTAAGTTTGAGACAGCTAATTTCGACCTTTAACTATGACTAAGTATCATCTACCAGGGATTATCGCTGGCTACTCGCAGGGTAATTTCTTGATGGCAGAGGACGATCTCGATCTTCAGTGGTATTCTAGCAACGAACATGCACTGATTCCGCTTGACGATCGCTTTCGTTATCCGACATCCCTACGGCGAGTAATTAATCAAAACCGTTTCACCGTCAGGATTAATGGAGACTTTCGGGCGGTTGTGGCTGGCTGTGCCGATCGAGATACAACCTGGATTTCGGATGAACTTCAGGAGATCTACTGGGAATTGTACCAGTCAGGTTGGGCGTACAGCTTTGAAACTTGGCAAGGGAATGAATTAGCTGGCGGGGTATTAGGGATTGCCATTGGCGGCGCATTTATCGGGGAATCGATGTTTTTTCAGATCTCTGAAGGCTCCAAGGTAGCAATGGTGCAACTTGTCAATCACCTCCGCCAGCAAAAGTTTAGTCTATTTGACGCTCAGATGCTCAATCCTCACCTCGAACGTTTTGGTGCATACACGATCGACACCTCAGCATATCAAGGGCTACTGCAAACAGCAATTAAACAAACCTGCAAATTTCTCCCCTAAATCTGCTCAAGCTTACCTATTCTCGATCCAATTCATCTATCACACACTCAACGCGGATTGTAACTTTCAACTTTCAACTCTCAACTTTCAACTAAATCTACCCTGCTCGAAGTTGTTGACGATGACGAGAATGCAGTAATAAACTCACCTTGCCGAGCAATTCCTCGATCGAGAAAGGTTTGCTGAGTAAATCATCAGCACCACATTCCAAGCCAAAGACAGCTTGAGATCGATCGAGTGCCGTAAATAGCAAGATTGGTGTCAGATCCCAAGTTGAATTGCTTCTAATCCGTCTAGTCATCTCATACCCATCGATTTGGGGCATCGTAATATCCAGAATAATTAAATCTGGCGGCATCAGCTCCATAATTTGCAGCGCAATTAAGCCTTCGGTATAAGCGATCGTCTCATATCCTGCCGAGGAGAGCACAGCATCGGTGATTGACAAAATTTCTGGAGAATCATCAACGATCAGAATTCTATTGGTGTCTGACCTTCCACCAGTAACAACTGATTTCATTTTCAAAAAGTTTTTTAACCAAAAGGGACAAGACTAATATTAATTCAATTATTAAATCAACATCATAGTCTATTTGCTCTAAATTTAATCGCTGTTGACTAGAAAATTATCAGCAATTTTTTAGCTTTAGCAATCAAAGATCGGTTACTACCGAGGAACAATTGCACTGTTTTAGTCGCCTACTTCTTCAGGTGAATTCCCGCTTCTTTAGGGCTGGGGTGCGTCAGAGAGTATAATCGATCGGTGAACTAGAAATAGTCACCAAAATTAATAAAGCGAGATGCAGATACCATGAAACCAAGTAGCATTAATCCTGGCATTATCGCCATATTGTGTGCAACTAGCCTCGCGATCGCCACACCTGCGATGACAGTGACTCCACCGCCGAAATCCACACCCACGATTAAAACCACCCCGCCCGCCAAATTTACGCCTCTAACCAAATTTACGCCTCCAACCAAAATCACCCCGCCCACTAACGCGACTCCTGCCAACACCCCGATCTCTACTCCTTCCCCCTCAACCAGCACCAATAACCAGCCACTAGTCGCTGTAACCACCCTGACACCAGCGATTCTAAAAAACTTTACGAATCTCTACGGACAGGTCTTAGCAGTCAAATTTACCCCCAGTCAACAGCAAAAAATCCAGCAACGATTGCGGAGAGAATGGATCGTTAATTTAGGGCTACGGAATACTGTCAGCCAAACCATTGCGCTAGAGCCACAAATCCTCCGTGGCACCCCCGCAGAGCGCAGTCAATTGCAAGCTAAGTTAGTTGGAAATCTGCGTCAGCAGGTACTAGATGGTGATACTGATGCCCTGTGGTTAGTGTCTTTTTACGATGCCTCACCCAAAAACTGGTTAGCACCAGGGCAACCTCCCTTAACCCGAATGACTAGCGATATCAGTGCCGATGCCCTCTGTTTCATGGTAAATGAAGTCATGGGTAGATCTGTAGCAACTCCTGATAGTAAACTTAAAAATTCGATCGCTACTAAACTCACCACTGAATATCCGAGTATTCCTGCCAATACCAAACAGGTACTCTCTAGATTGCCCGCAGCTTGGCTGACATTCAAGGATAATGAATGGTTCAGACGGGGAGATGATTTCCGTGAACAAATGCGAATTCACTGGGGGAAAAATCTCGAAGCTTATATTCCTGAAATTAGGGAAATTAGCAAACTCAGACGCGATCGATTCGCAAAACTCAAAGCTGATCCCAACATTCAATGGGATCGAATCAACTCGATTCAACGCCAAGCTGCTTTACAAAAATCAGATCTAGATTTCCGAAGAAGTGTCCGCACTCTCGCTCAAATTAAAACAGTTCCGTTAAATAACTATATCAATACCATGCAGGTTGCTAACGCGATCGGTAATTCGCCTACGCGCTATTTCAGACCGAAAGTTAAGTAGATAAATTAGTTGAAAATTGAAAATTGAAAGTTGAAAGTTGAAATTTAAATTAGATCTTATATCTGTATGGTAGGTGCGTCGCACCAACTCCCAACTCCCAACTCCCAACTCCCAACTCCCATCTCCCAACTCCCATCTCTCCCTCCTCATGCGTATTCTTGTCACTGGTGCTAGCGGTTGTGTCGGTCATTATGTCAGTGAAACACTGATCCAAAATACCGAACATGAACTATTTCTATTTGTTCGTAATCCGGCGAAATTGCAACTAGATATTAATGCCCGTCCGGGTATTCATGTCATCCAATCAGACATGATGGAAATCGAACAGCAAGCTGAATTACTCAAAACTATTAATGTTGCGGTACTAACTGCAGCAGGATGGGGCGGACAGGAAGCCTTTGATATTAACTATACCAAAACTCACGTCTTATTCGATTTGCTCGACCCCAAAGTTTGCGAACAAGTCATCTATTTCTCGACCGAAAGTGTACTCGATCAAGAGAACAAATTACTTCCAGCAGCAGGTAAAATTGGGACAGATTATATTATGTCTAAATATCAGTGTTTAGACAAATTGACACAGGCAGCCAAGGCTCCTGGTGGGGAGAATTGTATCGCTGCAAAAATTACCACAGTCTTTCCTACTTTAGTATTAGGTGGTGATGGTAAAAAGCCCTATTCCTTCCTCTCTGCTGACTTACCCGATGTGATTAAATATGTTGGGCTATTACAATTTTTCACTGCTGATGTGAGCTTTCACTTTATCCATGCCAAAGACATCGCCGAAGTCGTCAGACATCTGATTGCTCATCCTGAAATTGCCGATAAATTCGATCAACGAATAGTATTAGGAAATAAATTAGTTACTGGTGATGATGGCATCAAGGAAATTTGTGGCTACTTCGGTAAAAAAAGTCCTTTCCGGATTCCGCTATCAAATACTATCGCTAACTTTTTTATCAAAATATTTAAAGTTCAAATGGCAGAGTGGGATCGGTTTTGCCTAAATTATCGCCACTTTAGTCATGCTAATCCAGTTAGCCCAGCTACATTTGGATTGACTAGTTATGCCCCAACTATCACTGATATCTTCCGCACTCGTGGTCTTTAAATGGGTAGTGTCAATTAAACGTAGAGGATTTGATGCGTTACGCTACCGCTAATGCATCCTACAAATAATAATTAGGGCTTGCTGAAGATCTCAGCAAGGCATTCACTGCAGGGGTTTTGAGCCTTTTTTTGCGAATCAAGTGCAAGGTTTTGATGCTTAAAGGCTCAAAACCCTTGTACTCGATCGC
>JANYIT010000333.1 GCA_025358725.1 Chamaesiphon sp. GL140_3_metabinner_129_sub
CAGAAAGCTGCTGCTCAAATCACCGCACTGGGTATTATAAATTAGGGGTTAAGCTTTAGGCTTTAGGCTTTAGGCTTTAGGCTTTAGGCTTTAGGCTTTAGGCTTTAGGCTTTAGGCTTTAGGCTTTAGGCTTTAGCAAAGTGTAATATATCCCAAACCCCTATTCCAACTCTTCTATCCCTAAAGCCTAATCTCTAAAGCCTAAAGCCTAACTTATGACTTCCGAAAACTATCTCAACCACCCTACCTTTGGCTTGCTCTATCGCATCTGTGTCGTTGAGGAAAACCAAGAACTATTTACCACTCTTTATGCACAGAGAGTTTTTTTTCTAGTCACTAATGGTACTACCGGATTGTCTTTTCAACCTGTTACTCGTGCTGATGCTCGTCTGACGATCGATACCCGAATTCGGCTACTCAGGCGCAATGGTCAAATCAAAGAATATCAGGAGTTGCAGGCAATGATGCAGCAGAATTTCCCCGGGTAGATTTCCGGCTGTTCTTATTATCCCAACGCCCATCGCCCCCCTCCTAGCTCTGAAATGTCGATCGCGCATAATATTGAGACTATTCGTCGAGATTTGCCCGCCGCTGTCAAATTGATGGCGGTAAGTAAGAATGTATCTGTAGATCTGATCCGAGCAGCTTATGCCGTAGGAATTCGAGATTTTGGCGAGAGTCGGATTCAGGAAGCACAGACAAAACAGCAAGAATTAGCTGACTTACCAGATTTGTGTTGGCATCTAATTGGGCATTTACAGGGCAATAAAGTCCGAAAAGCGATACAGATATTTGACTGGATTCACTCAGTGGATAGTATGAAACTAGTTCAACAGATCGATCGAGTCGCGGCTGAACTAAAAGCTAGCCCAAACATCTGTCTCCAAGTCAAAATATTGCCAGATCCCGACAAATATGGGTGGACAATTCCAGAACTGTTCGCAGAATTGCCCCAAATTGATGCCTGTCAACATCTCAAAATTAGAGGATTGATGGCAATTCCACCATTGGGTTTAACTATCACCCAAACGCAACAATTTTTCGAGCAGGTTCGAGATCTCAGTCATCAAATTAGCCAACAGTCTCGATCGAATCTTCAGATGTCCGAGCTATCAATGGGCATGTCGGGGGACTATCTACCAGCAATCTCTGCTGGAGCGACAATTATTCGGTTGGGAAGCATCATTTTTGGCGATCGCAACAAGATTTAAAGGTAATCGGTAGTTTTAGATCTCAATCTCGCCAGTTTTAGCTTGGCAAATCGTCAGTTTAGCAAGACATGCTTAAAAATTTTAACAATTGCTTCAGTACAATGGCTGAGCAAAGACAAATTCTGTGATACTATTCTCAATAGATTCGCAGCACTTATGTATTTTTGTCGCTCAACCGATGAGCTAGCTTTTTAAATTGCAACTCAGCAACATTTCGTAGTCAAAAAGCATCAATACCACCATAATCAGGGAGCAGGAGTAGTTAAGGTGAACGTTTTAAACAAATTCAAAGACTTCATGGGCTTGAACGAAGAAGAATACGGCGATTACGACGAAACGGATGATGATGCATATCGTGGAGAGTATCAGCAGCCCGAACCGCCAATCTCCCAGCCAGTCGAAGACGCTCGTAGCTCCCGACGGACAACCGGAGAAACCCGGGGCGCAAGTAAGGTCAATAATGTTGTCGGAATGCCTGGGATTATGAACGGAGTATCAGAAATGGTACTCATCGAACCCCGTTCTTTTGAAGAGATGCCTCAAGTGATTGACGCTTTGCGCCATCGCAAATCGGTGATCCTCAACATGACATTAATCCGTCAAGAAGAAGCTCAGAGATCAGTAGATTTTGTCGCTGGTGGCACATATGCCATTGATGGGCACTATGAGCGAATTGGTGATAATATTTTTCTGTTCACACCAAATTGTGTCCAAGTCAGCACCCCTACCAATGTCATTCATGACGTGGTAACTCAGCAAACACCAGCAAATCAGACTGTTCGGGGCAATAGAACCAGTCAACCGATGTCAACATGGAACAACGAGCAAACCCAAGCGGTTTAGGTAGTTGGCAGTGCTCTTTTTTAGAGGCTGCGCCGGATTGATGGCAACGATGATCGGTTTAGAGACTTTCATGCACTGAAAGTAATATTTATGTCCATCAAATTAGGTGTAATCGGTGGCGGGGTAATGGGTTCAGCAATCGTATCCCGCCTACTTACTCAAAAAACTTATCACAACACTGAGATCGTCATCAGTGAACCCACTCTCTCTCAACAAGAATCACTCCAGCAACAGTATGGAGTGCAGGTAACTGGTGACAATAATTTGGCGGCGATCGCTCCAGTATTATTATTGGCAATCAAGCCCCAAATTTTTGACAAAGTTGTTGCAGATTTAGCCCACTGCAATCTAGCCCAATTAGTAATTTCGATTCTGGCTGGAGTGAGTATTGCTCAGCTAGAACTAGCGTTTCCCGATCGAGCAGTAGTACGGGCAATGCCCAATACACCTGCCACTGTAGGCATGGGGATGACCGCAATCTCAGCCGGGAATAATGTTCAAGCGCATCATTTAGATTTAGCTACTCAAATTTTTCAAGCCGTCGGGGAAGTTGTGACTATTCCCGAATCGTTGATGGATGCCGTCACTGGATTATCTGGTTCGGGACCTGCCTATGTTGCCATCGCGATCGAGGCTTTAGCCGATGGGGGCGTAGCCGCAGGTCTCCCCCGACCGATCGCCGATCGACTTGCCTTGCAGACCGTTTTAGGTACTGCTGGACTGTTAAAAGAATCTAACCTTCATCCTGCCCAGTTAAAAGATCGGGTTACTAGTCCTGGCGGAACAACTATTGCTGGAGTCACCAAGTTAGAACAAGCAGGTTTTCGATCGGCATTAATTGAAGCTGTCATTGCCGCAGCCCAGAGATCGCAGGAATTGGGTAAAGAGTGAGCTGTATCGCTTCAAGAGAATTAGAGAAATTAGCGCAGGATCGGAAATCGCCAAATTTCGCATAGCTCCACAACCTGACTAAATTTCCACACAGCTACCCTCCAACCTCGAAACAATGGCTGCCAACTTCAGTACTCAGCGAAAATCGAAGCTTAAGTCACGCCGAAAAAAACCACTGCATCAACAGCGGGTCAAACAGATTGATGTGCTTGCAGAGCAGCGATGTCAACGATCTGTTTCACTATTTATTCATTTAGTACGGCTAATTATTGGTGGATTAGGTGCAAGTGCGATCGCGGGTACGGTAATATCAATAACGAATCCGCCGAAACCACAGCTTGCTCCGAAAGTAGCAGGTACCGATCCTTTGCAGACAACTAGCTCCAGCTCGAAGCCCCCATCAAAAATCGATCCCGGATTTCCCAATCCAGTCTTGATCAAGACCAAACCTAACCCCTAAAACCTAGAAATATGCATCTATTAATTCCTGCGGCTGGAATGGGGAAACGCATGGAAAGCGAGTTCGCTACGCGAGGACTACGCCCACGCAATAAACTATTGATGACCCTCCGCGATCAACCATTATTGGCTTGGACACTAATTGCCGCAGAACAGGCAGCATCGATTAGTTGGATTGGCATCATTGGACAAGCAGAAGATCGCGCAGATATCGAAAGCATTCTCGGCAACATATCTTTGTCAAAACCAGTCCAATTTATTCAGGGTGGTGCTACTAGACAAGCATCAGTTTATAACGGCTTACAAGCCTTGCCAGCGGAGGTAGAACGAGTATTAATTCATGATGGGGCGAGATGTTTGGCGACACCAGATCTATTCGATCGATGTGCTGCGGTACTGATGACCTGTCCGGGACTGATTGCGGCTGTCACCGTCAAAGATACAATTAAAATTGTAGATAGTGCGGGGATAGTCATCGACACACCCGATCGAGCCAATCTTTGGGCAGCTCAAACACCCCAAGGTTTTGAAGTCAAACTACTCAAAGCCTGTCACGACCAAGGACGCGCTCTCGGCTGGGAAGTGACTGATGATGCCGCATTATTTGAAAAATGCAGTTTGCCAGTCAAAATCGTCCCAGGTGAAGAAACCAACCTCAAAATTACCACCCCTGCGGATCTCACGATCGCTGAATTTATTCTTCGGAGTAGAGGACAGTTGAAAGTTGACAGTTGACAGTTGAAAGTGAATAGTGAGTTGGAACACTCGTATTCTTTCTTTTCCCACACTCCCCACACATCCCATACCCTTTATCCTATACCCACATGAACTTGGGGAAATTTCTCACCCACATTGGCATTGCAGTCGTTACCGTGCTTGCCACCAATCTTTCACTTCAGGCAAGCGATTTAGGCCCAGAAGTCGTCTTGAAAGCTACATACCTGGGATTGCGTCAAGTAGATAGTACACGATCGAATCCGAAAGTAAGATGGAATGTGCCAAATGGTGTCTCCAGTCCTTGTGGGCGAGTGTCGGGCAGTCTGTATTGTACTCGCAACAATACGATTTACATTACCAACCAACATATTCAAATGGCTTACCGCTATGGTGATGCTGCATTGGCTTACATCCTCGCACATGAATATTCTCATGCTGCCCAGACAATAGGCGGATTTACACCAAAAAATATTACCAAAATCGAACTCCAAGCTGATTGTTTAGCTGGCTTCTATATGGGTGCCATGCCGAACGTGACTTTCGACCAACAGGACATCAAGCAAATCGCCGCCATCGCTTATCAGGTTGGTGATTATGAATTTAATAACCGTCAACACCACGGCACCCCAAAACAACGCGCTCAAGCTGTACTATTGGGCTTTCAAGCATCACAACAAAATGGCATCGTTGCCTGCCAGATCCGGTAGAAAATCACAGATATAAATGCGAAAATCTAAAAGAGTAAGTATCAATGTAAATACAGCATGAAGATTGCGATCGCGGGAGCTACTGGATTTGTCGGCAGTCGGTTAGTCGAACAACTCCAAGCACAGGGACATCAAGTAATAATTCTGACGCGGAGTCCCCAACAGGCAAGCAACCGCTTTCCGCAAGCCCAGATAGTTGGCTACAATCCACTCAAATCTGGAGAGTGGCAAAAGTCAATCTCTGGCTGCGATGCTGTCGTTAATTTGGCAGGTGAACCCATTGCTGAAAAACGCTGGACACCAAGCCAAAAGCGGGCGATGCTAGAAAGTCGGCAAATTGGTACCCAGAAAATTGTTGAAGCAATCGAGCAATCTGACCTCAAACCCCAAGTTCTGATTAATGCCTCAGCGATCGGCTACTATGGCACTAGCGAGACCAGTAAATTTGATGAAACTAGTCCCGCTGGGGCAGATTTTCTCGCCGAAGTTTGCACCGCCTGGGAGACAGCCGCGCAAGCAGTAACGACAAACGGTACCCGCTTAGTCATCCTACGATTGGGGATTGTCTTAGGTGAAAATGGTGGTGCATTAGGCAAGATGTTAGCACCATTTAGTGCTTTTGTCGGTGGGCCGATCGGCAGTGGGAAGCAGTGGTTTTCCTGGATTCACCGCGATGATGTCGTTAAATTGATCATTAAGGCGATTACCGAGCCTCAAATGCAGGGTGTATACAATGCTACTGCGCCCAATCCAGTGACGATGGAAGATTTTGCTCAAACGCTCGGCGCGGTGATGAATCGTCCCTCCTGGCTGCCTGTTCCCAATTTCGCGCTCGAAGCTCTGTTAGGTGAAGGTGCGATCGTTGTTTTACAAGGACAGCAAGTAATCCCCACCCAAACTTTAGCTCAAGGCTTTGATTTTCAATATCCCACTCTTAAGCCAGCTCTAACTGCGATTTTGAGCTAGATGTTAAATTTAGTTGAAAGTTGAAAGTTGAAAGTTGAAGATCGAGGAATTAAGTCCCCGATCTTCGATCGAACAATAGTAATCTATTCTTTGATGATGATCGCTTCGATCTGAGCGATATTTGTCTCGCGATCGACTGCTGTAATCGCCCACCGCAGCGGTTCCCCCCATTGTTGGAGAGTTGTTTCGATCGCCCGATCTAGTTGTCCTAGTGCGGCTGTGATATCCATTTCGATCTCGATCGATTCAATAGTCATACAAATTATTTAAAACTACTCACCTGATGTTTAAATCTAAATCTATCTTCTTCACTCAATGGCTAACTCGATTGCTGATCGTAGTAGGGATCTGGTTATCGTTGGGTATCAACGATCTCAGCCTAGCAATCGGAAGTCAGACTAATTATAGTCGGATTAATTTACAAGGTCGAGACTTTGCAGGTCAAGATCTCACTGGTGGCGTATTTGTATCAGCCGAAATGCGCGGAGTGAATTTTAGTGGGGCTAATTTGACCAACGCGATGTTGACGATGGGAGTCTTACTCAAGACAAATTTAGCTGGAGCGAATTTAACTGGGGCATTAGCAGATCGAGCGACCTTTGATGAAGCCGATCTGACCAATGCTATTTTAACAGAAGCGACTTTAACTAGATCTCGATTCTATGGTGCCAAAATTACTGGAGCTGATTTTACAGATGCCTTGATCGATCGATCTCAAGCTAAATTACTTTGCGATCGAGCTGAAGGGATAAATCCGGTTACTGGAGTAGCTACCAGAGATAGTTTGGGGTGTAAATAATATCTGTAGATAAAAGTTATGCGGTCGCTAGTTAGGCACAGTTATTTGTAACCAAGCTCCACCTGTAGTTGGATGATTATTAGCAACAATTGTTCCCTTATGTGCAAGTATGATTTGACGAACGATCGCTAGGCCTAGACCGCTTCCTGCTGCTTGATAATTGAGATTACTAGTACTTGTTGGTTGACGTTGACGAGAGATATCACCTCGATATAAACGATCGAAGATATGTGGTAAATCACTTTGGGCAAAACCAGATCCATCATCATAGAGATCGATTTCCACCCGATCTGGTGCTAAGAACTGAATATCAATCCAAATATGACCTCGATCGGGACAATATTTAATACTATTATCAAATAGATTCATCAATACTTGCGTAAATCTAGCTGGATCAATCTCCAGAATTAACTGCTGTGGGCCAGTCAAAATAAATTCGATTTGTCGTTGTTTAGCGATCGGTTCGATTGTATGCCAAACATCATCAATTAGTCGAATAAAATCTACTTCCGCCAATCGCAAATATTGATTTGAAGAGGTTTCCAATTGACTTAGTTCTACAAAATGTTGAACCAAGTCAATTAGTCGATTAGTTTCTTGCAAAATCCGATTTGCCCAGCGAGTCAGATCTGGTGTAACCTTCGATTGCAATGTTTCCGCAAGTAGATGAATCGCCGTTAGAGGGGTACGAATTTCATGGGCGAGATCTCCCAACCACCGTTCCTGTAAGCTAGCTGCATCGACTTGATTTTGTTGGCTCTCAATGAAGATCCCGATCGCACCATTAGCAAGTGGAATGCTATTAGCCTTGAGCCAAATCGATTGAGAATTTGCCGCATCATGATAACCAAAATAAAACTGCCAAACTAATTCTTGGGCAACCTGACTAGATCTCGCTTTTTCAATTAATTGATCGAGTTCATAAGAGCGGACTAATTCTAATAATAATTTAGCTTGTTCAGAATGCCATTTTTGAATCTGGAGGAGGTGTTTCGCGCTCTGATTACACCACAAAACCTGATTGTCAGCATCGAGTTGTAAATAACCAATCGGTGCTTCTTCTAGTAAAGATTGCCAACTAAATAACTGTTGTTGTAACTGCTGTTGCTGTTGCTGGCCAATCATGGCTCTGCGTCTGAGTTGCGATACCATCGGCAGCGAGATATCTTCATGATACTCCGATGTTTCCATTACAGCTAAAACCTGTCGTAATTGCTGTCTGAAATGAGTTTCACGCCAGATATAGCAACCACCTGCACCCACAAGCAATCCAGCGATTGCAGATATGAAGATGGCTAGAAACATGGTTGGATTAAAAGATAGTGCAAGATCGATCGTGATTTTATTCTAGGTGTTGATGCATCCCTTCCCCGCAAGAATCGTTTTTGATACCGATCTTTTCAACTATCAGCAGCCAATGAGCGAGAGCCTAAAGCCTAAACTATGGCCCAGCAAAAACAGCATTTTCAATATCTTGACGACTGAGGGAGTATTTGAAAGTACGATAAATACTTTGATTACCGATAGTGGCTGACGATGCTGTCTGAGTATCTGCACTCGCACTGACAACGTTAGTGGCATGATATCGAACTGTTAGTTCTTCAATATCTAGACATAGTTCTGCTCGCCAATCAGGTTTATTGATATACCAGCAATGCAACTCACTATCATCTTGCTCACAACCCATAGATATTAGCCATTCTTCAATTTCTGGGAGTGGGTGATTGTATAAAGGAGTGTCGGTCGGTAGTAATGTCATAGATAGCAGCGATGCGGATGTCAAGCGATCGTCTACTATTTTAGACCGATTACCTGCGGTATGCTACGTGAACGATCGATCTTCGAGGATATCAGCTAAATCTGCTGGCGTATTACAGTTTCGCAGATAAACAGGATTATCAACTGCTAATTCTGTCACTATATTCATTTTTAGCCAACCTTGAAAAGATTGCCCGCCATCATCGATATATTTGAGCAATGAGTGGCGGCAATTTCGCCGATAAAAGCCACATAATGGTTCCCAACCTTTACCAAGATGCTGAGGGAGATAAGCAATACTCTCAGCCGGAATAGATGGCAATCGATCGATCCAGGATTGGACGACGGGGGTGGATAAGTTCGGCAAATCGCAGGCGAGTAATAATACCCATGTTGATGAAACCGCCGCCAATCCTTGTGCAAAAGCGATCGCTGGACCTTGATATGCTTGTGGTTCGATCATAAACTGACAACTGACTGGTAAGATCTGTCGATATTTTTCAGCAGATGATGTGACTACATAAATTCGGTCACATAGCCTCTGTGCTGAGGCAGCAGGATGATGATCGGTTGGCAGCAGATTGAGATCTTGACATGAAGCAACAACATCATAGATTCGACGAATCAGCGATGTACCATCAATCTCAATGGTAGCTTTGTCTCGACCCATCCGAGTACTACGACCACCAGCTAGAATGATCACAGAGAGAAAGCAGGAATCCACCATGAAGATCTCGGAACTTAACAACAATCAGGAGTCTAAATCCCCCTGATGACGGCAGATTGTGCTTTCAACTTTCAACTTTCAACTTTTTAATTAGTAGCCGACTGGAAGTTTAGACACTGGAGTTGTTTTGGGTTGCTCAGCAGCGGGTAGCGATTTAGTCGCGCGTTGAGCTGCGCGGGGGATAAAGACAATTCGATCTGGTTGGGGTGCAACTAAACCACTGTCTGGCTGCTCTGACGTTTGAGCCATCTGCTGCTTGAGAATTTCATTCATCACACTTTGTTGATCTTCCTGTTGCTGCAACCGCTTCAATTGTCCATACTGGTGTTTCCACGAGTCTTGGGTGTAAACGGTGTAGCCATAGAGAATCAAATTCAACCCAAAGATACTCGCTAGTAGCACTACTGCCCTTTTTTGCATAGTTAACAGCAATTTTAGCCAGATTGGAACTAAATTATGCTGTGGTAACTGTCTAACTCGATGATCCAATCCGCTTGCATTCGATGTTGTCGGCGAACGCTTTGAAACTGAAGATTTTCCAGGGTTGAGGCTACGCGAACGATCGTCAGGAGGTGTATTTGGTTGATACATGCGGAGTTAGTCAGAATAGTGGTAGAGGAAGAGGATATATTTTTGCTGCTAGCAGGATCGAGTTGCTGCTAGATCATTCATCGGGATAGATGTATCGGTATTATAATAGTGACACTCTACTATCTTGGAATACTATCACTTTTTCGATCGATACTTGATCGATCGATGATTCTTTAACAATTATCATAGATTTCTCATCAATCGATGCAACCAAAAATTGTGATTCCATTAGCCCCGATCATCTTTTCGACGATTGTGGGATGGCAAATATTCAGCCCCGTCCATGCCAATAATCTACCACCAGATACTGATATTCCAGAGGAAGTCCTCAGAGCAGAAATTATCACTGAAGCGAGGTCGCCGATCGATGGCAAAGCTTTGTCAGCGGCTGATTTTGCTGAATTAGTTGTCAATACCAAACAACAACTCGACCTTGATAATGCAAGTTCTGCTATTAATAATCCCAAATTTAAAGAAACTTTATTTTTACTCCGCTTGCGCGGTTTTTTGAAGTCTGTCGGTATTCCAATCAAATGAGGATTTAGGTTTTAGACTTTGGGCTGTAGGAATTGGGTTTTAGTTAGAATAAGTACTATACTTGTTTAATCTTTCTTGCTGCAAATTCTAATTCATAGCCCCTGATTTTAGTTACTCACTGACCAAGAATTCTAGATAGTTAGCCGTTAAATCTTGTACTGCTAGATCGAAGAATTGCTTGCCATGTTCGGGGGTAGCGAGGCTGGGATCAGAACCCATTCTGCCATCTGGATAACGACGACGGAAATCTGCCGCGCCGAGAATTTTACGTTCTTGAGAGAGATTACTGGAGTCTAATGGGGTAGATTTAATTGATTCGGGATAGATATATTGAGTTAGCGCAATTTCTGAAGGTGTTGCATGAGAACCCTCTCGATCGCCATATAATTGTCTAGCTAACCGATGAACACTATGGGACATAAACCAGTTGGCAGTTTGACATTCGATCAGAGATACATTGGGAATATTTAAATCTGCTAAATGAGCGTATGTCTCTGAATAGGCTGCTTTTAGAGTCGCAATATTTCCGCCATGACCATTAATAAAAAAGAATTTAGTAAATCCAGATCGCGCCAAACAGGTAATATAATCGCGAATGACGAGGATCATCGTACTCGGACGCAGACTCATCGTACCTGGAAAACCAGTGTGATGTAATGCCATGCCTACATTGATTGTTGGTGCAACTAGAGATCGAGTCGCTGCGCCTACAGCTTCAGCGATAGCTTCTGCACAAATAGCATCTGTGCCAATTAATCCAGTCGGGCCATGTTGTTCGGTCGAACCGATCGGTATAATGATACCAGTAGATTGCTGAAGATAAGTTTCCACTTCTGTCCAGGTACTCAGATGTAAGCGCATAAAAATAATCAATCTGCAAAGATGGGGTATTTAGCTATTTTAAGCGGTTATTTGGATTGAGTCTGAATGCTAATTCTCTATCCCTGAGACTGTACTATTGTGAGAGGTGTGTTGGCGAAGACTCTGCTGCGAGAGCATCGCCTGCTATTAATAATCTAGCTACCAAAAGTTCTATTGCCCTGATGCTCCCATATTACTAATCTCCAGTTACCTGTGATGATGCTCACACTCAATATGTCGAATCACTCTGCTATTCAGAATTTAGGTACCGTTACCAATCGCATTTTGGTGGTAGAAGATGAAGACTCGATTAGGGAACTACTCGTTTTAGGACTGGAAGAGGAAGGTTTTGAAGTAGTTGCCCTTGCGGATGGACACACTGCCTTAACTCAATGTCAAGCACAAACGCCTCAAACCCAGGATTTTCCCTTCGATCTAATTATCCTCGATCTGATGCTACCGAAAGTTAGTGGTTTAGATTTATGTCGATTTTTACGATACCAAGGCAACCATGTACCCATTTTGATTGTCAGTGCCAAAATCACTGAAACAGATCGAGTGTTGGGTTTAGAAGTTGGTGCGGATGACTATCTTAGCAAGCCTTTTAGTATGCGCGAGCTAGTTGCACGTTGTCGTGCGTTGCTCCGTCGCAATCGACTGAATATTGCCGCTGATACCCCGACGATTCAGTTTCAAGATATCACACTTTATTCTGAAGAATATCGGGTATTGGTACGTGGAGTAGAGACAAATCTCTCACCGAGAGAGTTTCGCTTGCTGGAGCTATTTATGCAATATCCTCGCCGTGTTTGGGATCGAGAACAATTACTAGATCGAGTATGGGGGATAGACTTTATCGGCGATCGCAAAACTGTCGATGTTCACATTCGATGGTTACGTGAAAAACTCGAAATTGATCCTAGTCAACCGCAGTATATCACTACGGTTAGAGGCTTTGGTTATCGATTTGGATAGTAAATGAGTTGAAAGTTGAAAGTTAAAAGTTAGGAGTTTTGAGGCAAGCGTTCTTCTTTCAATCCCCACACCCACACACCCACCTCTAATTTTGGCTCTAGAATACGATTTAGTAATTATTGGTGCGACGGCAGCGGCGCGAGCAGCAGCGATAGAAGCGGTAAATTTGCAGGCGCGGGTTGCGCTAATCTTGCCGCAGTCAGCTAGTTGGCAAGCTCATCCCCAGCGCAATTTCTACCCCTATGCTTTGGCACAAATCGCGACAGCTAGTCGCCTCAATCAGGGACAGCAACAGTCTCCAACCAGCTATCCCTGGAAGTATGCTTATGCGGCAATAGATCGGCTCGAACAACAAGCTAGCCCTGCTCTATTGGCAGCGATGGGTATAGATACAATCGTTGGTATCGGTGAATTTTGTCGTCGCCCCCACTTGGCGTTTAATATCAATCAAAGATACCTTCGCGCTCATGCTTATCTAATTGCAACTGGCTCGGTTTCTCATTATCCAATGATTCCAGGTATCCAAGAGACTGGGTATCTCACACTCGATCGATTACCAAGTTTAATCGATTCGCCAGCGGCGAGGCTATGTCAACAAGAGATTCCATTCCGGTGGGCAATTATTGGCACAGAATCGGTTGGTGTAGAATTGGCTCAAACTCTGGCAAAATTGGGCCATCAAGTCACACTAATTGTTGAAACAGAGCAGATTTTACCTTATGAAAATCTAGATGTTTCTAATTTAATTCAAGCGCAATTAGAAGCAGATGGGGTGATAATTTATCTAGAAACGATCGTCACCAAAGTTACTCAAGATGATAGCTCCAAATTAGTGAAAATTGGAGCTGAGTCGATCGAGGTAGATGAAATTTTCATCGCTTTACCCGATCGACCATTATTAGAACCGTTTAATTTGATCGGCGTGGGAGTAGATTATACTGAAAAAGGTATTTCGATTGACAATAAACTACGAACATCCCATCGCCAAATTTATGCTTGTGGGAGCGTGTGTGGTAATGTTTTAGGTGGCTACAACAGCCAGAGCTTAACTCAATATGAAGCTAAAATTGCTGTGAAAAATGCGCTCTCTTGGCGAAAAACCAAGATTGATTATACTAGTTATAATAATTTTCCGTGGGCAGTATATACAGATCCACCCTTAGCGCGAGTAGGTATGACGATCGATACTGCTGCCAATAGCAATCGTCGAGATCTGATTGTCCTCCACAAGTATTTAAAAACCTGTCCTCAGGCAATTTTAGCTAACAAAACTAGTGGTTTTTGTCAAATTGTCGTCACTCGCACAGGGAAAATCCTTGGTGCTGAAATAATCGGTCAAAATGCCCCTGAATTAATTCAAATTCTGGCAGTAGCAATCCAACAAAAGCTCAAAATTGCCGATCTGACTACTTTCCCCTGTTTATCACCTAGCTACACTGAATTTATCTACCAAGCAGCTCAAGAGTGGCACACCTACCATCGTAATCAGCAGCAACCCCAATCTAATTTCCTAAATCGTCTACGTTGGTGGAAATAAATTCATAAATTATTTGAGAGAATTAATGGAAAAACCCCGTCTCCGCAAAAAACACTTACCACCGTTTTTCGATCGCATAGATAATCCTGAAATCCATAATTTTCCTGATGGTGTTGCTGTTGATATTACCCCACCACCGCCAGATTTAGCACCTTTTGATCGCGATGTATTGCAAGTATGTGGTAGCTTAGGAAGTCGCGCTCATGCAGAGGACTTCAAAGCTCTACTTCGAGCCTATCCCAAAATTCTCCAACGGATTCAAACAGCAGTAGATGGGAAGATTTTTCCTGGTAGAAGCACCGAAATCGAATTTCTGGAAGATTTAGCCGAAATCTGGTTCAAACGTCATGGTTTTGAGCATATTTTTTGTGGAAGTATTCACAAAGGACAACTAAAAGGGATGCACTATGTCGGGCGATATCTGCAACTCCAAGAACAGGGATTAGCAGGAAAATTGCCTTACAATCAACGTGAAGAAGAAACGATCGAGGGTGCAGTATATACGCTTGGAGTATTACTTAAATATGGTAGTCGAGTCATCGTCGATCGACGGACGGGTTATGCATTGATTACTGATGCGGTAGAATTATTAATTGCCGCGACACGAGCATTTAAAACTAAATCTCGATCTAAATCTGTTTGCACTTTGAGCGTTGTCGATACGGATTCAGGACATACTTATCCAGCTGTATTTGTCAAAGAAGATAATGCGATCGTTACTTTTTATCCTGATGTGACACCAACAGATCCCCAATGTTAAGAAAGAAGCTATAATCAAATTTAAATAATAGCAACAAACATGTATATAAAAAGTATTTTACCTGCGATCGCTCTGGTATCATGTCTTATTAGTGGACAAATAAATGTTGAGCAAGCAGTCGGCAATCCTCTCAAAAATAGCAATTGGAAAACATTAGAACAGACTAATTATTCTATTCGATATCCTGCCGATTGGGATTTGCAGCAAAGTGAAACCACAGGATCGAGTGTTACACTTACATATCCCTTTGCTATTCTTTCTCCATTAGAATCAACAGAAGATAAATTTAGAGAAAATGTTAATCTGGTAATTGAAGACTTAAATGGACAGGAAATAAATTTAAGTAGATATGCTGAATTATCGAAAAGTCAGCTCAAGTTACAGATGCGAAACTGTAAAATAACTGAAAGCAAGAAAATCAACAAAGGATCTCGCGAATATTATAAAATAGTTTTTACCTGGGACTATCAAGTATTCCACTTGAAAGTCGAACAATACTATTGGATCTCCAATGGAAAAGCTTATGTCGTAACTTTTACAAGCGAACAAAATAAATTTTCTAAATTCAGAGAAATTGGAGAAAATATTCTCAATACATTCACATTGAAACAATAAATTATATCGATCAATATTGAAACAATGAAAAAAATTGACTAAACTTTCTCTGTTGATAAAATTAGTTGCATCGATCAAAATCTGTGTTATCTATCTTATCAATTTTTCTTGCCAAACTTACGTTGCAAATCTGCCAGTGTCGCTGGCAGATTCGATTCCTGAACTGGTTGGGTTTTTGGTGATACTTGAGCAGGTTTGACTGATGATGATTGAGGTTTATTGTTGCGTGCAACTGGTTGTGGTGATGGACGATTTCCCATCGGTGTAGACACGCCAGTTTTCATTGATAAACTGACTCGTTTTAACTGGACATTGACTTCCAATACCTTTACCTTCACAACCTGTCCAACTTTAACCACCTGATTGGGATCGCTGACAAAGTTATCGGATAATTGGGAGACATGCACCAAACCATCTTGATGCACGCCGACATCTACAAACGCACCAAAGTTGGCGACATTGGTCACTGTGCCCTCCAATTCCATCCCGACGACTAAATCCTTGATTTCCTGAATTCCTTCCTTGAAGGTGGCATATTTGAACTCTGCACGCGGATCTCGTCCTGGTTTTTCGAGTTCGCTGATAATATCGCGAAGGGTGGGTTCACCAACTGTCTCTGTAATGTATTTCTTGAGATCTACCCGTTTGAGTTCCGCGCCTAATTTCGTCGGCTCAGTTAGAGGAATATTCACATCCTTGGCAATTGTCGCCAGGATACTATAGCTTTCGGGATGGACGGCGGTATTGTCGAGGGGATTCTCACTGCCACGGATGCGAAGGAATCCGGCGGCTTGTTCATAGGCTTTTGGCCCTAATTTGGCGACTTTGAGCAATTGTTTACGGTTTTTAAAAGCTCCGTGTTCGTTCCGATAGGCAATGATATTATTAGCAACTGCGGGACTTAAACCGGACACAAATGTTAGTAGTTCTTTTGATGCGGTATTTAGATCTACGCCGACATAGTTAACGCAACTTTCGACGGTATCATCGAGTTTTTTTCGCAATAGTTTTTGATCGACATCGTGCTGATATTGTCCGACTCCAATTGACTTAGGATCGATTTTTACGAGTTCAGCCAGCGGATCTTGTAAACGTCGTCCGATACTAATTGCGCCGCGTACAGTGATATCTAGATCTGGGAATTCAGAGATCGCCACATCACTCGCTGAATAAATCGATGCTCCCGATTCATTCACCATTACTTTAATCGGTTTTTGTTCGACATCTGCCAAAAGTTCGATCACAAATTGATCTGTTTCACGTCCGGCGGTGCCATTGCCGATCGCGATTAATTGGATGTTATACTTTTTGATAAATTGTTTAACTGTATTCGCAGCTTGTTGGCGTTGATTTGCTGCTTGATGAGGGAAGACTGCTTCATAAGCCAGGTACTTACCCGTTTCCGATAATACCGCGACTTTGCACCCACTGCGAAATCCAGGATCGATCGCCAGTGTTGGTTTCATCCCCGCAGGTGCAGACAATAATAGTTCGCGTAAGTTAGTTTCAAAGTTAGAAATAGAACCGATATCCGCCTGCAATTTACACTCAGCGCGTACCTCATTTACTAATGATGTTTTCATCAACCGATTGAAAGCATCCTTGAGCATCCCTTGATAAAACTGCTGCACCGCAGGTACCTTAGTCTTAATCTCTTGTTTAGCTAAGTACTCACAAACATCATCCTCATCAAATTCTAATTCCAGCTTGATGACTTTTTCAGATTCCCCTCTAAATAAAGCGAGTAAGTTGTGCGGGGCAACTTTACTAATAGATATTGCATATTTACGATACATCTCATACTTAGTCGAACCCTCTTCCACATCATCTTTGATGCTCGAAACAAATCCACCTTCTGACTGGATATATTCGCGAATATAAGCGCGTAGATTAGCTTTGTCAGCAGTTGACTCAGCAATAATATCTGAAGCACCAGCTAAAGCTTCAGCGGCTGTCTTAACACCTTTTTCTTCATTAATATATTTCGCTGCTTCTACATCTAAATCTACAGATTGAGCCGTTGGTAAATTAAGTGAACGAATCAACTCCGCTAGCGGTTCTAATCCTTTCTCTTTCGCAATCGTTGCTCTAGTGCGCCGCTTGGGTTTGTAGGGTAGATAGAGATCTTCTAATTCAGTCTTTAATAAACAGTTCTCAATCTTCGATCTCAATTCTGGAGTCAATTTGTCTTGAGACTCGATCGAACTAATAATAGTCTCTTTCCGCGCTGCTAATTCAGTTAAATATGTAAATCTCTCTTCCAGTTCCCGCAATACGATTTCATTCATCTCATCGGTGCGCTCTTTCCGATACCTAGCAATAAATGGAATCGTTGCTCCCTCTGCGAATAAATCTAGAACATTTTGAACAATATTCTGATTTAAGTCTAGTTCGGAAGCAATCTGAGCACGGATGTCTAACATAGAAAAATTAGTATTTTAGTAGATTTGAAAAAATCGAGTGAGATACTTAGAAAGATTATTCCATTCGATCGACAGAATACAACAACTCTCCATGTTCCATTACATACTTTACCGGAATTTTAGGATTGTTAATATCTTTACCATCAGAACTGTGCCATTTCTCCGACCATTTTGTATAAAAGCATTCCAAATCACTGGGAGTCAGTTTATAAATAGAGACTAAATTAATTTCCCTATAAATAGCAAAGATCCAGTCTACTTGACGATATTTATCAATGATCCGAGGATTGATGTGATGATGAGTAAAAAAGCTTTTAGTCAGAGCTATATTTACTGATTTTAACTCATATTCATTCCCCTCAGCGTCTTTGGCATCATTCCCCTCTCTCCCTGGTAGAACCTTTAATCCTGTCACCAGCAGTACCTGAAGAATTTTGCCGCCATTATCTTGAAAAATATCATTAATGCCGTGTTTGGATGCAAGTTCTTGATATCGTTGGATATATGGAAATAAATCGTCAAGAATTATCTTGTCTGGGTGAGGTATCATTCTAGCTCTTCTTTGAGAAGTTCGATGATGTCAATCTCCAAAGCATTGGCAAGACGTTCTATATTATCAATAGAGATATTGCGTTCACCGCGTTCTACTGAACCCACATAGGTGCGATGCAAGCCAGCTCTGTCAGCCAGCTCCTCTTGCGATAAACCTGTAACCTGACGAATTTGCCGTAACCTAGACGCAAAGACTCTCCTAGCATCAGATACCACAGTTTTTATAGATTGACATCACGTCTATAATTAACTAGTTGATGACTATAGAACCCATTTGGGATCTATTCAGGCAGCTAGACGCTTGAGCATGAGTCGAATAAAACATAGGTTGAGTTTAGCAGTGGCATGGTCAAGAGTTCGTTCAAAGTTTTTGACCAGACTCTTGCAACGTTCCATCCAAG
>JANYIT010000346.1 GCA_025358725.1 Chamaesiphon sp. GL140_3_metabinner_129_sub
AGGGTGTGTTAGCGATAGCGTAACGCACCCTACGAAATCTACCCATTGCTAGTGGGATAGGCGGGTTTAAATGAGATCTTTTGCTTCGTTTGAATTAATATTATAAACTCGCTCCTACAGATCTTAGATGTCAGATACACCCAACTTTCGATCGACAAGTCTGATTCCGCCGCAGAATATTGAAGTTGAGGAAGCAATTCTCGGCGGGATCCTACTCGATCCTGAAGCAATTGGACGAGTTGCCGAAAAGCTGGTACCAGAAGCATTTTATATCCCGACACATACAGATATTTACAAAGCAGCTTTGGCTCTAAATGGTCTGGGTAAACCCACAGATTTATTAACTATTACTGACTGGTTAATCGACCAAAAACAGCTTGAGAAAATTGGTGGGCAAGCCAAATTAATTCAATTATTAGAACGAACAGTTAGTGCGGTAAATATCGATTCACTCGCCGTACTCGTGATGGATAAATATATCCGGCGGGAACTAATTAAAGCAGGGACAGAAGTCACTCAATTGGGCTATGCAGCTGATCGACCCCTGGAAATCGTTCTCGATGAGTCTGAACAACAAATCCTCAATTTGACGCAGGCTAGACCCAAGCAAGGGCTAACTCCGATTAAAGAAATCGTCGCGACTACCTATCAAGATATCCAAGATCGTCACGACAAACTTATTCCACCTGGATTGACCAGTGATTTTAGCGATCTCGATGGAATGACAGGCGGATTTCAACGATCGGATTTAATTATTATAGCTGGTCGTCCGTCAATGGGGAAATGTCTGGCTTATGATTCTGAAATTGTACTGGCGGATGGATCGATCGCGACCATCGAACAATTATATCATCAGCAACAAGCAGAGATTTTAACTCTCAATAATAACTGGCAATTTAGTCTGACTAAACCATCCGCATATGTCGATGATGGTGTTAAACCAGTATTCAAAGTTACCACGAGATTGGGTAGATCGATCGAAACCACAATTACCCATCCTTATTTAACTGTTGAAGGTTGGAAAAAACTTGCCGAAATTAAAGTAGGCGACAAGATTGCGGTTCCTCATACAATACCAATCTTTGGAAAAGAAATATTATCAGAAGATAGTCTGAATGATTCGATCTCAGAAGTGAAATCATATAGCAAGGATCGTGATTCAAGCATCCCAGCTCAATTATTCAAATTGACACGATCTCAAATTGCAGCCGTTATAATTAGTTTATTCGATCTTGATGGTAGTGCTGCATTTTCAACCACCGGAAGATCTGGAATTGCTTATTCGGCTGCAAGTGGAAAATTAGTCAGACAAATTCAACATTTACTGTTGAGATTTGGAATTGTTACAGAGATTGAACTAAGATCGATCGAGCCTGAATATCCATTCAAGTTTGAATGGAGACTATATATTGATGACGATCGATATGCGAGAATTTTTATTAGAAATTTTGGTATTCCTGGACAGGAGAATGAAGAAGGATCGATACTAGATAAATATACATCATTGGAAGGATTAGACGATCGTCAAGTTTACTGGGATGAGATTGTCTCGATCGAATATACTGGCGACAAGCAAGTTTACGATCTCACAATTCCCGATACTCACAACTTTGTTGCTAACGATATTTGTGTTCACAATACTGCAATTAGTTTGAATATTGCCTATAATATGGCAAAACTCCATCAACTTCCAGTATTAGTATTTAGCTTGGAAATGTCCAAGGATCAATTGGTACAAAGATTGATTGCCAGTGAAGCGGGAGTAGACAGTAATCGTTTACGTGCTGGGCGAATTAGTCCGAATGAATGGGATTCGGTATATAAGGCTGTAGATCGAATTTCTGAGCTACCAATTTTCATCGATGACAATGCCAGTATGATGCTGATGGAGATGCGCAGTCAAGCACGAAAAATTCAAGCTGAAAGTGGTGGACAATTGGGATTAATCATGATCGATTACCTCCAATTGATGGAAGGTACCAGTGATAATCGCGTTCAAGAAATCTCGAAAATAACTCGTGGATTAAAAGGATTAGCACGGGAATTGCAGGTACCATTGATTGCTTTATCCCAATTAAGTCGAGGCGTTGAAGCCAGAAATAATAAGCGTCCAATGATGTCAGATTTGAGAGAATCAGGTAGTATTGAACAAGATGCGGATCTGATTATGATGCTGTATCGAGATGCCTATTATAATCCAGATACACCTGATCGAGACATTACAGAACTAATTATCACTAAACATCGGAATGGCCCAACTGGAGTAGTAAAATTAGTTTTCGATCCAGCTTTAACTAAGTTCAAAAATTTAGCACGTCCAATGAATTAGTCATGAATTCAAAAATATCTGTGGAGATAACTTGAATCTTTTTGCCAAAGCTTGCGCTTGACTGGTATTAATTAATTCATGTCCCACCAAAACTCGATCTAAAGTTTCGACGGAACCAAAAATCTCAACTAATTCATCTCGACTAATCCCGCTAGATTCAATAATATGCTCTAAAACTTCAGCAGGAGAAGAGCGGTCAATTTGATAATGTTGCGCTTCGTATGTCTCCACCAACATTGTCACCAAATCGTATAATGCTGACTCTTCGGGAGTTTGCTCTTGCTTGAAAGTCAAACGTTCAGCCACCGCTAAAAACTGTTCGTATTCATCCTCTGTCTCAATTACCTTCGGCGTTACTTCCGCTACAAGCTGACTATACACCTTGAGATTAATAGTTTGGGTCATTTTTCCAAAAATCCTTGTCGTATTCAGCGTGAGTCAGGAAATATTTAAAGTAAATTCGCTCTTTCACATAATTAATGCCTACTATCAAACGATAGTTATTTCCTTTAATGTTGAAAACAGTAAAATTTCCAACAGCTTCAGCATCTCTATACACTTGGCGAATATCTTCCAAGCTAGACCAATTAGCATTTTTTGCCACTAAATACCAAGCTTTAACAGCTTTTCTAGCATCGGGATATCGATCGGATTCATTCCGTAGATTTTTGATGGCAATTAGGCACATACTGGCTATTATAGCTTTTGTTTCATTAATCGATCGACTGGATTAGGATTATCTTAAATAGTATTTTGTAGAGACGATCGAACAGTGAGCAAATTATTAACTATTCGCGGTAAAAGTTTTGACTGGGGGAGTCGAACTTATCTGATGGGCGTGTTGAATGTTACGCCTGATAGTTTTAGTGATGGGGGACAATTTCAGACGGTGAATGCGGCAGTAGATCGAGCCGCTAAAATGGTAATCTCAGGTGTAGATATTATCGATATTGGTGGGGAATCTACGAAGCCAGGGGCGATACCTGTAGATGTAGTGACGGAATTAGCGCGGGTGATTCCGGTAATTAGGGCGATTCGTCAGCATCTAGAGATTCGGGATATTCCTATCTCGATCGATACCACAAAATCAGTCGTCGCTCAAGCAGCGATTGAGTCTGGTGCGGATATTGTTAATGATGTTTCAGGTGGTGAAGCTGACAGTCAGATGTTCGCGACTGTTGCAGAATTAGACGTACCGTATATCATGATGCACATGCGCGGTACGCCGATGACGATGCAACAGATGACTGATTATCGCGATGTGGTTGGAGAGATTATCGCCTTTTTTGAGACGCAGATCGATCGAGCCATAAAATGTGGAATCGATCGATCCCAGATTATCATCGATCCAGGGATTGGGTTTTCAAAAACCTCCGACCAGAATATCGCATTAATCCGTCAGCTCGACAAGTTTCAGATCCTCGATCTGCCCCTATTAGTCGGTGTATCGCGTAAAAGCTTCATTGGTAGGATTTTGAACCAACCTGACCCCGAACAGCGGTTGTGGGGCACCGCAGTCGCCTGCTGTGCATCAATTGCTGGGGGTGCCGATATCCTTCGCGTTCATGATGTCGCGGAAATGGTGGATGTCAGTCGGGTTGCTGATGTGATGTTTAGAAATCGGGATTAATCGATCGATTCGATCGATAATTAAAGATATGGACACAACCAGGTAATAGACAACAACTGTGCAGATTGACTCATCTCTTGCGAATATATTGACACCGACAGCGATTGCGCTGGGTAATTTTGACGGGATTCATCGGGGTCATTTGGAGGTGATTCGACCTGTATTAGAATGGGAAGGCGAGACTGTTTATAAGACAGTGGTGACGTTCGATCCCCATCCTCAGCAATATTTTACTGGACAACAGCGGCAATTACTTACGCCCCATCAGGAGCGGGAAATAATTTTAGAACAGTTGGGAATTCAACAACTGATTTTATTACCATTCGATCAAGACTTGGTGAAATTATCTCCCCAGGAATTTGTCGATCGAATTCTCGTGCAGCAATTACAGGCTAAATTTATTAGTGTGGGCGAAGATTTTCGGTTTGGAAATCAACGTGCGGGGAATGCTACCGATTTGGTGACGCTGACGGCTGAGGTTGGAATCCCGACAAGGATTGCACCGTTGGAAATGGATAGCGGTAGTCGGATTAGTAGTTCGCGAATTCGCGCGGCGTTGCTGGCTGCGGATTTGACACTGACTCAAGAACTATTGGGACGATATTACTCGATCGTCGGTACGGTCGTAAATGGACAAGAAATCGGTAGATCGATCGGCTTTCCGACTGCTAATCTCAAGTATCCGCCCGAAAAGTTTCTTCCGCGTCAGGGTGTCTACTGCGTGCGAGTGGATACACCTGAAGCCAATCAATTACCAGGGGTAATGAATATCGGTAAACGTCCGACAGTCGATGGGGTAAATACTACCGTAGAAGTTCATTTACTCGACTGGGAAGGAAATCTCTATGGGCAACAATTAACAGTGTACCTGCATCACTTCCTGCGATCGGAACAAAAATTTCCCTCCCTGGCTGCACTCACTGCACAAATTCAAGCTGACTGTGAGACTGCTAAAATATTTTTTCAAAGAAATCAAGAGCATACTGTTCGGTGAGAAGCTTTAAGATGTTATTAGCTAAAAATGATCTAATTTGCGCCAAGATTTGAGCTTAACGCTCCCACATTCTCCTCCCGATCGCGATAAACTAGGATATTGCTCTCTTGTTGTTCAGAATTTTATGTCGCTGCCGATCGTTGCTATTATAGGTCGTCCCAATGTGGGTAAATCCACACTCGTCAATCGTTTGGCGGGCGCAAGGGAATCGATCGTGCATGATGAGCCAGGAGTTACCCGCGATCGTACATATCGTCGGGCATTTTGGCAAGATCGTGAGTTTGTGGTTGTAGACACAGGCGGGCTTGTGTTTGATGATGATACGGAATTTCTCCCACTGATTCGCGAACAGGCGAT
>JANYIT010000024.1 GCA_025358725.1 Chamaesiphon sp. GL140_3_metabinner_129_sub
ACAAGGGATTAAAGTCTCCGGTTGGCTCCCCGCCAAACGCTTTACCGAATTACCCGTACTCGAAGAAGGGTATTATGTCGCAGGTGTCAACCCCTTCCTCAGCCGCACCGCTACCACACTAATGCGCCGTCGTAAGTGTAAACTAATTGGCGCACCATTCCCAATCGGCCCAGACGGAACCCGCGCCTGGATTGAGAAAATCTGTTCGGTATTTAATATCGAACCTCAAGGTTTAGACGAGCGCGAAGCTCAAATCTGGGAAGGCGTGGAAGAGTATGTCAAACTGATTCGCGGTAAATCCGTCTTCTTCATGGGCGATAATCTCCTGGAAGTTTCGATGGCGCGGTTCCTGATTCGCTGTGGAATGACAGTCCAAGAAATCGGCATTCCCTACATGGACAAACGCTACCAAGCAGCCGAACTCGCCCTCCTCGAAAAAACCTGTCGGGAAATGAATTCGCCATTACCGACAATTATGGAGAAACCCGACAACTATAACCAGTTGCAACGGATTTACGCCCAGAAACCCGATTTAGTAATTACCGGAATGGCTCATGCCAATCCGCTGGAAGCACGGGGAATTACCACTAAATGGTCGGTAGAGTTTACGTTCGCGCAAATGCACGGTTTCACTAATTCTCGCGATATTTTGGAATTGGTAACTCGTCCGCTCCGCCGGAATGAAAATCTCAAGGATCTCGGTTGGGAGAAGTTAGTCAGAGATGAAGCGGTAGTTTAAATTAAATAGTTAACAATTGAAACCGAGCCAATTAACTGGCTCGGTTTTTTACTTACTGGGTATTACCATCGACTGTATTTTGCCATGTTCTACATACAGAGCGAAGCCATCAGAATATTCGATGGCTGGCTCTCCTTTTGCATGGAGATTATTTTCTTCATCAAATAGTAATTTTTTAGGTCGATCACAAATTACCCAATGTCGGCTGCTTGGTAAAAACCATGAGCCACACTCAGTTAGAACTTTTTCATATATATCCCATTGTTTAGAATCGTGCGAACATTTTAATTCACTAATATAAAAGTCAAATAATGCTGGATAGGTAAACCATTGACTATCAGAATCCATGAAATTCCAATTAAAATACAAAAAAGCTCTAGGAGATTTATGTGAATTTTGATGTAGCTCTTTTCTTAGCCAGTCTTCTAAAAATCCCCACATTATTTCATGTCGTTTTTCCCCTTCTTTATCGATTAATCGATTGTTTAAAATCTTGCAAATATTATCATTCACTGGAGAATTTGAAAAACTAGAAGAACAGTCTTGATCTAACTCAAAATATAAATTACTTCTAAGCAAACCTTCTCCATTGATGATTTGCAATTCATAGACTATATTTTCAGCGTCATCATCAGTAGTATTTGCAAAATCAGCCGCCATCATTTTTTCTAGTTCAGAATTAAATGCAGCAAAAGGACTATCAAAAAAGGCAACTTCAGGAAATGGATCTCCTTCCATGTAAAGATCATTTATATCTTTTAGTATAGATAATACCCGCTCCTGATCGATAGGTTGTGTCGATCGACTAATATTTTGCCATTTTTGCTGATAAAAGGGAATTGCTGCCTCTTGTTCGGGAGTTAGTTCTGTTATCATGCTTAAAAATTCACCTCTATCTCAGGAATATATTACAAATTTTATTTGATTATTTTGTATTTGTAAATCGATAGATCGAATCCCAAATCTAGGATCTGTAGGAGCGGGTTTATGTAAATAAATATCGCTAAATTCGATCGATCTCAACCGAACCCGCCCAACCCCACTAGGATCGATTGTGATAATTTGAGATGATGACATTCGATCGGTTATTGGTGGGGTTGGGCAGGTTTGATTTAGATTTTTGGAATTATTCGTAGGTTGTTCCATAAACCCGCCCCTACGAATTTGTGTGGGTGGAGATTAGATCGAATCTATTTTGGTTACTATTTTAATCGATCGAACTGACTCGATTGAACATCAAACATAAAATCTGTAGGGGTAAGTTTATGCAAATAATTATCGCTAAATTCGATCGCATAGCGTCTCTGAAAGAGAATCGAGTACTAATCTAGCTAGGACTGCGGATATTTCTATTGGGGTCGTTGTGTTCTACCGTATGGATCGATCGAGTACCGATCGACAACCACCAGCCTACTCCAAAAACTGCGCTAAAATAGTCTAACTAATCATTCAATCCCAGCTAACTATGACTCGTGCAATTATCGAAACCGCAAAAGGAACCATCAACATCCAGTTTTTTGATGCTGATGCTCCCAACACAGTCAAGAACTTTGTTGATTTAGCGGAAAAAGGTTTTTACGACGGGTTAACTTTTCACCGCGTCATTCCCAACTTCATGATTCAAGGTGGCTGCCCTCAAGGTTCTGGTACAGGTGGCCCAGGTTACAAAATTAATTGTGAAATCAACCCCAATCTACACAAGGCTGGGACTCTATCGATGGCACATGCAGGCAAAAATACTGGTGGTAGTCAGTTTTTCATCTGTCATTCCCCTCAATCCCATTTAGATGGCGTACATACTGTTTTTGGTCAAT
>JANYIT010000060.1 GCA_025358725.1 Chamaesiphon sp. GL140_3_metabinner_129_sub
AAGTAACCCGCGCGTTGTTAAAAAGACCCGTTCAAAATTTCCAGCGAAAAAACCTTTTCATCCTGGTACGGGAACTCAGCACCCACACCTTAGTTTCTCTATTGCTAGCACTGCTTAGAGCTTAACCGAGAAGTATTGGCATCTACCCCGCTACCAATTTCATGTAAGATTGCCACAGTCCAGGTCGCTGAAACCTATGTGTCAGAATCGGTTGAAGCAATATACCTCGGCTGCGTCCCAAACTCATCAGCCGCAGATAGGCTTCATCCATCAACATTTTTCTGACATAACCGATGTATGCTCGATCGGGTGGTAATGTCACCTCAGCAATATGTAAGAACTGTGAATTGCGTACAAATGCTCTAGGCTAATCGTGTTGACTGTATCACCACCCAATAATAATTGGCGCAGAAATTGACCGATTAATGGCACGCTTTCAATAATAGATAGCTCAATATTTAGCCGCCAATAACCCAATTGTGACCACTCCAAATTCATTGCTGTCCAACCCAAACCGATCGCCGTCAGCGTCAAGAAAATCCCCGATATCCAACCGACAATCCAGCCCCCAAGCATTTCGCGACCAACAAACATGACGATGATTTGCACCAGTGAGACGACAATTAAACTATTGCCAGCAATGTTGTGTAAGCTTCTAATCAACCAACCATTATTAACTTGGTTGTTAATATATTCGATCGGAGAGTATGCACCTGTCGTCGAAGGGGTGTAGTAAAAAGCGATTTCACAAAGTGAACGCTACGCGAACGACACACCAGTAATCGCTGCAATTAGACACAATGCGAACATCGCGATCGCCAAGATGGTAGCTAGTTTTCGGAGCAGAAAGTTGGAACGCATTGTGTCCATAACAAGATTTAGCTTGGTTGATATTTAATGGGTGTTTGAAAGGTTATTTGAGTTGCTGCGTAGATCTTTACCCCACCCTAGCCCTCCCCTTTCCAAGGGGAGGGGACAAGAGTTCCACTTTGCAAGGGGAACTCTTGTCCCATATTAAGTTGAAGATAGTCAACGATAACCTAGCTCCTCCCCGCATCCTCGGGGAGGTTGGGTGGAAATCCCCTCCTCGGAGGGGTGCCCGTAGGGCGGGGTGGGTAGATCTACGCAGCAACTCAGATCGATCGAATCTACCCAACTACTCTAGGTACAACCGCCAGGGCACCTGCGATCGCGGCGGCAACGCCAGAAGTAAAGGCGGTGGCAAATAGCCACCAAGCGGCGGTGGCGGCGGCTTTGCGGGTGGCTTCAGCTTGGGCTTGGGCTTGATGCTTGAGATCGTCGAGCCGCTGCTGAATCTGGGTTTGGATCCGTTCGGCACGGTTGAGGACATTTGTTCGCACTTGCTCGACGCGATCGATCATCCGGTTGGCATCGGCGGGGGAGATATCATCCCGCGAACTAATCACGGCGACTAAGGTATCGCGATCGAAATGTGCCAATCTATCCCGTAGTGCCTCGAAGCCTGCATTCGGGTCGTCGAATAGCTTTTGCACATCATCTTTGATACCGTCGTAGTTGAGTTCGGGGCGTTCGAGGGCGTTGAGATAGTCGCGAACTTGAGCCAGGATGCCATCGATGACGGATTGGAGTTTGGCTTTGATGGTTTCGAGTTGGTGGGTAAACCTGTCGCGCACGGCGAGAACTCGATCGACAATTTGCTCGGCTTCGACAGGGGAGATGTCTTCCCGCTGAGAGAGCAAGGCAATCATCGTCTCGCGATCGATATGTTTGAGCCGATCTCCCAGGTGTTCCAAGCCCAAGCGCGGATCTTGGAGCAGCAAGCCGAGATCGCGTTTGATGCCATCGGGATTGAGTTCTTGTTTGTCGGTGTTGCGGAGGTAGTCTTCGAGCGTCGTCTCGAAGTCGTGGATTTTGGACTTGGCGCGAATCGCTAACCGCTGGGGGGTGCGGAGAACTTGCCGAATCGTGGATTGGACATGATCGATCGCTTCGTTAGCTTCGGCTTCGGTCATGTCGTCCCGCTGTCTGAGCAGTTGAACTAGGGTATCTCGATCGATTTGACCCAACCTGTCGCGGATCGATTCTAGTCCAGTTTTGGGGTCGTGGAGCAGGGTAGTTAGATCGCGTTTGATGCCATCGGGATTGAGTTCGGATTTGCCCGTCCGCCGCAGATAATCAGCGATCGCGCTGGTGGTATCTTCATACTGCGCTTTGGCTTTATCAACAATTGCGGCTGGCGCGTGGGTGACTTGATGCCAATTGGACTCGACTCCATCCAAGATCTGATTTACTTGATCTGGGCTGAGATCTGGACGCTGGGCGAGTAATTGTACTAAGGTATCTCGATCGAAACTACTAGCACGCTGTTTGATGTCGTGGAAACCCGCTTGCGGATCGTCTAGGAGCTTCTGAATGTCGCGTTTGATGCCTTCGGGGTTGAGTTCATCTTTGCCAGTGTTGCGGAGGTAGTCTTGCACCTGCTGCCATTGAGTTGTAACCCGTGTTTGGATGTCTTTTTGAATGCCCTCGGTATCGGCGATCGCGACTGTCAAGACTGGCTCTAGGGCTTGGGCGATCTGGTTTTTCTCACTCAGGCTGAGATCGTTGCGCTGTTGGAGTACAGTCAAAAAGCGATACTGTTTGATTTGCGATAACCGCGCGTGTAATTCGTGCGGATCGGCATCGCCATCGGTAAGCAAGGTTTTGAAGTCTTGGGGGGCGGTATTGGAGAGTAGGTTTTGCTTAGGAGTCGATCGCAAGTAGAGATCGATCGCATTCTGGGTTTTGGCGAGCATTCCGGCTGCTTCGGCTGCGCGCACTTCGGTTAATACCTGTTGGCGGACTCGATCGAGTCTTGCAGTCAATTCGGCGATTTTTGATTGGGTAAATACGCCGCGCGATTGCAAAATTGTGGTGAATTCTTCCGGTTTGAGTGTCTCTAGACTCTGGCGAATGGTGCGGGCATCAGCATTGGGGTCATAGAGTCGATCTCGAAACTCTCGATCGATTCGCTCTGGCGTAAGTTGCCAGGAGTAAGTGTCGCGCAAATAATGTTCGACATCGGCATGAATTATACTCGCACCTGGCGAAAGTGGTTGCACTTTATCGGTGATTTTTTCTGCCTGGTTTTGGATCTGTGACTGAGCGGTTTTAAGTTGACCTTTAATTTTTTCAACATCAAGATCGGACAAGTCCACCCGACTCAAAAGCAGTCCCATTAAAGCACCTAAGCCTTGCTCTAATTGACTCGAATTTTCGCCCTTACCCATGTCCTTAACCAGTCGATCGAGCTGCCCTGAGAAGCCACCAGAGAGTAGATCTTGGGGCTTGGCAGATTTGACAAGATCGATTAATTGCTTAATCCCGCCACTCTGCCCGATGCCACCCAAAGCACCACTCCACGATCGATCTAGCTCATCGACGATCTTTTTGACATCGCGGGGGGAGAGATCCGTGCGCTCTTTGAGCAGATTTTCAAAAGTATCGCGACTGAGGGTGGGTAAATTATCCTTGTCCATCACTTTATCCAATTCCGAGTCTTTGAGAATTTTCTCAAATTCCGCTCGAATCCCTTTGAGATCTAGTTCTGGCGGTTTTACTTTACCGACGAGATCTTTAAAAGATGCCTGAACATCTTGCGGATCGATATAGGCAGTCATTTCGCGGCGAACGGCTGCGGCAGCGGCTTCTGCTGATGAAACCAATTCCGAACCCGCCGCCTTCATCCCCAGCGCGGCTGTTGCCGTGCCGAACACTGCTTGAAATCCTCTAGTTGCGGTATTTACCACCGAGCCGACGAGAGAACCAACAGTCGTCGAACTAATCCAGACCAAAATCGAGAAATAAGCAGCCCAAATCGATAATCCGATCGTCGCTCCCATCATCGCCGTCGGCACCAGACTCAATTTGACTGCCAATAAACAAGCGACAAATAACGCGATGCTGACTGTAACTAATGTCCAGACACCGACAGCAGTCCCGATCGTGTGAATCGTACTACCCGAACTAGGCGAAGACCTACTATCATCATCATGCGCCGAAAAATTCACCACTGAAATCCCCGCCGCCACTGATAAATTAGTCAGCAACATCTGAAAGCCGAAGGTCAAAAACAGCCCCGCCACCAACGCCGTAAAAAATTGTGGCCCTGAAAAAGCCGCGATCGTTGTCTCGCGAATCACATCAGTTTGAGCTAATAAATCGGTAGCATGGCTATGAAAAATCGATCTAATTATTAACATTGCTTGTTGATTAAGTAATAAGTAATAAGTTCATTTTTGAGACAGTTTTCCTTCGCTATATCACTCAGGTAGGGGCAATTCATGAATTGCCCCTACCTGAGTGATACATCAGAAGTTTCAAGTTATTTAACCCAATTTGCTACCCATAACTCTTGATTATTATTGATGATTTAAGGTTTAAATTTGCATTGGATCGACACTAATCATCTTAGGCAAACTTCAGCTATCCAACATCTTTCGGAAGTTAGATATCGATCGGTCAAAAGGTAGATATTTTAGAGGCTGTTTGGAACCACAATTTAACGTAAGCCTCTCCTACCGGAGAAGCTACCCCAACGAGTTAAAGATATTGGCTTCGTTTAAGCACCGCACTCGATTGAAATCGGTGCTAATGTTGCAAAGTCCGCCTACGCGGACTAATATTTCAGTCCGCGTAGGCGGACTTTGCATCACTAGCCGCGACTTTAGTCGCAGGCATTCTATAGGTAGATCGCCCCGACAAGAATGGTTGCAACTACAATCTACGATGCGACTCGTTCTTTTTCCATCAGCATCCGCTCCGCTGCTGCCTTCACAGATGCAGTACCAGGAATGGGGCGCGTCCAGAACCGATGCTCCTTAATTGCATCGATAAAAGTAGTCGCAAAAGTCGCCATCTCCGCCGGATCGCGACTGGCAATTACACCTAGCTGGCTACTCATTTTGCCATTGACTTGACTGGAGTCGATCCCCTGGAGATTGGCTTGCATCAACAGATCGACACCTTCGCCAGTTGCCGCGATCGGTTTGAAATGCTTGAAAGCTTCGTGAATGAAGCTCAAGGGGTCGCCGTGGGCGGTGAGAGCCTCGATACTGCGATCGCCACCAGGTACATAGATCGCGTCGTAGAGTACCGATGCTGTCGTCAAGAAGGTTTTATCGACCTCGATCTTGCCACCCTCGCTATTGACGATCGATCCGCCATAGAGGGACACGATTTCGGAGTTGATGTGCATTGCGCTCAGAGATTGCTTGAGCATGGCGATCTGAGCCGCATTTACCCCGTCTGCTGCTAGAATTGCCACTTTGCGACCTTTGGCGGTCTTGGTGGTGTGTTCTTGGCTCAATGCGGGGGACTTTTGACCATGATTGGGGGTCGCTGGCTCGGTAGGTGCTGGCATTCCCAACCCTTTAGCAACGCGCTTGGCGAGTTCGCCATCGACTTTGTTAAATCGATCGATCATCCGTTGTTTGACTTCTTTTTGGGGTACTTTACCCAGTTCAAAGTGAGCGGCTTCTACGACGCGATCTTGTTCGCCAGTGGATAAGCTATTCCAAAATAGGGTTGCTTGA
Source organism: Chamaesiphon sp. GL140_3_metabinner_129_sub (assembly GCA_025358725.1). GTDB lineage: Bacteria > Cyanobacteriota > Cyanobacteriia > Cyanobacteriales > Chamaesiphonaceae > Chamaesiphon. The sequence continues at coordinate 5,556 of JANYIT010000060.1, forward strand.
CTGAAATGGTCGGCAAAACTGGGGCTGCGTTCGCGCACTTTGTGCCCTTCTACCCGCTCTAGGTGGTGGACAAAACCCCCATCGGCTTCAGCGACAGGCGCGGGGAGATTACCGCCGAGGGAGTTGGGCGAGTAGTTGACGCGGCTGGTTTTGATTTCCATCTGCATCCGCCCATCTTGGTTATTGTTGCTAAACGGACAGACGGGACGGTTAATCGGCAATTCGACGAAATTGGGGCTACCCAAGCGATGGAGTTGGGTGTCGTGGTAGGACATCAACCGCCCTTGGAGTAAAGGATCGTCGCTGAAGTCGATGCCTGATACAATATTTGATGGACGGAAGGCAACTTGCTCGGTTTCGGCAAAAAAGTTATCTGGATTGCGATTAAGTACCATTTTGCCGATCGGTTGTACTGGCACTAATTCCTCTGGAATCAGCTTGGTAGCGTCCAAAATATCGAAGTCGAATTTTAGTTCATCTTCTTCTTCAATAATTTGTACACCTAGCTCATACTCTGGGTAATCGCCTTTGTCGATCGATTCAGCCAGATCCCGACGGTGGAAATCTGGATCTTTGCCCGCGATCTTTTGCGCTTCATCAAAGACATTAGAATGCACGCCAGCCAGCGGCTTCCAGTGATATTTGATAAACCGAGATTTACCCTGGGCGTTCACCCAGCGGAAAGTATGAATTCCGAAACCCTGCATTGTGCGGAAATTGCGCGGCACAGTTCGATCGGATAAGATCCACATCACCATGTGCATAGATTCGGGAATCAGTGAAATAAAGTCCCAAAAGCTCGGATGCGCGGTAGATGCTTGGGGCATCTCATTGTCTGGTTCGGGTTTAATCGAATGAACGAGATCGGGAAACTTAATCGCATCCTGAATAAAGAACACCGGAATATTATTGCCAACGATGTCATAGTTGCCATCTTCGGTATAGAACTTCACCGAAAAGCCTCGAACATCGCGGACACTATCCGCCGAACCCCGCGAACCAGCCACCGTCGAAAATCGCACAAACACAGGCGTTTTCACTGTCGGATCTGCCAAGAATTTCGCCTTGGTAAATTCTGCCATCGATGCGTAGGGCTGAAAATAGCCGTGAGCACCAGCTCCCCGCGCATGGACAACCCGCTCAGGAATCCGCTCGAGATCGAATGTTGAGAGCTTTTCTTGAAAGTGAAAATCTTCGAGCAGCGTGGGGCCACGTCCGCCCGCTTTGAGCGAATCATCGGTGCTATTGATTTTTTGACCATCATTGGTCGTCATCTCTGCGCCAGCCCCCTTGCGGTAGTCATCCAGGCTATGATTTTTGCTCTGTTCGTCGATTGAATTTTGTTCGCTCATGGTATTCCTGAAGAGTACTATTTTGGTAATTACCTCGCCATCTCAACATAAGCAATAAAATATGTTTTAAACTCATTCTTTAGATAGAGATGGATCTAGCTCGACCTCTATCTAAAGAATTAAAGGTTATTTTTCATCTCACCAAAGGATGTTTGGATGCGTATAAGATCTCACTCGCAAACCCTAGAGATCCCCCTAAATCCCCCTTCAAAAGGGGGACTAAGATTCATGTTCCCCCCTTTTGAAGACTTGCTCGGGGGGATCTCTAGGGTTTTCGCTTCTCTCTAGACTTGTGTCCTGAGATCGATTCCTTTTCGTTGATAAATTTCATAAACAATTTTCTTTAATGCTGGTAATTGTCTGCTGAAAAATAGCGAACCTAAAATACAAGCAATACCAGCAATAATCAATGTATCAGTTGCACCGATATAATTTGCTAAAGTTCCGCCTAACAGACTACCAAAGGGAGTTATACCTAAAAATGACATAGTATATAAACTCATCACTCGCCCGCGTTTATCATCATCGACAATAGTTTGCAAAACTGTATTGCCAGCGGCAATTTGAAGAATTGTCCCCAAACCAATTAGTAACATTGCCAATAAAGACAGCGGTAAAAAGCGCGACAATGCAAAAACAATTAAGCCAATGCCTAAAATCATTGGGCCGATGATGATTAATCTACCAAGTCCGATTACTGTTGTTCTCGTGGCTAAATAGACACCTCCAGCCAATGCACCAATGCCCGATCCTGCCATTAAAAATCCTAGCGTCTGAGCATTGCCGTGGAGGATTTTATCTGCAAAAACTGGCACAAGTACAGCATATTGCATTCCCATTAAGCTAACTAGCGATGATAGCAATAAAATTGCCCGAATCGGTGGAGAACTAAAAGCATAATCAAATCCTTCTTTAATGATTTGGAGTGGATTACCTTCTATGACTGGTATTTGCTTAGGCTTGAATCTCATCGCGAGTAAAGCCGCAATTACGGCAATATAACTGAGTCCATCGATCAGGAAACAGTAAGCTTCACCAATTTGGGCAATCAGTAATCCGCCAATTGCGGGGCCAATTAATCGCGCCCCATTAAACATCGTTGAATTAATCGCGATCGCATTGGCTAAATCTTCACGCCGATCGACTAATTCGGTCACAAATACTTGTCGAGCGGGTGCATCTACAGCAGTAATTATGCCTTGAAACAAGCTCAACGCTATGATATGCCAAATCTGAATCACACCAGATAACGCTAGTGCTGCCAGGGTTAATGATTGCACCATTGCTAAAATCTGCGTACCGATTAAGATCCGATGTCGATCGAACCTGTCCACAAATACGCCCCCAAAAGGTGTCAATAATAAGCTAGGAATTTGACTGGTAAATCCAATTACTCCCAGCATTAAAGCCGAGTTGGTGAGGTGATAAACCAGCCACACGGTAGCAATTTGAGTCATCCATGTGCCGATTAGCGAGATACCCTGTCCGGCAAAAAAGAGACGGTAATTTCTCGACCTCAACGCAGGTGGCAAGAATTTTAGATTGGTTGCTTGCATAATAGTTTGGTGAGAAGAGTCAGCGGTTAAAACCGCTGCTCATGATGCAAAACCCGCCTACGCGGGTTGGGATTTTAGTCCGCGTAGGCGGACTTCGCAACACGAGCGACGATTTCAATCGTGCGATTCGTCAATTCGTCAATTCGTCAATTCGTCAATTTGTTTATGAAGATTCAACTTCTATCCCACGTTTGACAGCACGTTGATAGGCGGGACGGGTATGGATTCGAGCGAGCCATTCCATCAATTTCGGACGGCTATCATCTAAACCAGCTCGCTCCACAGCCGATTCTAATGGAAAGCTCATCTGGATATCGGCGGCGGTAAATTCATTACCCGCAAACCAAGGATAATTTGCTAGTTCCGCTTCTAAATAGTCCAAATGTGTCTTAATTTGAGGATCGATAAAAGAGCTTCTAACTGGTTGGGAAATCGCGCTAACAACTGGATGTAACAAGAACGGCGATTTCTCTGCCATCTGGTCAAAGACTAACTTAATTAGCAACGGTGGCATCAAGGAACCCTCGGCATAATGCAACCAATATCGATACCGCAATCGCTCCGGTACATCGAGTGGGGGCGCAAATCTTCCGTCACCATAACGCTCGACTAGATATTCAATAATCGCGCCAGATTCGGCTAAAGTTAGTTCGTCATCGGTAATCACTGGAGATTTGCCGAGGGGATGGATTTTACGCAGAGATGCTGGAGCCAGCATGGTTTCTGGATCGCGTTGATAGTATTTGACATCGTATTCGAGTCCGAGTTCTTCTAGGAGCCAGAGGATGCGCTGAGAACGAGAGTTATTGAGGTGGTGAACGGTAATCATGTTGTAAATAAAACAAGTAGATATAGCAATAAATGGACTGTAGGGGCGGGTGTCTTGTCGTTTTTTTATTCTGGGGGAACCCCAGAATAAAAACGCCGCTTTATGCTAGAGATTTATGCTATTGTCTAGAATGCTAGAACAAACCCGCCCAACCCCACTAGCAAAGATTGATTGGTGAAAAGCGTAGATCTACCCACCCCGCCCTACGGGCACCCCTCCGAGGAGGGGATTTTTCGGATTTAAAGAACACCTACTCCATTAATCGCCACCATTCCCGCGATCGCCGAAGCAACCAAGGATGTTAAAGCCGTGCCAAACAGCCACCAAGCAGCACTTGCAGCCATTTTCTGAGCTTCGATCGCTTGTTGTTGTGCTTGTTGTTTGACTGCTTTAAATCGTTTTTGGACCTCTTGCTGGATCTGTTGTCCCCGCTCCATTACGGTATTGCGAGTGTCCTCGATTTTAGCGATAATCCGGTTAGCATCTTCCTCAGAGATATCCTCACGGGAACTCAAGACAGCTACCAGGGTTTCTTTATCGAAATGTCCGAGCCGCTCTCCTAGTGCTTCAAATCCCGCTTGCGGATCGTCAAACACCTTGCTAAAGTCGGCTTGAATCCCCTCGTAGTTGAGTTCGGGACGCTCCAGGGAATTGAGGTAGTCGCGGACTTTACCGAAGATATTATCGATCGCTGACTGAAAAGTCTGCTGTACTTTTTGAAGCTGCTCTGTGAGCGATTTGTAAGTCGATTCCACCTGATCGGCAATTCGGTTTGCTTCCTCTTCAGACATATCCTCACGTTGGGACAATAGGGCGACAAAGGTCGATCGATCAAAATGGCTAAATCGATCGCCCAAGCTATCAAAACCCGCTGTAGGGTGCTTTAAGAGCAGTTGTAGGTCACGTTTGATCCCGTCAGGATTAAGCTCTTCTTTCTGAGTATTCCGCAGATAGTTTTCCAGACTTGCTTCAAAGTCTACCGCCTGCTTTTTGGCGCGAGTGGCTAGACGGCGGGGTGCTTTGACGATCGAACTAATTGCCGATTGAACTCGATCGACTGTTGAATTTACCTGTTCTTCGGTCAGATTTCCCTGCTGAGTAAGTAGTTTAACTAGTGTATCCCGATCGACTTGCGACAACCTGTCGCGCAGCGCATCAGCACCTGCTTTCGGGTCATCTAACAAGGTTTGCAGATCTTTTTTAATCCCTTCAGGATCGAGTTCTTCGAGGTTGGTTTTCCGCAGGTATTCAGCCAATGCGGTAGTCGTTTTTTCATACTGCGCCTTGGCTTGCTCGGTTACTTGCTGAGGTGCTTCGAGGACGCTAGTTTTGACTGATTCAACTCGATCTATAATGTCGTTAACTTGACTTTCATCCAAGTCTTGACGCTGGCTTAAAAGCTGGACTACAGTATCTCGATCGAATTGTCCCAACCGCTCTTTCAAGGCACTTATTCCCGCTTTTGGATCGTCGAATAAAGCTTTGAGATCGCGCTGGATGCCGTCTGGATTTAGCTCTTCTTTCTTGGTATCACGCAAGTAAGTTTCGACTTTAGTTCGCAGTTCTGTTACCGCTGTTTTGATGTCTGGCGATTGACTTTCAGATTCAGCCGTTTG
>JANYIT010000094.1 GCA_025358725.1 Chamaesiphon sp. GL140_3_metabinner_129_sub
ACCCGCGCGTTGTTAAAAAGACCCGTTCAAAATTTCCAGCGAAAAAACCTTTTCATCCTGGTACGGGAACTCAGCACCCACACCTTAGTTTCTCTATTGCTAGCACTGCTTAGAGCTTAACCGAGAAGTATTGCAAGGGGACTAAGATTTAGAGTATTTTAATCGCCTTGGCGACTGCTATATTTTCTCTATTTATTTCCCATGAGCAATTTTAAAGATCGAGTAGTGTTGATTACGGGGGCTTCCGCTGGAATTGGGGCGGCACTGGCACGGGAATTTGCATTACAAGGAGCGAAACTCGTGCTCCTCGCTCGGAGAGTCGATCGATTAGCTGAAATTGCGATCGAGATCGATCCTGCCAGAGAGCGGGTATTAACAATTGCTTGTGATGTTAATAAAGCTGAAGATCTAGAACATGCAGTTAAGATTGCCCGCCAACATTTTGGTCGAATTGATGTTGTAATTGCTAATGCTGGCTGGTCTTTAAAAGGCAATCTTCAAGAACTAAATATCAATGACTACCAACGATTATGGGATACTAATGTTTTTGGTGTGTTACGGACTATTTATGCAACTTTAGACGATCTCAAACACAGTCGCGGTAAACTGGCGATCGTCAGTAGTGTCAAAAGTTATCTGTCCTTGGCGGGAGATTCTCCCTACAGTATGAGCAAGTTTGCCTTGCGCGCTCTAGCTGAGTCCCTAGCACAAGAATTAGCCCCTGAGGGCATCTCAGTTACCCACATTTGCCCTGCCTATGTTGCCACTGAAATTCGTCAAATTGACAATCAAGGGATTTGGCGTGAAGACTTGCCAGATCCGATTTCACCAAAATTGATGATGAGTGCCGATGTAGCCGCCAAACAGATCATTAAAGCGATCGATCGCGGTCAAAAAGAAGTTATTCTGAGTAACTATGGTAAATTAATTGTCTTGTTAAAACGCCATACTCCGACCCTAATAGCATGGCTAATTTCAACTTTCAAAATTAAGGTTAAATCGCGATAGAGCTACCGATTTTAGTCCCAGTCAGCACCCGAACTTCAAGCTGTTGGGCTGAATCTACAATCAAATCTCGATCGAATTCGATCGTATCTGGTTCAAATAGTAACACCAGTGTAGAACCTCCATATTGAAAATAACCTTTTTCCTGCCCCTTAGTAACCAGTCCTGGCGAATAGGTTTGAACGATACTAGCCACAGTAAATGCCCCCACTTCGATATAGGCAATCTGCCCGAATTGGGTGGAGTAAAATTCAGTGACACTGCGCTGATTGCGACAATAAATAGCTGGAACCTGTGCCAAGGCAATGGGATTAACTGAGTGATATTGTCCGTCGATAGATCTGGTCAATTTTGCGGTACCATCGATCGGAAAGTGAAAGCGATGATAATCATCAGGGACGAGGCGGAGGACGAATGCCGAACCACCATGATATCGCTGGGCGGCAGTATCATCAGCCAATAGAGCTGAGATTGTCAGATTACTTCCTTTGACTGGGAGCCGATCTGCTGCTGTCAGTTGTGGATAGACCAAAATTTTCCCATCCCCTGGCGCACAAAACACATTTGGAGTGGGATGAAAAGGTCGAGCTTCTGGTTTGAGTCGGCGGGTAAAAAAAGCATTAAAATTCTGGTAACTTTGCAGTGGTAATTCGATATCTTCGATCTCTATGCCATACTTAGCGACAAATTCAGGGATTTTGCGACGGCTCCACGGCGAACTTTGCCACAGGCTGAATAACGTACAAAAGATGTAATTATTACAGCATAAATTGAATACCTTAAACCCAAATCTATCTTCATAAAACCAGCGCAGTGTCCTTTCTGAAAAGATGATTTCATGAAAGATCGTGCCAGTTTGTCGATCGCGATATTCGATTTTAGGCACAGGGGAACTATCAACACTCCGCATCAACCTTACCAACCTTTAATAATTGCGAAAGTGTAAATCCCCGCCAGCACCACTGCACCGAGCGAGAACACTCCATACCAAATGCCCCGTAATTTGAGCATTTTAAAATTTGCTAGCATTGCAGTTGCTAATAATAAGTAAACTCCCTCCAGCACTACTTTCATCACCCCACCTGACAACAGAAATTTGCCAGTAAATACTAGCGGAATAAATAAAGCGGCATAAGTCACTGGTAAACCTGTAAAGTAATCCTTGCCTGCATTACTAACTAAACCTGTGGCATTGAAATAAGCTAACCTGAGTGCATTTGCACCTAAATAAACTACTAGAATTGAGATCGCGATCGGATCGTTTAAGCCATAACAATAAGCAAAAATAGCTGGAGCAAAGCCAAATGAGCAAACATCAACCAGACTATCGAGCTGTTTACCGACATCCGCTTGCAGCTCAGTCCGAATAATCTTGCGTGCTACTAATCCATCAAATAAATCGATAATTCCTGCCACCATCATCAACACAATTGCCACATAAAACTGTCCTCGCACAGCAAAAATGACCGAGCAAAAACTAACAATTAGCCCAGTTAAAGTCAAAACATTAGCAAGATCGAGTTGGCGCAGAATAGGGCTAAATATCATACTATTTATCTAGTTAATTTATGATCGATCTTTGTGATGAGATTATCATCTATTACTTCCCAATCAACTCCACCACCGCACAAAAAATCGGCGTTATAAATAGTAAACCATCAAATTTATCCAGTACACCCCCAGTAATCCCCAACACTCGACCGAAATCTTTGATTCCAGCAGCTCGCTTCACCGCAGAGGCAATCAAATCGCCTGTCAAACCAATTAAGGATATGCCCACCGCAACCACCATCACTTGCCATAATTGCCACCCTGGTAGCAAAAATTGGATGCCATAACTCAAGATCACACTAGATAACAGCCCGCCAATGGCACCTTCCCAAGTCTTACTAGGGCTAATCTGCGGACAGAGTTGATTCTTACCAAACAGCCGCCCAAACCCCTCTGAAAACCCGTCATTAGCCATGATCGTCAGAATCAGGAACGCAAATGCCCCGTAAGATGAACCGCCGAGTGCTAACAGGTTAGCTAAGGGCAGCGTAATCAAGAGCGTACCAAAAGCAGTTCCGAGCAACCCATGCATCGGTAGAGAAGATCGACTCAACAACATCGGCAATGCGAGTGCCACCCATCCCGTCGCAACAGCCCCAAAGTAGGGGATTCCCCAAATTCCGCCCAGAGTACCCAACGTGCCTAATAAAATGACAAGTAAGGGCATCGAGACTGTCCCGTATTTCCCGCTGATACATCCGATTAATTCAGTCCAGGCAAAATACGCCAGAAATAGAATCAGAGGTAAGAGTCCCCAGGTGCCCATCGCACCTGCGATGATCAGTATTGTGGTGATGCCGATCAAGATGCCCAGCTTTAGCCACACTACTCGATACTTAGTCGGATCGCCTCGATTTAATCGGTGTAAGACGATCGAAAGAAAGATCCCAATTATTGTGGCACCACCGATAATTTCAAGCGCGGGTAAAACTAGGGGATTGAAAATAGCCACAATTAATTTGCTAAATACTCATATCTTGCACCAGTAGCTAGAAATTATCAATCGAGTATTTTTCTTCCAGACTCGATCGGACACTGCCGCTGGAGAGAGTCAACGCTACGCTACAACGCGACAAAATTAGCTCCCATCCAATCCTCCGGACGACGTTGGCAGCCGCTTTGCCAACGCGAACGGAACGGGAATCAGTTATAATCGATCGAGTGAAGTTGCGATCAATTTAAACTAAAATATGCTAAAAGCTGGAATCGTTGGACTGCCAAATGTGGGCAAATCGACCTTATTTAATGCCCTAGTTGCCAATGCCAAAGCTGAAGCTGCTAACTATCCGTTTTGCACGATCGAGCCGAATGTCGGTAGTGTTTCAGTCCCTGACGAGCGGCTGCAAATCCTCGCCGATATGGTTAAATCGGAAGATATCGTCCCGACGCGGGTAGAGTTTGTCGATATTGCTGGATTAGTCAAAGGAGCCAGTCAGGGCGAAGGTTTGGGCAGTAAATTTCTCTCACATATTCGGGAAGTAGATACGCTGGTGCAAGTCGTCCGCTGTTTTGAGGACGATGATATCATCCATGTATCGGGTGTGGTCGATCCCAAGCAAGATATTGAAGTCATCAATCTGGAATTAATTCTGGCAGATATCGACCAAATCGAGAAACGGATCGATCGAGCCAGAAAGACCGCCAGAACCAGTAAGGAAGCCCAAATCGAAGTTGTCGCCTTGGAAAAACTGCTCATCGATCTCAATGCTGGCAAACCAGCTCGAAAAGTGGAGCTGAGTGATGAAGAAAGCGAAAGTATCAAGGGTTTAGGATTGCTAACCCGCAAGCCAATGATTTATGCCGCCAACGTATCAGAAGATGATCTAGCCACAGGCAATCACTTTGTCGAACAGGTAAAATCGATCGCTGCTGCCGAAGATGCACAAGTGACGATCGTTTCAGCCCAAGTAGAAGCCGAACTCCTCGAACTACCAGCCGCAGAAAAAGCTGAATTTCTCGAATCATTAGGCGTAACAGAAGGCGGTTTAAAGTCGCTAATTCGCGCTACCTATCACCTGCTCGGACTTCGCACTTACTTTACCACTGGGCCGAAGGAAACCCGTGCCTGGACGATCAAAGCCGGGATGCTCGCACCCCAAGCAGCGGGAGTAATTCACTCCGACTTCGAGAAGGGCTTCATTCGGGCGAAAACAATTTCCTATACAGATATGGTCGCCACTGGCTCGATGCAAGCCGCCAAGGACAAGGGAGTACTGCGCAGTGAAGGAAAGGAATATCTAGTTCAAGAAGGGGACATTATGGAGTTTCTACATTCTTGATCCGATCGAAATTTTAAATCCATTCGATCAGATTGTACATCGAATAGATTTAAAATTTCGATTCAACATCAGGGTGCAATGAATCTGTATGCCAAGTGGAAGGATTATCCCGAATATATTGCTGAATCTTCTGCAATGCAGAATCATTTCGCACGATGTGTTCGTAATAATTGCGTTGCCATAGCCGCTTGTTGAAATGTGTCCAATCTCGATTGTTTACCCCATCAATATAATTATTATTGACGATTGATTTAAACGCACCGATTATTTTACCTAACTTCGGATTGTCGATCGAATCTGGCGAGATACAAATAATGCCATGAAAATGATTTGGCATCACCACAAATTCATCCAAAATAATCGAAGGGAACCTTTTCGATAAAGCCAGCCATTCGGATGATACCATCGTTCCTGCATCATTTAATAGCATTCGATCCGGTGAGATCGTCCCAAACAAACATTCCCGATTTTGGACGCAAATAGTCACAAAATAAACAGCCGATCTATAGTCAAATCCTTTCAAGCGAATCGATTTGCGATGATGTTTGTCAGGATCGTAGGTCATAAAATGTTCACGTTACACAACCATAACCTGTAGGGGTGCCCTGTCTTGTCGTTTTTTTATTCGGGGGTTCCCCCCGAATAAAAACGCCGCTTCATGGGTACCCTCGCCATCTCGAACATAGCACTAATGGTCGATTAATTAGTACAATCGACATCGATCGATCGGGCGGGCATGAAGCACCGCCCCTACAGGTTATCCTTACATCACCAAAATCCGTAGGGGTGCCCTTCATGGGTACCCTCGCCATCTCGAACATAGTACCGATCGATCGACCATGATTACAATCGACATTGGTGCAGGGCGGGCATGAAGCACCGCCCCTACAGGTGATCGTTACACCACCAAAATCTGTAGGAGTGCCCCTTGTGGGTACCCTCACCATCTCGAACATAGCACCGATCGATCGACCATGATTACGATCGACATCGATCGGGCGGGCATGAAGCACCGCCCCTACAGGTTATCATTACACCACCAAAATCTGTAGGGGTGCCCTTAATGGGTACCCTCACCATCTCGAACATAGCACCGATCGATCCCACAGGTTAATATTACCCGCTGGCTGGGTACACTACAGATACGCGATCGATACCAACCGCGATCTACCCACGACAAACAATGGCAATTCAGATCTGGCAACCAGGGGATAAAATCAAAAACGATCGCTTCCATATCCTCAAACAGTTGGGCAAAGGTGGTTTTGGGATTACCTATCTGGCTGAAGACACCGTTAAAAAACAGCAAATCGTCATCAAAACCCTCAACGCCAATCAGCAGGGCGAGGCAGATTTTGCACAGAAGCAAGAAAACTTTGTCAAAGAGGGATTTACGCTCAAAACATTCAACCATCCCCACATTGTCAAAGTCTACGAACCGATTCAAATCGGCGAGCTGTGGGGCTTGGTGATGGAATATATCCCAGGTCAAGATTTGGATGACTATATCAAAGAAAACGGGCGGCTGGGTGAGGCTGAAGCACTGAATTATATCGACCAAATCGCCCAAGCTCTAGATTGCGTCCATCAGCAGAAGTTTTTTCACCGCGATGTCAAACCCCATAATATTATGCTGCGCCAGGATCGGGGCGAAGCGGTATTGATTGATTTTGGCATCGCCAAGGAATTTGTCGATCTAGAAACCATCTATTTATCCAATAGTCTGGGTACGGAACTCTACAAACCCATCGAACAATACGAAAAACGCGGTCAATTCGGAGCCTACACGGATATTTATGCCCTAGCTGTCACTCTGTATCATTTACTAACTGGAGCCGCTCCAGGCGGTGGTTCGCCGCTATATACGGCGAAGGCGAGGAAGGATGCTCAGGATAAAGGATGGGGAGATAAATTAGACGAATATTTGTGGGGTGAGTTGGCAAAGGCTGGGGTAAGTGAGAGAACTCAAGCAGCGATTAAGGCGGGAATGGAAATAGATCCAAGTAAACGTCCTCAGACTATGCCTGAGTTTCGGAAAATGTTGAGATTTGTCACTACATCGCAAACAACTATTGTTAACCTAGTCCATAATATTTCTACCTTTGACATCAATATCAATTTACTTATATACCGCCATCAAAAAACTATATTCAATCGTTCTCTGGTAATGACTGAGGTTCGAGAATTCTTGGGCTTAGAGAAGAAGAAAACAAATTTAAAACCAGCGATCAAATTTCAATTAGAGCGTGACAATAATTGGTCTGAAAAAGGAAATAAACCTTTGCAATCAGGCAAATTAGAGAGAGTTGGAAGTAGTTACAATCGCACTCTAAAATTTGAACAAAACAATGATAATATTTTATTCAACCGTCAGATTGCGCTAAATATTTTGTGTCAGGTTGATGAGTCAATCGATAGTGATAATCTTGAACTAGAGTCTAATCCTGATTTTTGGTGTAAACGTGGAAATATGCTGAATGAATTGGGTAGATATGAAGAAGCAATGAGTAGTTATGACTGCGCTCTAAAAATCAAGCCAGACAATTATTTTTCTTGGTGTAAACGTGGAAATATACTGGATAGGCTAGGTAGGTATGAAGAGGCTATTAGTAGTTACGATTGCGCTCTGAAAATCAATCCGAATTATGATTTTGCTTGGTACTTACGAGGGAATGTGCTAGGTAAAACAGGTAAATATAAAGAGGCTGTTAGTAGTTATGATCGGTCTATTGAGATAAAACCAGGTAACACTGAAGCTTGTAGAGAGCGTCAAATTGTAATGGCTAAGTTAGTTAAATCCAGTATCACAAGATAGTTTACTAAATTTTTTATGACTGTTACCCTTACCATCATTGATGGCAAAATCAAAGGCAAATCTTACAGCTTTGATTCTCGTACCATTGTATGGGTAGGAAGAGATTCTAACTGTTCGCTTCAGTTTCCTGCACATCCAGATTACGAACAAGTATCCCGCCTCCACTGTTTGCTCGATATCGATCCGCCCAAAATTTCCGTGCGCGACTTCAATAGTAAACATGGCACCTATGTCGATGCCATCCTCGTCGGCAAGCGGGAAAGCGGACAAGCTGCGCCGCAAGGCATTAATGCCGATGTCAAACCCGTTGAAAAAAATCTGTACTCAGGCAATATCATCGGGATCGGCAACGTCCATATCAAAGTTACCATTAGCGGCGAACAGCCCGACTATACGCCCCCAGCCACACCGCAACCACCCAAAGCGATGCGAATCGTGGCGGATAAAGCGATCTCATTTATCAAAAACTGGTTAGAAATTCCAGATCGCACCCCAGCCAGTCAGCGCGAAAAACAGGCGATCGGCGGTTATAAAATAGTGCGAGAGATTGGTGCAGGCGGCTACGGACAGGTGTTTCTCGCTGAAAATGCCAAAGGCAACCAAATTGCGATTAAGGTGATGTTGGCGGAGGTGGCAGCCACTCCAGCGAAAGTGAAGATGTTCGAGCGCGAAATCGATAATGCTAAAGCTCTCAATCATCCCAATGTCGTCCGCCTAACAGACAATGGTTTCGATCCTGCAAACAACTGCTTGTACTATGCAATGGAATACTGTGCGGGGGACAATCTCCATACCTTTATCCACAAAATGGGCGGGATTCTCGATTTACCTCTAGCCAAACGGCTGATTTTTCAGATTCTCGATGGCTTGGAATATACCCACAATGCGGAGATTCCCTATGTGCGCTTGGCTGATGGGAGTTTTGGCAAGGGTGTCGGATTAGTTCATCGCGATCTCAAGCCTGGTAACATTATGATTGCCAATTCCAATCTAGGTCAAATTGCCAAAATTGGCGACTTTGGTTTAGCCAAAGCGTTCGACATGGCAGGATTGAGCGGACATACGATGAGCGGCGATGGTTTTCGCGGTACGCCGCATTTTATGTGTCGCAAGCAAGTTTTGGAATTTCAACAGGCGAAACCAGAAGTCGATATCTGGGCGGCGGCGGCTTGTTTGTACTATATGCTGACAACTCACTATCCCCGCAAGTTTGGTAAGGGTGAAGGCTGGGAGGTGTTATTAGAGCGCGATGTAATTCCGATTCGCGCTCGAAATCCCGATCTACCCGCACCTTTAGCCGTAGTAATCGATCGAGCATTACAAGAAGGCTCCAAGACATCAACCACCCTTCACTATCAACGGGTACAAGATTTCAAAGCCGATCTCGCGATCGCCTTCACCGAAATTTTGGATTAACGCCACCCCACCACAACCTGTAGGGGTGCCCTTAATGGGTACCCTCACCATCTAGAACATAGCACCAATGGTTGATGATTTGTGCAATCGACATCGATGCGGGCGGGCATGAAGCACCGCCCCTACAGGTTAACTTTGCTCACTCACACATAAAATAATGGAATCTGACGAAACCAAATCTGTCCAACAGCCTCAATCGCCTACTCTAAATCAGATAGATAGCAAAGCACCAACTCTCCAGATCGGTATCTCACCGCTGCCACAAAAATCTTCTAGTGGTGAATCTAATCCTCCGCCTGGATTATGGGCGGGTTTACGATTGCCAATCAAACGAGTGGGCTGGATTATTCAATCTAGCCAAAGGTGTAAGCGACAGCCTAACAACCAAGAAACCAGCCATAACTAGCCAAACAACTGAACAAAGTCAGCCTACTACTGCCAACACCCCAACAACGGCGAGTACCGACAGAAATAATTGCACCGACTTACCAACCCGCATGGCTAAAGCAAAAATGACTAGTCAACAAGTGGACAAGGTATTTTATCAAACGTACCCCGATCGAGTAAATAAACCATTGGCTGATACAGCAATCGATCGATCTTTACGGCAAGAATGGTGTGCGGTTGCCAATAAATTAATCGAGCAAAAATCGACCAAGTAAAATCGGCGGATCAGACGAATGATAGAACTTCGGATCGATAATTCCAAT
The DNA here is from genome assembly GCA_025358725.1 of Chamaesiphon sp. GL140_3_metabinner_129_sub. Lineage (GTDB taxonomy): Bacteria > Cyanobacteriota > Cyanobacteriia > Cyanobacteriales > Chamaesiphonaceae > Chamaesiphon. Next base: position 9,777 of record JANYIT010000094.1, read on the forward strand.
CTAGCTCTAAAAATCTTACAGTAGATCGATACCCACTTTCAAAGCTGGATTATTCTCCCATCTATCCCCAACATGAGCATAAATCGCCGTAGTGCGCGGATCTGCATGTCCGAGCAAATCCTGAACCTGTCGCAAACTCGCCCCATTCCGCAGAGCTAACGTCCCCGCTGTATGCCGCAAACTATGCGCCGAGAGCGTCCGCCCCTCCATATATTTGAGATTCGTCGCCTGGAGATATTTATCCACCACCTGTCGAATCCCCCGCCGCGATAGCCGCTCACCTCGCCCATAATTACTAAGATTAATTAATAGCGGACTATCCACCATACAATCAAATCCAGCCCCCCGCAGCGTGGTTAAATATCCTTCAATTATCTCCCCTAGCTGGGGTGTCAAAGGCACCACCCGCGTGTGCCGCTTACTACTAACTTTCAACCCTACCTTCTGGCCCTGACGTACCACATCGCCGATATTCAGCCGATGCATCTCGACAGTCCGCGTTCCTTCGAGTGTCATCACACCCATCAACAATTTATCGCGTAGAGTTTTTAATGGGAGGCGGGGATCGAGACTCGTTCCGTTCGCGCAGCGTCTGCCTGCGCAGAGCGACTGCGCCACCGCTTGAAGCAGTACAGTAGCTTCCCCCTGTTCGAGATAAGTAATCCGCGCCGCCGGATCGATCGATTCTGAGGGTGGTTTAATCCCCCAAGCAGGATTACTTCCCATCAACCCATATTCCATTGCCGCATCATACAACCGACTAACTGCTGTCAATTTAATCGCGATCGTTTTGGACTTATACCCCCGCTCCAATAACCACCACCGATAAATCTTGATCGTCTCGCGTGTCGCTGCTCGTGGATCGAGTTTACTCTCGCGACACCACTCCAAATACTGTTTTACCTGCGTCCAATAAGTAACGATCGTATCTCCACTCGCACTCCCATTCGCAACATCAAATTGCAAAAAGTTAGTAAAGACTCCAATCAATTCGTCACAGTTGATTTCGACAACTGGTTCCGTCTGTTGCTCGGTGGTATTGACCATCTGCACTTCGGTAAGGTAGTTATTCCTCTTATTGTATAAAATATCTTCATTCCCTGTCACTGCTTGTAACGAAACATTAAGTTAACTCGATTCGACAGGGAGATCGCCATCGCCGAGCTTCTAGGCTTTCCGCTCAAACAGTCTTTCTCTTTTTTGAATCATTAATCTTCTTTAGAGCATATATATTTTAAAATATATGCACATAAAATATGCATGCGTAGTTAATATTTATATATAGATTTATCTCTTGACAACGCAATTGCAAATATTATTCGTACTTCTTCTGAATTAAATTACTTTTTAGATAGAGGCTCCCTTCTAGCTATAAAAATTATTCCGTTTCGTATTCAAACAGCAAAAAAAAGGGGTTAACCCTCAAAATAATGATACTTAAATACCAGTTATTTTCGGATTCAGTACCATCACCAAGATCCAACCAGTACCCCTTACCCTTTCTTGACTGTACGGTAGAACAGATTCGGGGCATTATCGATGATTTAAGGTACTTATAGTTACGCTTATCAGTACCTCAATTTCCCCCTCCTCCCAATTAATCAGTTTAGAACGTGTTTAATCGATCGTTCTGGCATGGCTGGATCGCGGTGTATTGATCTAGATTCTACACTTGAATCTGTTGGGCGAAAGAAGTTGAAAAATCACCAATCTCAGCTACTTTGGATAAATGCAGGATTCATCTGTAAATTAGTCAAATTGAATTTTGGATTGATGTTTGGCAATGCTTTTTCTGCCGTGAGAGCTGCTCTACAAAGAGGAAAGCTGTACTGATGAAATCGAGCGATTTAGGTGATTTTAGATCGGTGTTTTGTGCGTTCGAGTCACCCGTATTTTAGAGGTAATTGCCATCCATTTTAGCTCGTTGGCGTAAGCGCAAAGCGCAGGCGCGGCTAACGCCAACGCAGAAGCCGCGCCGAGAGGTAATCGTTGCTAGATGATGAACAAGAATTCAGCGGAGATACTAGGAATTGGGTAGTGAAGATGGGAATTAGAGTAGTGCTAATAAGTGCTATAGGTAAAGAGCTTGGGCGTTTAAGAGTGTGATAATGCATCTTTTCACACCCTTGTTTGATCACTCCCTCCGCTCTTGGCGATCCGCGTGTGGGGTGTCGATCGATCCCACCTGATACTCAGCTCATATTCAACCGATATTTCAACTATTTTTTAGGTTTTTGCATAGATGATTCGAGGGAGAAACGATGAATGATTATCACTAATTTCTATGTAAATACACTCAATTATTCCCCCTCAAAGTAATCGAAGTCTAAGCGTTTAATTTGGTATTCAGACACAACAGAAACGCCTAAATTTACCTCAATTGCATAGTTAGCTAACTGTGTTCCATCGATGAGGACGACCTTTACATTTACGGGTAAATAAGACTTAGCTTGCTCCGAAAACTTTGAGGTCGTAATGAAGATTCCTTTGCTCGCGCCGGGGGTTTGTTCGAGCAGTGGCATAATCTCTGGAGAATTAGACTTCGCACCGATAAAGTCTAGGGAAGCATAATTGTCTGGAAATCGGGGATGGACATGAGAAACGATCTAACTACTCAAGAGTGATCATTCCCCCTTTTCTGGGCGAAATTTACAGCCGCTGGGCACTAATCTTCCCAGCTCTCTTGGGTAGGTTCGGGGAAATTAAGACTAGTGCTGCTACAAACCAACAATGCGATCGAGTATTAGCGCATTTGAGTCGTTGGCGGAGCCTGCTAGAGGCACAGCCTCTCCCCTGAAGAATCTAGACTTCACTCCTCGCTAAATCGGCTTGAGTGGCTGTTAGATATCTTTTTAGCTATTTCCCTTTGAGAAGCTAGTTTACTGACCTTCACCGCGAAAATAGACCGCTTTAAGAGGGTATTTGCCTGCATACGGGTTGGTAATATATTCTGCTAGTTCGAGGTTCTCCGCTCAAAAGATTACGCTGTAAGTAGTGGAATTCGATCTCTAAAATCAATCACTTACCCGACCCAAAGAGATTTAGCTTCAAGATTCACATTAAATTTACTAGAAGATTTGCATGTTTAGAAAATAAAAGCATGTTTATAAAATATATATGAATTTAAAATATAAATTAATTTGCAAATAAAATTAATCATAGGTATAAAAAATAAGTATGTGTATTTTGTATCTATCGAGAATAGCTGAGAATCGAGACGATCGCCAGAAAAGGTAGATGAGTACGATCGCGAAACTACTCGCTAGGACGATCGAAAGTGAGGATTCGAGCAAAAAAAGTGAGCTTGGCAATCGCTGCATATTTGTGTACTAGCGTAAGGAGGATTTTAAGGGTAATTCGATCGGCAGTGGGTTCGAGCCATTGCAATTCCAGCTCATCGAGAATTTGGGACATCTCTGGGGTGACTTGACTAGCCACTTCAGAATCGTTGGGGCGGGAGTCTTCGGCATCCCCATTCATCAATTCGTCTAAATATTCCTCGACGGTGATGCCCTTCAGCCGAGCTTGGATTGTGGCACGGGCGAGTAATCGTTTTGGTAGTCTGAGCGATTGTTTTTCCTCGTAGTCTGGATTGATCGCTTTTTCAATCGCATGAGCGGTGATTTTTTCCGATGCAGTATTGGCAACTAATGTCCCCCAGATTTCTTCTAAGATTGGATGATCTTGGTAATAGCCTGTTTCCAGCTTTTTGGCTTTAGTTAATACTGATGCTTGGGAGTAATTCTTTGGCAATATCTCAAAGCCAGAATTAGCTAAATACATGGCGGTATCAGCGGCTTCGATATAGCTATTCGCTTGCCAAACGGTGAGTTTAAGCTTTTGTCGGCAAAACTGCGCGAAGGTTTTCAGTTTATCTTCGCAGTATTTATACGCACATTCATTACGGATTTTTTCGAGGATTAATCCGAACTTGATATAGGCATATTGAGCCGATGCTAATGCTCGATTGGCATCGCTCCAGCCATCGACATCTTTGAAGTTGAGATCGAATAAATCTGCTTTCCATTCTTCGATCAGATCGAGTAAATGGTGCTCGATCGATTGTTCGGTAGTTAGTTCCATGTCAAAATTAGCCCCAAGTGGGAGCGGCGATATTGTTTATTGCTCAAATTAGTCCTTAATTCTTCATCGCTATTGCGATCGCGGTCGCTTTCCGATTCACAATTAAGTTAGGCGTTTAATTGGAGAATGGCGATTTCACTACTATAGCACAACTAAACTTATTCATCTGTTTTTATAGATTAATTACTCTGTTTAGGGTCTGATTGAAATAGCTAAATGGACTGATGAGCAGTGGAGGTAAGCGATTGAAGGAATTAATAAGAAAAAGGGGGTTTATCCTGAAAGCTGTAGCAGAGGCAATCGATGTTGATCCTCAAACGATGACTAGATGGACAGATAACGCCCCGATCGGTAAGCTGATTAAGTTGTCGAGATTTACGGGGATTCCGATCCTTGAGGTGATTAGTTGTTTCGATATTGAGGATGAATCATCTTTAACCGTCCCAGAAACCCAGGGTAGGGGCAATTCATGAATTGCCCCTACTCTGGATCGATCGATCCTTGCCATCCTCGGTTAAGATTGATGGCAATCCGATTACTCGCAGTGGATTATTACATTGACACTACTATCCACGATCGCATCATCACCCCTATCCCTGAGCGATATCGCTACTCGGGATTTACTTCAAGAACTAATTGCCGACAGACGATCGCCCAATACGCGGCGGACGTATACCAAGGCATTGGTAGACTTTTTCATGCAGGTGGCTAATGCGGCACCCACACCGCAATTGGTGGGGGAGTTTTTGGCACTCGATCGCTATCAGGCGATGACATTGGTATTGCGGTATCGACGGATGTTGAGCGATCGCGGGTTGGCACCTTCGACGATTAATACTAGACTGGCAGCGATTAAAAGTTTGGTGGGGTATGCGCGGAAAGTGGGGGAATGTCACTACGATCTGGCGGATGTGGAAGGGGTGCGGGTGGAGACTTATCGGGATACTTCGGGGGTAAATCCGACGGAGTATCAGGGGATGATTGGGGTATTCAATCGAGACACGCTCAAGGGGGTGCGGGATTATGCGATTCTGCGGTTATTGTGGGATAACGCGCTCAGGCGGGCGGAATTGTGTCAGGTGAATGTCAAGGATTTCGATCCAAATGGGCGTAAATTGTGGATTATTGGCAAGGGGAAAGTGCAACGTCAATCGATCGATCTCAGTCAGCAGTCGGTGCAGGCGATTCAAGCTTGGTTAGAATTGCGGGGGAAATGTAAAGCGATCGAGCCGTTATTTTGTACACTCGATCGAGCGACTAAGGGACATCGGTTGAGTGGGAATGCCATCTATAATCTCGTCAGATCGACGGGAACCGCCGCAGGGATATATAAAGTGATGAGTCCCCACCGCGTGCGTCACAGTGCGATTACAGCGGCTTTGGATGCGACGAATGGGGATACTCGTAGGGTACAGAAGTTGAGTCGTCATGCGGATCTGAATACGTTGACTCTTTACGACGATAATCGCCGTCACCATCAAGGAGAAGTTACTAATATTTTGGCAGAGTTGGTGTAGATCGATCGAGCAAAATACCTGTGTGTGTGTGGGTCTACACATAAAGTGAAATATCTACACATAACCTGAAATTTATTTATACATAAGGTGAAATAACAAGATACCACTTGAAATGACCATAGAGTATCTCACAATTATCCGAGATACTCTATGGTCATTTCAAGACTGACAACTAAGAATCGGCGACCAAAGCAGAATATCGGTAATTTTAGTAGTTGTAAGATGGAAACTAGTTTCCGGTACAACTCTCTATTGCAGAAGGATTTTATGTACTGGCTGGAGTTTGACACAGATGTTCTGTCTTACAACACGCCAGCAATCACAGTAAATTACCATAGCAACGGGAAGGAAAAAAGCTATACTCCAGATTTCCAAGTTGTTCGCTCTCAGAAGAAGCAAATTATTGAAGTCAAGTCTCAAAAGACCATTGAGAGCGAGAAGTACAGTCGGTTGTACCAAATGTTGGCTGGACTCTATGACGAGACAGGATGGACATTTGTTGTCCTAACTGAGGCCGCAATCCGTAGGGAGCCAATTCTATCAAATATTAAGTTGCTCTACGGGTATGCCAGAGAGAGCTTCAGTGTAGATGATTATCGGAATTGTTGGGAAATTGCCAGGTCGAATGCACCAGCTTCATTAGCAGAGACATTTCAAACACTTGACCAGCATAGGATTCGACGGAATGTACTGTTTAAATTGCTATTTCACAATCTAGTCGAAATCGATATTCAGCAACCAATTACAGCAAATAGCACGATCGCAGCAGTCGCAGCAAAAATAGATTGGAGGATATTATTCAATGGCTAGAATAACACTCAAAGATGGTTTGAAGTTCGAGCTGCATGGAAAGGAGTATCAGTTAGTCGAGCTTGTAAATCCAGGGGAATGGAAAATTCTCAATATGCTAACTGGGCAACACACTATTTTGTCAGCAGACATCATTAGGAATTTTCTGTTCAAAGGAGAATTAACCTTTACCACGACAAAATCTCAACAACATATTGCTTTTCCAGATCTAGATAAGACAGATCGGAATGAGGCAATTCGGCGGGAAAAGTACGTGCTGGCAATTCTAGAACAAGGAATAAATAAATCTACGGCACAAGTTCTGGAGCCAATTATCCAAGATGTGTACGATCGATTACAAGTCGATGAAGGTATAGATCGAGAAATCAAGAATAAACCTCAACCTTCACACATCACTGTCTATCGCTGGCTAAAAAAATATAAGCAGTCAGAGGGTAATATTCACTCATTGGTATCGAATAGTAGTAAGAAAGGTAATCGTACAGCTCGAATTCAGCCAGAAGTTAGTAGCACGATCGAACAGGCGATCGACGAAATTTATCTAAATCCTAATCTAGCTTCCGTAACGGATACTCATGATCGAGTAATTGTCTTAATTGCAGAAGAGAATCAGCGTCGTAAAAATCTAAGCTTACCAGATCTAAAAATCCCCAACTACATGACTACTCTGCGTGCAGTCAATGAGTTAGATCCAAGGGAAAGGGATGAGAAAAGATTAGGTACTAGAACTGCAAATTTAATTCATCAGGCTGTATCTGTTGGCAAGGGTCTTAATGCAACTAGACCACTAGAGATTGTGGCGATCGATCATAGTCTTTTGCCTTTTTATGTGCTTGACAATGATTATCGATTACCTGTCGGTCTGCCGTGGCTAACAGCAGCAATTGATGTATATTCTCAAACAATTGTTGGCTACTATTTGACTTTTGAGCCACCGAGCTATTTGTCGGTTATGTATTGTTTGTTGCATAGTATTCGTCCAAAAGAATATGTAAGATCGATGTACAAATCTGTTAAAAATAACTGGACATCTTATGGCTTAATGGAGAACCTCAAGGTCGATAATGGGACAGATTTTACAGGCAGATCGCTAGAAGACGCTTGTAGAGAGCTAAAAATCAATCTAGATTTTGCACCAGTTCGGATGCCTTGGTATAAAGCTGCGATCGAAAGGCATTTTGGTAGCGTAAAAAAACAACTCCGTGGCAGCCTTCCAGGACGATGCTTGCAACTGTTAGAGAAAAGTGATTACGATCCCAAGGAACAAGCTGTTATAACTTTAAACGAACTGCAAGAAATAATTCATATTTTTATTGTAGATATAAATAACCAAGATAGTCATAGTCAGTTAAAAGGACCTCGTGCCGCAGTTTGGAATCATGCCATTCAGTCCTATCCTATTTCAGTACCAAGTTCTGTTGATAGTTTAAGAGTTCTGCTAGGTGATATTGAAGAGCGGACGATTAGCACGAAAGGAATTGAATTTAATTACCTATTTTATAATAGCGATTCATTACAACTACTTCGATCGGTTTACGAAAAAGAAGATAATCGAAAGAGAGACAGAATTCAAGGAAAAGAAAAGGCTAAGATCAAATATAATCGCAACGATCTCTCAGTCTTGCATGTTTTCGATCTGCAAACCAGACAATATCTAGCCGTTCCAGCTAACAATCAAGACTACACCCAAAATCTTTCGCTGTCTCAACACAAAATTATTTATCGATATGCAAGTAGTAAATTTCCAAAAGTAGATATTGTTGCATTGGCATTAGCAAAACAGGAGATTCAGAATATTGTTGCGGAAGCACTCAAGGAAACGAAAGCAGCTAAAACATCTAAACAAGTAATCAAATTCTTAGGAACTGGCAGAGGGGAACATGTAATTCAAGCACAAGAGGAATCATTGAAAATGGTCGAGCAAGCCGATCGAATTGATGATATGATTATTGAAATAGATTTACCAGAAATACCTAGTGCTAATTCAGGCATTTCCGATTTTTCTAGTGCGATCGATGTTGCGAGTAGAAGAGACGAAAATGCGAGTAAAGAGATGCCGAGCGTTTTAATCGAATCCGATAACAAAGCAAATAATAGTCATCAGGTACAAGAATCAGATACTCTGGTTAAACAAGACTCTCAAATTGCAGAGCCAAAAGAACCTCGCAAGTCTAAATCAAAACCAAAAACCGATAGAATTAAGGTTCCATCAACCAAGAAAGATCTGAAATTGCCAATGGCTCAGGAGCCACAAGTTCTAGATTTACCAGCAGAATCAAGCTTAGTAAAAAATAGTTCTAGTAGTGGCGAAAGCTCTGCATTGGAGGTTGAAGAACAAGAATTAAATACAAAATCCCAGGCTAGTGTAGGACTACCTCAGTGGAAGCCTCGTCAGCGATGAGGATCGCCTCAACTCATACTAATTTTTAAGTTGGGTATTAATAATTACATTATTGGAAATTATTGAAACAGGTAGCTCATGTCAGATAATACAGAACACAGGACAAAGAGAGAAAGAATCTCAATTGCTAATCAAGTTTATGCGAGTTATCCATTATTTAAACAAATACTAGATGATATCGATAGCTGTCATGATAGTCCCAATATTAAGGGAGATGACGATCCAGATTGTCTGCTATTAACGGGGACTACGGGTGCAGGTAAAACTACCATCTACAAAACCTACGCTCAGAACTATCCTATTAGGGAAACAGAAGAAGGGATCGTTGTGCCAATTATTTATGCAAAGATCCCTGCTGCGGCGACAGTAAAAGGACTTGTGAAGGTTCTATTGAAAGCAATAGGCGATCCTCTGTATAGCAAAGGTACAACTATCGACCAAACTGACAGACTTTACGGTCTACTGAATAATTGTCAGGTAGAGTTAATATTTTTAGATGAGTTCCACCATTTTATCGATAGCGATTCTAACAAAGTTCTGAAGAATGTTTGCAACTGGCTCAAGACTCTAATTTTAGAGACTAGAATACCGATTGTTTTGTTCGGAAAGGAAGAGTCACAGAATATTCTGACAGTTGAGAATGATAATTTGCATTTAAGTCGGAGGTTTAATTATCGTCATAGTTTAGTTCCCTTTCCTCTCACAGAGTCAAAGGCAGAGGCAGAGTCAAAAATAGAGTCAAAGACAGTAGCCATTCCTGAGTCATTTCGTAAATTTCTCAGTGTTATAGAAAGCAAGTTACCATTATCAATGAAATCAGATCTGGCTGAAGAATCTCTAGCCGATCGCATCTACTATGCTACTGATGGTACGATCGGACATGTGATGACGCTAATTCGGAAAGGAGCTACTGGTAATGTTCTGAATCTGTGGAAAGAAGTATCAGAGAAGCAAGATATAGCAGAGAGAAAGAAAAATGGTATTAGAACCTGTTCTGTGCCCAGCTTGTCAAAGTAGCGATGTCGTCAGACACGGATACTCAGGAGAAG
>JANYIT010000100.1 GCA_025358725.1 Chamaesiphon sp. GL140_3_metabinner_129_sub
GAGTAAAAAAGCCAACTGGCGCGGCGACTGGAGTGAGAGTTGCTTTAATTCCAAGCCAGTTCGCAGCAGCGATTGCACCAAATCATCACCGATTAACTGTCTCTGAAACATATCAGTCATTAGCGGACGCACTTCCTCAAATAAATTAATTTCTGGATTAAATTGCCGCCCGACTCCTTCCAAATTCGCCAAAGACTTAGCAAATAAACCAATATTGCTCGGCCAGCGGAGATTGTTGCGCCGTGCGGCTTGGAGGACTTCATAGAAGGCCTCACTCGCGTTCATATTCTGCAAGCTGAGATTATTATATTTGTGCAGCAACCTGTCGTAATCCCACTCCAAACGGGAGAGATCGAGTTCGCCCATCGGTTCGGCTAACTGGAGCGTAATTTGGGTGCAGCGTTGAGCATCGCTACTAATAATCGCCAGAATCATCTCAATTAAGGCTGCTTGGGTCTTTTTGTCGAGTCGCCCCATCATCCCGCAGTCCAATACCGCTACCCGACCATCATTGAGATAAAATAAATTGCCTGGATGGGGATCGGCATGAAATAGCCCATCGACTAGATACTGCTGAAAGAATGCTCGAAAACAAAGCACCGTAATCGCTTTGCGTTCGTCTTCGATTTTGCCGCCATACTCCTTGCCTGTAAATTGTGCCGCTAAAATTGGCACTCCGTCCAGCCATTCTAATACCAGTAAGGTTTTAGTCGATAACTGGAGATCGACTTCTGGCACCATGATTTTCTTGGTGTCAAACCAGCGTCCCGCCAACAAATTCTGTCGTAGTGCCTCAGTGTACCGTGCCTCTTGGGTGAAATCCAATTCGGCTTGAAGCGCGGTGCTAAATTCAGCCGCCAGCGATACTAGATCGTAGCGTTTGCCAAAGTCAGTTCCAGACAGCAATTCGGCGACTTGTTTAATTAGCCCGATATCTCTGGTCACTAACCTGTCGATCCCTGGACGCTGCACCTTGAGAGCTACCTGTCGCCCACTACTTTTCAGCACTGCTCGATGAGTCTGCGCGATCGATCCTGCCGCAATTGGTACTCGATCGATCTCGCTAAAAACTTCCCCTAGAAGCCCCTGAATCTGCGCCTGCAAGACCGTTTCAATCTCCGACCAATCAATTGGCGGTACATTTGATTGGAGGTCGCTCAAGGCGGTAATATAGTCCGGTGGTAATAGATCTGGTCGCGTACTCAGCAGTTGCCCCAACTTGACATAGACTGGTCCCAAATCGACCAAAATACTGCGGAGAATCGCTGGTGGTGGGATATCCACTCGTTCATTTAGTGTCGATCTGGTCGAATCACCAGTTACTTGCTTGACTTTACCGATCGTCAAAATCTGCCGCATGTAGTCCCAGCCATGCTGTAACAGGACTTGAGCTATTTCTCGCTGCCTGGAACTGTCGATCTTGGTAATTGCAGTCATTTAGCGATTAGCTCCTGAAAAGTGATTGCTATTTAGTCAGTCTAAAAGTTGTCGATATCCCATCAATTATAGCGATTGGATCTAGGTTGAATGAGCTATTCACTAAAACGAAACATGAAACTAATCCTCACAAGTTCCTCATGTCGATCGAATAATCTTAAATTATCAAAGGTTTCAAATATAGCTTGGTAAGAAAGATGAAAAATAATATTGCTGTGGATAACAAGCTGTGGATAACGATCGTTATTGCGCTACTAATGACTTTTATAATCATGTCTTGGACGTACTATAGCTAGAAATCGCTATTTACTAAGTTGAGCTAACTCAACTCAGGATCGATCTAATTCCACGTTCGATCTATTTGCTTGATATCAATGAGTCATTCAGCGATGAGAAACGAGATTTAACAGCCTACCGATCGTCACCAAAATTGTCATCAAGGCAATTTAATACCAAGCGATCGGTGTAACTAACAAATCGGCGATGAGGTGAGTAAGATTGAGCAATGAATAGATAACGGTCAGCTTAAAATGTGGGTTTAAAAGAGCTACCACCATACTGATTTAGGTATGGTGGTAGCTTAAACTAGCCAATTGGAGCAACCCGATTTGTCGATAGTACTAGTGGAAAGTTGTGGACATTCGGTGCGTGCATCCCCTGTAGTCCCAAACCAGCACGATTCATCAGATCGGCATTAGTGCGAATTACTTTGCCTTGACCATCCAAGATCGAGTGATTGAAATTAAAACCATTCAATCCAAATGCCATTGTACTCACGCCCAATGCGGCAAACCAAATACCTACGGTTGGTAAAGCAACGAGTAAGAAGTGGAAACTACGGTGATTGCGACTGGCAAATACAGGAATCAACAACCGACCGAGAAATCCACTATGTCCCGCCATGTAATCATAAGTGGGATAGGCTTGACCGAAATCATAGCCATAATCGATCGACTCATTTTCATCAGTCTCCCGAATCAGCGTCGATGTCACCAAGGAACCATGCAAAGCACTCAGCAATGCCCCACCAAATACACCAATGACTCCCAGCATATGAAATGGGTGCATCATAATATTATGATCGCCTTGGAATGCCAGCATGAAGTGAAATGTACCCGCAATGCCCAATGGTAGACCATCAGCAAAGCTACCTTGACCGATCGGATAAACCAACAAGATCGCGGTTGCGGCCGCTACTGGAGCTGAAAAAGCTACTGCAATCCAAGGTCGGGCACCCAACCGATAGCTCAATTCGGTAATGTTCTGAATCTGTGGAACGCGGGTAATGTTCTG
>JANYIT010000189.1 GCA_025358725.1 Chamaesiphon sp. GL140_3_metabinner_129_sub
CAGGTTCTAATACCATTTTTCTTTCTCTCTGCTATATCTTGCTTCTCTGATACTTCTTTCCACAGATTCAGAACATTACCCTTTATTTAAAACCTAAAACCTAAAACCTAAAACCTAAAACCTAAAACTTATTTACCGCCAAACTGCCAAATAACTTTCCCAGCAATTGCTGCGCGGGGAACGAGGCTCCACATTTGACGATCTGCTGACTTATTGCGATTATCATCGATCGCGAAATAGCTATTAGCAGGCACGATTACTGATTCATACCAATTAGCAGATTTAGTAATATAATCTTCAGGATGTATTTTTCCATTGATGTAAACTACGCCGCTGATAATTTTCACTTTTTCGTTGGGTAATCCGATTACTCTTTGTGCCAATGGCTCTTGAATGTTGGATGATTCAGGCGGATTAGGAAGATTAAATATAATAATATCTCCCCGCTGTGGTGATTGAGTTTGATAAACAATTTTATCAACGACAATTCGCTCATTAGGTTTTAATGTTGGTAGCATATTGTCTGACGGTAAAGGATAATACTTAATGACCTCATCACATCGTTCGATCGAACGTACTTGTGGTTCTGTCAACTCAATTTCTTTGACTTTACTCAAACCACCTTGAATCAGTGTTTTTACCACATACACACATTCAGCAGATGTAGGTAGTGGAATCTTTGAATTTGCCACCGGAGGAAACTTATTCCGACATTGAGTTAAGATATGCCGATCTCGATCGGAAATATTCCAAGTACTCGATCTAGCTTTTTCAACAACATCTTCAAATATTTTCAAGCAAAACGGCTCTGAAAAGATTGGGGCTGGAGATGGTGAAACATCACTCCATCCAGGTTCGGCAATTGTCACACCTAGTGCAACTAATAAAACCGTCAATTTTTGCCAACTTTGTCCCATTAGTAGAAAGTAAGAGAGAGGGAATAGAAATGTATAATTACTTTTAGTTGGGTGCTGGGGTTTGAATGATCGATCTCCATGTCCATACATAGCTACCTACAAATATTGTAACTCAGGATAAAAGATTCGATCGAGAACCAAGCCATCGCCTATAATATAGTCGCACAGCTTGTCTTTTGACGATTCTCCGCAGGAGAGGCTAAACCAAACCCACAACTCCCAAAACCATGATCCCTGTAAATCGAAGTTATCACATCACCACATTTGGCTGTCAGATGAACAAAGCTGATTCCGAGCGGATGGGTGGGATATTAGAAGATATGGGATTTCAATGGTCGGATGATCCCTTTGCGTCAGATCTAGTCCTCTACAATACTTGCACCATCCGCGATCTAGCAGAGCAGAAAGTTTACTCTTATTTAGGCAAACAAACCCGCCGCAAAAAAGATAATCCCGATCTGATCCTGATTATGGCTGGCTGCGTCGCCCAACAGGAGGGAGAAGCCTTGTTACGCCGCATTCCCGAACTTGACATCATTATGGGGCCACAACACGCTAATCGCCTGGAAGACCTCTTACAGCAGGTATTTACTGGCGCACAGGTAGTAGCTACTGAACCGATTCATATCATTGAGGATATTACCAAACCGCGCCGTGATAGTAGCGTTACCGCGTGGGTAAACATCATCTATGGTTGTAACGAACGCTGTACCTACTGCGTTGTACCAAATGTGCGCGGCATCGAGCAATCACGCACACCAGAAGCCATTCGGACGGAAATTAAAGATTTGGCGCGTCAGGGCTATAAAGAAATTACCTTACTTGGTCAAAATATCGACGCTTATGGGCGAGATTTACCTGGCTCTACTGCCGAAGGTCGTCATCTCAACACACTCACAGATCTGCTCTATCATATTCATGATATCGAAGGGATCGAGCGGATTCGGTTTGCAACTAGTCACCCGCGCTACTTTACCGAGCGGTTGATTAAAGCCTGTAGCGAATTACCCAAGGTGTGCGAACATTTCCACATTCCGTTTCAGTCAGGAGATAACGAAATTCTCAAAGCAATGTCGCGAGGCTACACCCACGAAAAATATCGGCGGATTATCGATACTATTCGTCAGTATATGCCCGATGCTTCAGTTAGTGCCGATGCGATCGTCGGATTTCCTGGCGAAACGGAGGAGCAGTTTGAAAGTACCCTCAAATTGATCTCAGATATTAGCTTTGACATGGTGAATACGGCGGCTTATTCACCGCGTCCGAATACCCCGGCGGCAGTGTGGACAAATCAACTCAGTGAAGAAGTCAAACTAGACAGATTGCAACGAATCAATCATCTAGTTTCTCAAACGGCGATCGCGCGATCTGGACGGTATCTCGATCGAGTAGAATCTGTCCTAGTGGAAGAACGCAACACCAAAAATCCCGACCAAGTTCTCGGCAGAACTGGCGGCAATCGCCTCACCTTTTTCAACGGCGATATCGAAGAACTCCGTGGCAAAGTCGTCCCTGTCAAAATCACTGAAGCCCGCGCATTTAGTCTCACAGGTGATATGTTGACAAAACTCGAATAACTTTGCTGGCATGAAATATAAGTTTAATGCTCACACTCCAGGCAAGGGAGATGATAAATGGCACGAACTCAAGGAACATTTAGGTGATGTTGCTAATTTAGCCGAGGAGTTTGCCGATAAGTTTAAGGTAGGGAAATTAGGTTACTACGCAGGCTTATGGCATGACTTAGGTAAATACAATCCTGATTTTCAGCAGTATTTAGATGATTGCCATACAGCATCCCTGAATAACAAGAAACCACCTACAAAAAAGGTTCCTCATGCCATTCATGGCGCGATTTTAGCAGCCGAATTGTGTCCTGATATTGCCCCACTTATTTATGGACATCACCGAGGATTGCCAGATTATAGTGCTTTTGAGGGTCAACTGAATAATCCACAAGCAGAAGGATTACTCGTTAGTATATTAGCATCTGCTAAATCTGAAGGAATTGAAACCGATCCAGATTTAGACTTTGATGAATTACTGTCTCGTTTACCAGATCCAGATGATCATCCCTATGCGAGAGAAGTATTCGATCGATTATTATTTTCCTGTCTGATTGATGCCGATAGATTGGATAGTGAAAGATTTGGTAATCCTAAAACTTTCAAGCTTAGGGATGACAATAAGATAACAATTAAACGGTTGTGGGAGATATTCGATTGTAAGCAGAAAGAATTTGTCGAGAAAAAACAGCAGGAATTAACAGAGAAGAATAAAATAGTATTTGATGTCAGACAAGAAGTCTATAAACATTGTGTAGAAACAGCATTAACTAAACCAGGAATATTTAGACTGACAGTACCTACTGGTGGCGGGAAGACTCTCAGTAGTTTGGCTTTTGGACTGCAACATATTTTAGCTAATCCGATAGATGATTTAGATCGACGAGTTATTATGGCAGTGCCATATACTAGTATCATCGAGCAAACTGTTAAAGTTTATCGTAAGGTGTTTACAGAATTAGGACAAATTGCTGTACTCGAACATCACAGTGCAATTCAACATGATCTCAAATCAAAGGACGAAAGTTCGGAAGCGGAAGAAGGTGCAATCGATTATCAAAGTCAAGCGAGATTAGCTACTCAAAATTGGGATGCACCGCTAATTGTCACGACGACAGTTCAGTTATTTGAAAGTTTGTTTTCCAATCGGACTAGCAAGTGTCGCAAACTGCATAATATTATTGGCAGTGTAATTATTTTAGATGAAGTGCAAACACTACCGATCGCATTGAGAGAATCTATATGCAGTATGCTAGAGGAATTGGTAGAACGCTATCATGTTTCGGTGGTGCTGTGTACAGCGACTCAGCCAGTATTAGAAGGTGATGATGGTTATTTCAAGGGATTTAAACCTGGCTCGATTGCAGATATTATTCCAGTAGCCAAAAGTCGAGAACATTTTGCCAATCTCAAACGAGTTGAGTACGATCTATCAGCAATTAAAACTAATACTAAATGGTCATGGCAGGAATTAACAGATCGACTTAATTCTCATCCATCTGCCTTAGTAGTTCTCAATACTCGTAAAGATGCCCTGAAAGTTATAAATAGCTTGAATAGTTTACCTGTTGAATATTTTGAAGCAGTAGGCACTGAAGCACGAGTAAAAATAGCTGTCAAAGATAGTCAAGTTTTGCACTTATCCACTTTACTCTGTGGGGCACATCGTCAGATTGTACTAGAGGAAGTTCGTTCGCGATTAAAGAATAACAAAGATTGTATTCTAGTTTCTACCCAAGTAGTGGAGGCAGGCGTAGATTTAGATTTTCCAGCAGTTTATCGTGTATTGGGGCCACTCGATCGGATCGTGCAAGCCGCAGGGCGATGCAATCGCGAGGGAAATATGGATGGGTTGGGACAAGTTTTTGTCTTTGAACTAGAAGAAGGGAGTATGCCACTTAAAGGTAGTGAATATGCCAAGGCGACTGGCAAGACTCAGCAAATTTTACAACAAGCACAGTCAGAAGATTTACATCAACCACAGATTTTTACTAGTTATGGTAATGCTCTATATAAATTAGAATCAGCGGATAAGCATGAGATTCAACAAGACAGAGAAAATTGTTTGTTTGAAACAGTTGCTAGTAAATTTAAGCTGATTGATGATGATACTTATCCGGTAGTTGTCAGTTTTAATGATGAAGTTGAAAAGCTATTAAGGCAAATTAAACGTCGGGGTTTATTTACTAGTGACTATCAGAAGTTACAACCATATACAATTAGCATTCGTCACTTTGAATTTCGCAAACATCATAAAACATCGATCGATCAACCGATAGCAGGGGTTGAGTTCTATATCTGGACTGGCACTTACGATCCAATTAAGGGATTACCAATTCTTGGAGATCCGAGCGATAGTTTTCTATTGACAGGCAAAGATTCAGTATTTTAGAGAGATGACAGAAACCCGACTTCTCGTTCGCGTAGCGTCTCGAAGAGAAGAAGTCGGGTTTCTTACTACCGCTGTAGTCCTAACAATTGATGCTCCACAGGTGCTAAATTATGGCTATGCACCCATGAATGGGTGAGGATTGGAACATCTAAGCGTTACTTGATGGAGTATCTTATGAAGAGGCACGAATAGGTGGGCGTAAGTTATGCTTGCTCTCATCTATTCCCCATTTTCACTCTACTTAACCGCTTCTACAATTTCGAGTAGAGCCAGCACAACTTCTTCATCTAGCGTTCTTGAGTAGTCCTTATTGAGATAATATTTATAAAGACTATGCTTGACAAATATCTGCATAAGATATAAAAATAGAGATGGCATCCTGCTTGGATTTAAGCCACCTCTCGCAAAAAAATATTTCTAATCAAATTTAAGCATGACTAACCCTAACTTGTCATCCCCATCTCTCAATGGGGCAGTTTTTCCATTGTTCAATTATTCTCTGAGTCAAACCAACGTGAATCGATTTAACGCCCCAACCCAAGAGCCTCAAACTTATACCACACATGAGATTTTCGATATGTTGGGGCTTTCGAGTGCCACCTGTTTGCATAAGTCGAAGAAAGAGGATAAGCCATATGTCCATCATTCATCCACTCCATCTGCTACTCGGATTGTATTACCGCTCAAACGAAATACATGGATGATTTTTAGTCCTTGTTGAGTTATTTTGTAGTGTTCACAGGGAATACTTAATGTAGCTAGCCTAGCCAAATTCCATCGCTTCATCTCACTCAACATCAATTATTAATATGTCTGACTCTCTACTTACCATGCGGGTACGGGGAGATTTGGCTTTATTCACTCGCCCGGAATTCACCGCCGAGCGGGTGACATATCCAGTAATTACGCCCAGTGCAGCACGAGGGGTATTAGAAAGTATTTTCTGGAAACCGGAAATTTACTGGATTGTGCGGGAAATAGTGGTTTTATCAGAAATTCGCTATTTTTCGTTACTGCGGAATGAAGTCAACTCCCATCAAAACGAACGTACTGCCAAAGGCTGGGAAAAGGCTGGTGCAGGTGGCTACTACGCCGATGAGGATCGCTCTCAACGCCACGCTTTGTGTCTGCGAGATGTCGATTACATTATCAAAGCCGATATCCAGTTAAAACCCCATGCAGATGCTCATCCGGCTAAATACCGCGATCAATTTCGACGGCGGTTAGCTAAAGGGCAATGTCACCATCAACCTTATCTCGGTACGCGAGAGTTTAGTGCTTATTTTAGCGAATCAGATGGCTCGGAACAACCGATCGAGGATGATTCAGATTTGGGTTTAATGTTGTTCGATTTAGAAATTACTGAAGCTATTGATGGCTCGATGACTTATCTCAGCCACGATGCTAATGGGGCGAAGGTGACAAAAGGAAATGCTAAACCAAAATTCTTTGAGGCAAAGTTAGATAACGGGGTATTGAAAGTACCTAGTAATGGCAGTTTATTAGAGGTAGATGATGCTGCTAACTAGACTGTATGAACTCTCCCAGCGAAAGGACATCAAGGCTAAATTACCGATCGAGGGTTATAATAATGTTCCGCTCAAGTGGATAGTTAATATCGATCTAGAAGGTAATTTAATCGGTTTTGATAAATTAGCCGATCGTGAAAAGCGAATGCTACCAGATTGCAAAAGATCTTCGGGCATCAAACCAAAACTATTAGCTGATAAATGTGATTATGTCTTTGGTTATGCAGAGCCAGATACACCTAGTGATAAAGTAGCCGAACGCCATCGCCAGTTTAAAGAATTAGTGAATGATTGTGCTGAATATACACAAGAAAGTAGCGTTCTCGCTGTTGCTAAATTTCTGAATGGCTGGAATCCAGAACGAGACTACGAAAAGTTAATTGAGAAAAAAATAGAACCCTCTCAAGTAGCAACTTTTTGTGTTAATTATCCCGACGGTAGTTCTGTTATCCCTGCGGATAGCAAAGCTGGCTTAACTGCGATTGAATCGTTTTGGTCGAGACATGTATCTGGTGAGGATAGCCAACAAGCGATGATGACTTGTTTAGTCACAAATCAAGAACGGCTAGTAGAAGAACGTTTACCAGTGGTAATTAAAAGAGTTCCTAATGGGCAAACTTCTGGGACTGCTTTAGTGTCTGCTAATGCACTACCTTTTACCTCCTATGGCTTAAAAAATTCCTTGACTTCACCCATCTGTCGAGAGGCTGGCGAAGGCTTTGCGAAGGCTTTAAATTATTTATTGGATAATGATGATTCTAAATTTATCCTCAATAATAATGTGGCGTTTGTCTTTTGGACACAAAATCCGACTAGAGCTAAATCAGCAATTTGGAAAAATGACCAACCTAAAAAGATTAGAGACGTTCTCGTTAATGTTCTTAAAGGTGAAAGAAGATTAGCTAATTTGCAAGCTAATCGTTATTATGCTGTCGCTCTGTCTGCTAGTGGCGCACGGGTAGTCGTTAGAGATTGGATTGATATTGCTCTCGACAAGGCAATCCAAAATCTAATTAGCTGGTTCGATGCTCAAGAGCTAGTCGATACTTGGGGCGAAGAAGATGAGCAGCGCAAATATTTGAGTATTTATCGTTTATCTAAGTGTCTCTATCGAGATGCAAAGAAGGAAGATATCGCCAGAATTTCCACCCAATTAATTCGGGTAGCGATTCAAGGAGGGAAATTACCTCATGAACTTCTCGCTCAATTAGTTCGCCGTAATCGAGCCGAGAGAGATGTTGATCGAGATCGAGCCACGCTAATCAAATTAGTTTTGACAACTCAGTATCCTAACCAAATGATAAATATGAATTGCTTAAATGAAGACCCTCAATTTACCGAACAGCTAGATCGAGCTGCCTATTATTGTGGTCGATTACTAGCCCAACTCGAACAAATTCAATATCAGGCTCTAGAAAAGAATGCAACTCGATCTATTAATACCACTTTAATCGATCGATACTATGGAGCCGCCGCTGCAACTCCTGGCAAGGTTCTGGGTAAATTGATAGAACAGGCTCAACCGCACCTCGCTCAACTTCGGAAAGATGAGAAACGTGTTGCTACTTATAATGCTCTTCAGCAACAATTGGAAGATATTCTCTGTAACATATCACCAGAAGATGGTAAGTTTCCTACCACTCTAAATATGGTACAACAGAGTATTTTTTCTCTCGGTTATTACCATCAACGGGCGCACAATCGCAAGCAAGCAAAAGATGGTGCGGCTGCTAAAAAGCAAGTAAATGAAATTGTGGCGGAATAAATCAGGATATTCAGAAGGGTTCGTTACGCTGTCTTGATTCGCTAAACCCTTGCTTCGCAACGCTGGCGCGAACGGGGAACCCGATGAGCGCGAATCGCTCCGGTAAAAAACTCTACGGCATTGTCAATCTTTTAAGTTAAACAGGAATTTCAATTATGTCTAATCATCTCAATCCAGAATTTCGTCACGATTTTGTCATGCTGTTTGATGTAGAAAATGGAAATCCAAATGGAGATCCAGATGGTGGTAACTTACCGCGTACAGATCCAGAGACTATGCATGGGTTAGTAACCGATGTATGTCTGAAACGTAAAATTCGCAACTTTATCGATATCTTCTATGGTGAAGAGGAAACCACTAAAATTTATGTTCAAGATCGGGGTATTGCGCTCAATGATATGAATGCTCGTGCTTATAAAGCACTTGATATTAAGTCCACAGGTACTAAACAGAAACGTGAAGAAGTTAATAAAACCCGCGAGTGGATGTGTAAAAACTTCTTCGATATTCGGATGTTTGGGGCGGTAATGTCTACAGGGATTAATTGTGGTCAAGTGCGGGGGCCATTACAACTGACTTTTTCTAAATCGATCGATCCAATTATGCCAATGGATGTTACGATTACTCGTCTAGCAATTACCGATCCTAAAGATGCAGAAGTGAACGTTGGTGATGATGGTAAGGGCAATACTGGTAAAACTTCCACAATGGGACGTAAGGCTTTAGTTCCTTACGGTTTATATATGGGTTATGGCTTCTTTTCTCCCCACTTAGCGGCGCAAACAGGAGTCACTGAAAAAGATTTAGAACTGTTCTGGCAAGCCTTACAAAAGATGTGGGATTTCGATCGATCTGCCAGTCGCGGATTGATGGCTTTGCGTGGTTTACACATCTTTTCTCATGAGAATAAGCTCGGTAATGCTCCCGCGCATGTATTGTTCGATCTAATCAAGCCAGAATTGAATTCATCTGTAAATGTCTCTCGCAAATTCACAGATTATACTGTGATAATTCAAGGAGATAATTTACCAACTGGAGTAACTTTAACTTCTTTAGTTAAGTAATCTTATTCAATTGATGGTGCATTGTTATATCAGTAGCCATACCGACATCTTTACCATTACTGCGAGATCCCCGACTTCTTTAAGAAGTCGGGGATCTGTCTTAGGTCTGTCATAAATAGCTTGCCACTCAATTATAGAAATATCGATTAAAATAGGTAGTAGTTAGATTATCCCTAAATTATAGGTAAGTTAAAATCTATGGTTGTTGCATCTCAGTCTAAATTAATGACCCTTGAGGAATACCTTAATTATGACGATGGTACCGATACCCTTTCTGAGCTTGTAAATGGAGAACTAATACCCATGCCTCCAGAAAGCGATCAGAATCAACAAGTTTCTATCTCTTTACTAGCTTACTTTCTAAAATTAGGCATACCACCACAATTATTGAGAAATCAAATTGCAATCTCGGTAATGGGTGGTAGAGCAACTGCACGCATACCAGATTTAACAGTTCTCTCTGAAGATTTGGCACTGGAATTAAGAGAAACTAACCGATCGACAATTTTGGTAGATATGCCACCACCTACTTTAGTTGTTGAAGTAGTTAGTCCCAAGCAAGAAAAAAGAGATTATCGCTATAAAAGATCGGAATATGCAGCTAGGCAGATTCCTGAATATTGGATTGTCGATCCGATTTTAGATAAGGTAACAATTTTAGAACTTGTCGAAGGATTATACGAAGAACAAGTTTATACAGCCGAACAAATTATTATATCGCCTCAATTTAGTCAATTTAATTTAACTGCTCAACAGATTTTAACTGGATTGTAAAACAGAATAGCGATCGATATACTTCACGAAATGGGTACTCTGTAAATAGGATACCTATTTTTTGTGCCGATTGTGCCAGATTCAGAAGATTATGTGATGATTAGTGCCCTTCAGCACTATGCTTATTGTCCGCGTCAATTTGCGTTGATTCATATCGAGCAAGTTTGGGATGAAAATATCTACACGCTGCGGGGGCAAAGAGTCCATGAGAAGGTCGATATTCCCGATGATGAACAACTTGATGATGTGCGAGTAGAACGCGCTTTGCCGCTATGGTGTCATCGATTGGGGATTCGAGGAATTGCTGATGTGGTTGAGTTTAATCGCGAGGAGATTCTCTATCCGGTGGAATACAAATCTGGTAGTAAAAAGCCACGACTTGCTGATGATATTCAGCTATGCGCTCAAGCTTTATGTTTGGAAGAAATGCTCGGTTGTGATGTGCCATTCGGGGCGATTTATCATGCTGGATCGAAGCGGCGGCGTGAAGTAAAGATAGATGTTAAACTACGAACCCAAACCGAACAGATAATTATTGCTACTCGTGAGATTTTAATCAGTCAGAAGCTACCACCACCTGTTACTGACAAACGTTGTGATGACTGTTCGTTGATTGATGCTTGTATGCCGGATTCGATCGCCAATTTTAGTAAATCCAGCGTTCGGAATAACCCTTTCTCGATCGATTAAATTAGATTAAATTTGATTTGCAGTGGGGGAGGGCGGGTTTGAATTATATTTTCAGTGAAATCGACATTTGTTGCATAAACCCGCCCCTACAGGTTAATTGTGTATGTCCATCCTTCGATATATTTAAGTGAATTTATTCTCATGAAACAACTTCTGAATACTCTCTACATCCAAACGCAGGGTGCCTATTTGCGCCTCGATCATGAAACTCTCAAAGTTGAAATTGAAAAGGAGGTCAAAAAACAAATTCCGCTCCATCATTTGGGGAGTATTGTCACCTTTGGAAATGTGCTGATGAGTCCTTATTTAATTCATCGTTGTGGAGAGGATGGACGCAGTTTGGTGTGGTTATCAGAATTTGGTCGATTTAAAGGAAGATTGGCGGGTTCGACGACGGGAAATGTGTTGTTACGTCATGCTCAACATGAGGTGGTGAGGGATGCTGCGGCTACTTTAGCAATTGCCCGTTACATGGTGGCTGGTAAACTCCAAAATACCCGTACTGTCGTGATGAGAGCCGCACGAGAAGCAAAAGATTCAGCCGATCGAACCCAACTGACTGAAACTGCTAAACGTCATGCAGAATCGATTCAAAAGGCTGAATTAGCCCCCGATTTAGATACGTTGAGGGGAATCGAGGGTTATGCGGCTAAAACCTATTTTGGCAGCTTTACGTGCATGATCCGCGCAAATCGGGAAACGTTTGCATTGCTCGATCGAAACAAACGCCCACCTCGCGATCCAATTAATGCGTTATTATCATTCGTTTATACATTACTAAAAAATGATTGTCTGTCAGCTTGTGAAGGCGTAGGACTCGATCCCCAAATGGGTTTCTTGCATACTCTGCGCCCTGGTAGACCTGCTCTAGCTCTAGATTTGATGGAGGAATTTCGCGCTCCATTTGCTGACAGATTAGTTTTGAGTTTAATCAATCGTAAACAAATTCAACCCAAAGATTTTGTCACTCGTCCAGGTGGAGCGGTACATTTAGTTGATGATGCACGGCGAACTTTATTGGAGACTTATCAAAATCGTAAGCAGGAAGAAGTTCAGCACCAGATTATCGACTCGAAAGCCCCGTTTGGATTGATTCCTCACGTTCAAGCGCGGTTATTAGCCCGTCATTTACGTGGTGATGTACCCAGTTATCAACCTTTTATTCAGAAATAAGCCGATGGATATTTTAGTCACCTATGATGTGAATACGGAAACGAAGGAAGGGCGGCGACGGTTACGAAAGGTGGCGACTGTCTGCAAGGATTATGGACAACGTGTGCAGTTGTCGGTGTTTGAATGTCGGGTGAGTGATAGTCAGTATGAGACTTTGCGAGATCGATTGGTCAAGACGATCGAGCCTACACTAGATAGTATCCGTGTCTATAGATTACCTGCGCCGAGGGAGGAGCATCTATTCTGTTTTGGGATCGATGGTTATACTGATTTTGAGAAGCCATTGATTCTCTGAATCGTCGCGCGAACCTATAGTGATGGTCAAATTCCTGGAAGGTTCGCGATCGTATTGTCCGTAAAGGTTTTAGCTATTTTTGTCTGGGATGTAGATCTATCTAAACATATGAGGAATAATAGAATGGCGGAGGTCTTTGTTGAACTTGTTGATATGAGCAGGTTTGAGATGATCACCGTTGCATCCGGCTTTCGGGCTGGATGAGGATTGGATCAACCCAGCAGTTGAATTCACACATATTTCCATCGTTGCATCCGGCTTTCGGGCTGGATGAGGATTGGATCATAGACAGAGACAACACTCACTGCGGAGACAATCGGAGTTGCATCCGGCTTTCGGGCTGGATGAGGATTGGATCAGTGGCAATTTTATCAATTACGCCTTCTTGGTTAAGGTTGCATCCGGCTTTCGGGCTGGATGAGGATTGGATCTACGTAACTTTGTTCGGGAATAGAAATACGTGGTTGTTGCATCCGGCTTTCGGGCTGGATGAGGATTGGATCTACGTAACTTTGTTCGGGAATAGAAATACGTGGTGTTGCATCCGGCTTTCGGGCTGGATGAGGATTGGATCAATCCAGCATGGTAAGGTAAAACTTTAATACCATCGTTGCATCCGGCTTTCGGGCTGGATGAGGATTGGATCGCAGCTCACACGAGACTAGAGTACGCAATTTTTG
>JANYIT010000258.1 GCA_025358725.1 Chamaesiphon sp. GL140_3_metabinner_129_sub
CTGATTGGGTGTTTTTCGATTCCCCCTGTCAGCGACGAGCCAATGCAGCCAGATACCGCATGGCTGGGTTCTCCAGCGATCTATATTCCCCATCGCGAAGTAATTAATAGCTACGCCGAAGCACAAACCTATAAACCCCCAAGTTATCTGTATGCGATCCGACTGGCGATCGAGTTTTTGCGCGTTACTATCCCTGGTAGCATTCACTTTATCGTCCTCTTCGCTCTTGAAGTCGGCTTGATGAACATCGCCGAGTTCGATTTTATGGATTGGCAAGGGATTTTCCTATTTTCCCCCTGCTGTTACTTCCTGTTTAGCACCTGCTCTGTTTTACTCATCATCTTGCTCAAATGGCTGCTGGTAGGTCGTTATCGAACGGGTACGCTCCCACTCTGGAACAACTTTATCTGGCGGACAGAGTTGATTACAGGGCTGTATGAAGCCATTATCGTCCCTGAGTTGTTGTTCTTTCTGCTCGGTACGCCCTTCGCGCCGATTCTCTTGCGCTTACTAGGAATGAAAATCGGGCGGAATGTCTATATCGAAACCACCGACTTTACCGAATTCGATCTGATGACGATCGAGGATAATGTGATTCTCGGTCGTGATTCTACCCTCCAAACTCACCTATTTGAGGATCGGGTGATGAAACTGGGCACACTCCATCTCTATCCCCACACCCAAGTCGGCAGTTGGGGGATGATTCTCTACGATACCGTTCTGGAACAGGACGCACTTATTCAACCGATGTCATTAGTGATGAAAGGTAAAAAATTGCCTCCTGCCACTAATTGGCAAGGTATCCCAGTCGCTCGTACTTACGATCGAACTGCCCTAATGTGACTGGTTTTGGCTAGTTTTTTGCGAGTTACCAGCGGTAGCCTTCTCCTGACTAGGAAAGGTTCCAGCCACCATAAACCCAATCCCAAGCGCAGATATGCCCAACCCCACATACCAAATCGTCTGTTTCCGAGTTAAAGCAGCTATGGCTCCCATCGAAATCCCCACTTGTAATGCTGCAACACTCCGCGCAAATAGCTCGTGACGCGCTAGATTCTGCGCTGATTCAGCTTGGAGCTTTTGAGCTTCCTGCCCAATCTCCTGTTGCTCCCGATTGAGTTTGGCGAGTTCAGTGGTTGTTTTGGCAGGAACTGGTTTCTGGAAAGCTTGCAGGATTGTGACATTCGATTCTTCGATATGCCGCTTGGTAGATTTCGCCTGAAATTGCGCCCAACTATCGCTCGATTTGATTTGGGACAACATTCCTTCATTGGCAAAGTAACCACCTTGCATGGCTGCAATTGCGGCTAAGGTTGAAAAAATAGCTGTAGACAAACCGATTAAGTTAAGAGATCGACGCTCTTGGCGTTGCTCGGATCTTTCTTCGGCTAGCTCCTCCTTCATCTCCTTCAATGCTTCGCTCGTATCGTCCTGCATCTCAACAGGTTCTCTGCCTAAATCGTCTTCCATAATTAATGAGATCGCTTTTGAGCAAATTTATATTCTACATATCTAGATTAGGCGATAAAAGTCAATAACTCGTCAAGTCTAAAATATTTGGAAAATAAGCCATGACAATCTTTCCTAGTTCTTGACAATCATTCTGTATGCTCGAATAGATCGATTCAACTACAAATAGATTTGTTGTAGCTATCTCATTTTATCTATATTGCTCTACTAAGAAAAACTTCGATGGCGTATTTTTTAGATATAGTTCACCAGAAACAATCGATCTGGGATTCGTCCAGTTAGGTTGGTTTAAGATTTTGATTCTGGGCATCGTCCAAGGCATTACCGAGTTATTACCAATTAGTAGTACCGCCCACATGCGGATCGTACCCAGCCTATTAGGGTGGCAAGATCCAGGGACAGCTTTCTCAGCGGCAATGCAGATGGCAAGTCTGGGCGCAGTCCTCTCTTATTTCTGGAAAGATATCCAGAGTTTAGTTGGGGGTACGATGAGATCGATTGCCGATGGTAATTATCAGTCTAGAGATTTCCAACTCACCGTGGGACTGATTATCGGGACGCTACCACTTGGTATTTTAGGTCTACTGCTCAAGAAAACTCTTAACGCGCCCAATTCGCCCATGCGGGGTTTAGTCGTTATCGGTGTAGCGTCGATCGTGATATCATCACTACTCGCCTTATCCGAGTTTCAGGGTACTAGACAGCGAGGATTTGGCAAGCTAACGCTCAAAGATGGCTTATTGGTCGGTATCGCCCAAGCTCTAGCCCTAATTCCAGGCGTATCGAGATCGGGTTCGACACTAACGGCTGGTTTATTTCTGGGAATGGAACGAGAAACTGCTGCCAAGTTTTCGCTTTTTACTGGGATTGCCCACCGTTACCTTGGCTGGCGCGGTAGAGTTACACGCGCTATTCAAAGCTGGACTCGATGCCAATGGCTGGTTTGTGCTAATGGTAGGATTGACTTCGGCGAGTATCTCGGCTTTTTTGGCTATTTATGGGCTATTGCGTTATCTGGAGAGTCAGAGTACCTGGATTTTTGTGTGGTACCGATTAGCGATCGGCTTATTTTTGATTTTCGGCTCGGTGCAAGGTTTTCTACACTAAATTTTCAGTCCTAAATCGATTAACAAATAGGAGATGGCACTAAATGACTGTCGATCGCACCCTCGTAATGACTCTTTGTACTTTGAGTCTAGGTTCATGGATGAGTGGATGTTCTTTCTTACATCCCCCTCTAGCCAAGACATCCCCTCAAATCGGGGTACAGACCAGTACTAGTAAT
>JANYIT010000270.1 GCA_025358725.1 Chamaesiphon sp. GL140_3_metabinner_129_sub
CACCGTTGCACCATTTACAGTCGTCGTGTTTGAATTCTGAGTAGAAACTGGAACATTCGTGCCATCGATTTGAACGCTAGTAGTGGTTGTGACAGTACCAGTCGCTGATGCAGATCGAGCGGTGCCGAGTAAGGTTAACCCAGCCACAATTGTCATAAACAGTTGTTTTTTCATCGATCCTATTTGAGTTATGCAGGTAATAGTTCTGAAGCGTAACGAGCTAATCCAATGATTGGATGCTCGGCTTGCTCTAGTAGTGCTTGCCGCCGTTCGACTTCATGAACGTTGTTGACAACGGCGGCAAGGGTGCCGGAGCTAGCATAAATTCTCACCCAGGTAAAACTTCGACCATCTAACATCAACCAGTTAGAGTAACCCCAACCGCGATTGGGAACGTATGCTTCGGTGAGATTGGGCGCGAGTAGCTCCAGTGGAATCTTCATAACTTCAGAAATCGTATCTACCGATTCTGGTTGGATGCGTCCGACTAACTTGATATCGCAGTTAGCCAGGATCTGTTCGCCGCCAGCGCAAGTCTTAATCGAGTGAACCTCTTGAGCGGCTAACATCACTCTGATCCCCGCTTTGGCTGCAATTGCCAGTAGCCTTCCAATCATCAACGCTAGGGCAGGGAATTTGAGTAGGGCAGCAGCTTCATCCAAAAATAGTACCGATTTAGGATGGCTATAAGCTCGTCGAATCGCCGTCGCATAAGCAACCGTCGCTAAGATCGCCATATCTTCTGCGTTGGCTACCCCCCGAATCGCCATTACGAATAACTGGGCATCGGTTTTGAAAGTAGAAGGACGACAAAAAGCTTGTCCCGTCCGGCTTTGCGTCCAAGAGCGCAGTTTAGTGACGATATAACTCAAGGCTTTGAGTTGTTCTGGCTCGGTAATATTGACTCGTTCCGGCGAGCAGAAACCGATGAAGTCTTCTAATACTGGGTACTTTTGCCATGCGTCACTACCAATCCCCCCACTGATAGCTGCAATGTAACGTGATTGAATCTCCCTGGCGGCAAAAAACTTGGTGAGAATTAACGTGAGTAAAGATCTGATTAAGTCCCGCAACATTGGCTCGAACGCATCGGGATTAGAACCAGTCACCAGCATTTGGAGGATTTCGAGGAGTGATTCTTGAGAGTCCTTGCGACGATCTTCCCGATCTGCTTCAGCTAGATGCGAAAGATTTGGCACCTCGAAAATATTGCTGCACTCCGAACCCACATCGAAGAAAGCTCCACCCAACAGCCGCGCGTAATCGCGGAAAGTAGAGGCTTCTTTGGTGGGCGGACAGTCGATAATCGTCACGGGCAGATTGTTTGCCAATGCGCCGTTGAGCATCCCCGTAGTAGAAACAGATTTACTCGCTCTGGTAGTGGCAATCCACAGAATATGATGGTGATTATTGATAATATCGATATACAGCGGTACGCCGCCATCGTTGGAAATTAACTCGAAACCACCTTTGTCATAGGTATTAATCAAAGCCAGTGAGACAGTTCCAGGTACATAATTAGTAAAAACCTTGCCCTCTCTAGCGAAAGGACGAGAAAGCGACATATCCCAAGCAACGGGGAAAGTTTGCAACCACGTCCACCAAGTGTAGGTATATTCACGATGTAAGTGAGCCGGATAGAGAAATAGGGATTTGAGATAATCGCAAGCCCTGTCCAACTCTTCTACCGTGTTGCGATGGACGAGAAATGTTGATGACATCGCTAGCTCGACACCACCTTTGTGTAAAACCTGTTGAGCCTCAATTGCTTCCTCAGCATTCATACTTGCAGCCACGTTAATATCGCCTTCAGCCGCAGCTTTACTGGCTTTATAAATCTCCTCATCAGTGAGATCTTTGAGCTTTTTACGACTGACCCCTTGATTAACTTTAATAACTTGAGCGATGTGTTCGATATCATAAACACTATCTTCACCCAACTTATTCCAGAGGTAATTGATCGCGTCTAATTTGTCACTCCATTCATCTGGTTGATCTAACATCGACATCACGCCGATAAATTTACCCTTAGTCCGAATCCACCGATAATCTGCGGTGGGTAGGCTAGATTCTTCGTTAATTAAAATCGATAAGGGATGGAGCGGACGATAGATATTTTGGGTTGCTGTTTTACCATTGAAAAATATCCGCTGGGGTACAGGTGGAGCGGGAGTATTATTTACCCGCGCCCACAGATCTGCCCATAGTTCTTGAGTACTCAATGGACGAACGCCAAGCCCCATCTTATTGGTGAGAATCTGTTCCCACAAATAGAAAGCATTGACACCAGCCACTAAGAACTCGTTAAACTCACGGGACTTAGCAATCGGTGCCGCCCCTGAAAATTTGCTGAATACTTTGTAAAGACCCTTCCCGAATGCCTCAATTTTGTCATCTTTGACATCAGCTTCGGGATCGAAGGTAAATGTCGCAAATAAGGTCAGTGATTTAGGTTTTCGCATCCCCTTTTCAGTCAGAGTTTGCAACCGCTTTTGTTCGGTCATCATGATGTATTTCAATACATCCGACTGACAGTTTTCAACTGTTTTTGATAACTCCTGCATTCGGGCGGTGTTATCAACAAATGACTTCATGTGAATCGTTAAAACCTCACCCTCTGGCAAGTCCTTAAATCCAGCGGATAACCTGTTGTAAATCGGATCGATTCTTTCCCACGGTAGATTGGGGTGAATCCCATCGCATTGAAACCCAAATACCAGTCGATACTTGCGGTCGGTAATCTGAAGTAAATACGCCCCAAATTGTCTGCCATTGCAATCGAAATCGATATGAGTGACTAAATCTAACTCTCCCTCAATCGGAAATAGTAATTCTGGCTTCTTCCCAGGGCGACAAACTTGTTTAACTGGTTTAGGGCGAGTGAACATCGGGATCTTCGGGGGGTAAGGGAGAGCGGTAGGGGAGATTAGCGCGGATGTAGCGAGGCGGTTTGAATACCAACCCGACAAATCGCCATACACCTTTAAGGGTCAGGGCAATCCAGGTGCCATCGACGACGACAACTGCTAGCGCGAATGGTTGCCAGCCTAAGTGAAAAACTTGGACTAGAAATAGATAGAGCAGCAAATCCAAGCCCAGGGCGATGATAAATACATCAGCCGGAATCCCTGCAATCCCAGGCTTACGACTGAGAATGCGGTTGACTCTAATCGGTTCGCGGTCGTATGGCATAATTGGTAAGCTTGGAGATCTACTGGGTTAAGCTTTTATGGCCCTGCGAAGATCAACCCTAATATGCCATCGATTGCTAATACGACGACAATTAACACAACGGGAGCTTGAACGATATCTTGGAGTTCGGCACGTTCTTGGTATTTTTGGTAGGAACCGTAGAGTCCAAACACAAATGCTAGTGCAAAAAAGACTTTGATTAAGGTGACTACCATAGCTGCAAAGCCTGCCATTGCAGTAGAAGGAGCACCCGCAGCACTGAGTTGCGAACCATCTAATAACGCTTTGATTTTTGCTTCACCTGAATTTGTCACAATCAACGCATGAGCGGGATCTGTCATGCAGGTAATCAGAAATAAGCTGCCCAAAACTGTCATTCCCGCAATTAGGAGTGATAGATGTTGAGGTGCTTTAATGCCGCGAAAATTGTACCAAAGGTCGCCAGCAACGCGATTGGTGAAAACCATGTAAGTACCGAGGATTCCCGCCCATGCCAAAGTGATTACTAACGAATCGGTGCCGAACTTGAAGATCCAGTCAGCCGCAATGCCGACTGTGACGATCGACAACCAAAATTCGACAGAGAATGAATAGTAAACTCGATCGAGGAGGCTAGACTTAAATTTGGTTTTCTTGGAGTTGTACTTAGTCATCATTATGCTCTCGCTCAGTTTTGTGTCTAGTGAATAGTTGTATTTATATCTAGGAATAAAATACTGGTTTATGAAAATATTAGTTCGCCTTGCTGGTGAAGTTGCCACATTTGAAGATGAGGATCGACCTTCAATGGCATGACTATAGCTGGTTTCACTAGTTGAATATTTAGATAGTCGGGGGTGTAATTATGCCCCTCGAAGATCCAACTGGCGATCGTGTAAGTATTTGGATTGATGTATTTACGCTTTGCAGGTACGAGATAGGTGCATTCACCAGCATTGAATACCCAGTAATTTCCGCGACGATTGGTTTGGGCTAGGATGACATTCTTTGTTTCAAACCCCCAACTAGAACAGATCGAGTCTTTCGTGATACTCGCACTGCTAATTTGATATTCGATCTCGAATTCACTGGGATTCTGACAATATGCTGCAACTATTTCTTGCTGTGTTTGAGCTAATAACGACCTCTGGAGCGAAACTAGATCTGACTCAATTGGAACGCGCTCTAGCGAAGAATCGCAGCTTGGATAAGCAGACTGTGGTTGTGGCATGTAGAAAACGATCGATTGGTAATAATACAGGCACGTTTGTCTGGGCTGATCGATATTGTCCTAAGATAACTGTGCGATCTAATTAGTGAGATGCGCTATCTAGCTGAGATTCACAATAATTACTAGAAAAATAACGAACAAACTTGCTTGGGTTTATCCTGCATTTTTAATTGCTTACTTTCTTTAGCAGATAGCAAATGACAACTATCCCTGAAATTAGGATTACGATCGATCATCTGTTTTGCTAAGTAACCTGTAGGTGTCTGTGCCCAGGCTAAGTTTCTGGCGGTGACGGTGTTATACCCTAATAATCCCAGAATGGTGAAGGTACAGCCCAATAGCAACCAAGAGTTCCAGGATTGGGCAGGAGCCGCGACGTGCCCAGCGTTGATGAACCTTTTTTCGAGTGAGGCTAATTGATGTTGAACTGTACCAAGGTGGGCTTGCTGGACGGCTAGAGACTCCAATAATGGCTTGCTGACTAGACTGAATTGAGTCTCTAACTTTTTTCCAGCTAAGTCTAAAGATTGAGTCACCGAGTTAGGAATACTATCTTTAATCGTCTCGATTCGATCGAACATTCTGGTAACTTCAAGCATTGGATCCTCTGGTGAAGTCTGATATGTACCAAGTTGACGATCCATCAACTTGCTAATCGCATGATTAATCGCTGTATTCTGTTCCATCTGGTTTGTAGCGGCAAGGGTGGCTCCCATCTATCTAAACACTCGATCCAGGGTAACGAGGTGGGCGTAATGGCGTAACTGTTGGCATTTATTGGTGAGAACGGTTTTACTAGAAGGATCGAATTTTGAGTTTTCATGCCCGATACATATCCAGTTGTTAAGATTCCAGCTTTAATTGCCAATGCTAAACCACAGCAAATCGAGCATCGTTCGGTTGTAGTTGAGAAGATAAGCCGAATAGCTAAATATCCTAATTCGATCCTGCGCTCCAATCAAATTGGTTATGGACTGCTCTTTTTAAGTACGTTAATATTTGCGATTGCAGTAGTGCGTGATGTCTACTTTTTACCTCATAGCCTGATTAGCTTCTGTCTGGGAATTGCTGCTATTAATATTGCAAGTTTACTCGATTCTGCCCAAACACCAGATCCATGTATTGAAACCAAAAGTATTGAAACTATCCCAATTGATTATTCTTCCCTACTTGCTGGAAAAGTAATGGCTTATCAATTACCTGGAGAGGAGCGAATTGACGGCTCTGCAAAAGCTCAAAAAGGTGTATCCGAATCGTACTTTGAACGATACTTATCTAAATATTTTGATAATATTCTTCATCCTAGTTACGAGTTTAAGATCGATGAGAACTATCGATATTCTAGTGACTTCACACTCATTCTCGATAATGGCATCAGTTTAATTGTTGAAATTGATGAACCTTATAATGGCAAGGATAACCAGCCCCACCATTGTATCGATGTCGATAAAGATGACAATCGGGATGAATTCTTTGTCAATGGTAATTGGATTGTAATTCGCTTTTCTGAGTATCAAGTTTGTGCCTATCCGATTGAATGTTGTTATGTCATTGCTCGGACGATCGATTCGATTCTCTTTCCCTTCGGGACGCTCCGCGAACAGAGAGGCTATTGCTCAGGCAAACGCTCCGCTACCGCCAACGATCTAAATAGTAATTTGAGTCGGCAATTTAAAGGTGTCAGAGATTTACCTGTCGATCGTCGTTGGAATACCCGCCAAGCCACCCAGATGGCGCAGCAAGACTATCGATTGGGATATTTGGAGAAATATGGGGTGTACAAGCAGAAGAGTGTGAAAAAGTCTAAATTACTCCCGCTGAAGCGGCGAATTCAACGATGAGGTTGAGTCGTAACAGAGAGCCTCTCTGACAGAGAATCGATCTCGATCTTCTCCAAAACTCAAAGGTTCGTACTATTCTACCGATCGAATGGCTTACGCTATACTTTGCACGGTCATAACTTGAGCTTGGGGTGTCGGGTGTCGGAATATTATCGATCGTGTTTTTAGCAAAAGCGCAAGCTTTGACTGTGTAAAGTGTACATGTCAGAGATCGAGTCCTAAACGCCTTAAACTAGGATCGAACGAGTCATCCTGGTAGTTGTATTATGTCAAAAGTCGAACGAGATGGAGCCAGAGAAGAACGGATTAGGATGGAGGCTGTTGTTGATGCCTATGGTGCAGAGGAACAGGCGATGGGCTGGTACTACTATCTACAAGACAAAATCCAATTCCCCTTTACCGCCATCTGTATTACCAAGCGCAATATTTCGCCTGTGAGTCAGGGTGCCAAAGTAGAAGTTGTCGGAATGACGGATGAAGATGAGTGTATGCGCGAGATGTTTGTGGAGATTGTGTGGGATTGCGATACTCTTGCCGTTCCTCTGAGTCAACTCAAACCGCTCGATCCCGATGATGATACGCTAGAGGCGATTGAGGATTGGCACTATTGGGTAAATCGGGGTTATGAATTTGGGTAATCGCGTGGGGAAGTGGTTGATGGTGGCATCGCGATGGAGTAAATTAGAAAAAATATACAATCTCGCTACACAACAACGATGAGGTTGAGTGGATCGTGGAATTATCAATCAATACGGTTTTGTTAGACCAAAATTACTATGTTCAATAACATGATTTAAACTCGATCTGATGATGGGAAAAAGACTGCTGGTGAAACATGAAAAAACTCTGCTAGTTTCTGAATATGTTCGACAGTAAGCTGACGATGACCATTGAGTACCGCAGATACGATCGATTCAGTCTTGAAAATTGGCACTAGTTCTTTCTGCTTTAATTCCCATTCTTCAACGAGAACATTTAACAGTTCGATTCCATAGATATCTGGAATCTCAACAGTCTTATCCTCATACTCTGAAATTATTATTCCTAATAAATTCAGATACTCTTGTTGGTCGGTACTAAGTTGTTCGGCATCGAGCAAAGCATCTATCACCTTTTGTACAGCGATAAAATCATTGTTCGATTTAATTGGGCGAGGTGGAAATTCATTTAAAAGGTCAAGATATTTGGCACGTTCTGTAATCAACATAGAATATTTGCCTATGAATAGGTGGCTAGAATATTTTATTACCCATACCAATCATCATCTTTCCAATCGTTCTTATCATATTCGGCATGAGTAAGAATGTGACGGATGAATACTGTTTGATATGTATAATCGATATAAACAATTAATCGATACTTGTTTCCACTGATATTGAAGACAGTAAAGTTACTGACTAGATCGGCAGAAGGGAAAGATTCTTTTAGTTCTACTAAATTTTGCCAGACAGCACTACGAGTAACTTTATACCAAGTCAGTAAGTTTTTTTTAGCACTAGCGTGTTCGATATAGAAGTCAGTTAAGCGGGCTTTGGTAATAATCCGCATGAAATTCTCTCAAACAGTAGAGGATGGGTTAACTCTATTCGCATGATAATGACCTCAGATTTTATGAACTCAGGGGATACACACTTATTTAAGTATCTTAGCAAATTGCGAAGTTGATGACAAGTCTTCC
>JANYIT010000294.1 GCA_025358725.1 Chamaesiphon sp. GL140_3_metabinner_129_sub
ATGTACTGGAGCATCCTGCCGTTCTCGATAGAAAATTACACTAGCAGCGAACCCCGTGGGAATATTAACCGCAATCTCAACGATATTACTAGAACCCAATCGCTTCGCCTTGCGTTCTAGCGACAACTTGCCACGATTGCGGTGATAATGCCGCCTAGCAGGACAAAGCTTACTGTCCCAGCAAGACTTTAACTTAGCCTCATCATTACCTACCTTGGAGCATTGAAAGCAATTGTGGGGGACTTTAGTGGGCACGATCTTACCAAACCTCAGAACGACTAATCTGGTTCATGTTCTGGCTCTGAATAGTCGCACTCATTACAACTGAGTGTATTTGTTTCGTCAGTTCCGAAACTATTGCTACCACAAACCGGACAGCAAACTTCCAATTGTTCTAAAAAATCTTGTTCGCCGATATTCATACTATTTACTAAATTCTAATTAAATCCAAACTGAATCAATATTAAATACTCCACTAATTAATTAGACTTAGATTTTAATATCTCTCCAATTAGCAGCATCACAAAATATTGAGAGATGTTTTAAATTGGTTGTCGCCATAATAACTTGCTGCCCTGGAAACTCATCTCTAAGTAGTTGGTACTGAGCAGAAATAATAATGTCAATATCAATGTCTTTTTCATCTCTAGTAGTCTGCCCACTTGTAAATGCTGTAGCCCAAAGATTAGCAGCTAAATCTAAAGCCTCTGTAGAAACAGGTAGAAATTCCAGAAATCCATCTACCTTTAACAATTCCAACGATTTAATCCCTGGAGCAGTTTCATCCGTTGGTTGAAAACCTGCCTTCCGCAATCTAATTGAAGAACCGATCAAACCCCTCATCACTTCATAGTGACAAAGATCCGAGGTAACAATACGAACACCCCTAAGAAATAGAGTGTCAAACCATTTCTTACATTGTTGACATTCATCGAATGCGATATTCTTATTGCAAATTAATCCAAGAATGTTAGTATCTAGAAAAACAATCATTAAAAAACTATCTCCGCGACTCTGCAAGAGACTTGTACAACTCATCAAATTGTCGATCGTGTTCCGCTTTTTGTGCTGGAGTTAAACTATCCCATTCTTGACGTTCCCGTTCTATCCGACGTTCTACCATCGCAACTCTCCGAGCAGTTTCTTCCGCAGTCAGTTCCACTAAGCTATATTCTCCTGAAGATGTTGGGTGAGAAATCGACGGAACTGACGGTGGAGATACTTCCGTCGTAGCTGTTAACGTTTTCTCTGTCCCATTGCCAAGCATTTTTGGTGACATCACGCTAAGTTTCCCCTCCTCAGTTAATTCCAGCTTGAGATCGGGATTGCCATTTCGCAGCAGTTCCAACTGTTCAATTGAATGGAGGGCGGTATTATTGATATCGATAAGTAACGGCTGGGTGTTTGGATGATTCTTAGCGACTGTCATAAAGCCTCCTAGCGGTTGTCGCAATTGATTTGCGTGTCAATATTATATCACGATCGAGCCAAGCACTCCAAATTTGCCTAATTTCCATCTAATGTCCGATAATGAGCCTTTGCGGACATCAATCTGTGCTAAAATGGCGATATCGCCTTAAATCTGGCTAATTTACGGCTTATTTGCACATTCCCTCGAAAAGGGGGATTAGCGGTGAAGCGAGCAACCGTGCAGAAAGTGACGCTAAGGGGGGGAAACACAGAATTCGGACAAAATAGCACGCTAAGGCTAAGAGCTTTGCCCTGATTGACTTACAAAAAATCACTTCAGCATTTTAGATAACCGCAGCGATTGCCGAAGGCAGAGCAAAGCTCAACAAAACTGTCCTAAGGGGAATGTTACCGCTCTCACCATGCCAAATTGGGAAAATTGTACGCTAAGACCGAATGCGCTTAGATTGCCCATCCCGCCAAAAACGTCAAAGTAGAACTGAAAGTCAGTCTAGCTAAAGCTTTAGTAGCGAGCTTTCAGGGTTTTACACGTATTCTTTGATGACTGCTATCTCGATCCTTCAACTCCGCTGATGTTTAACCCCACCCTCCTTACCCAAATTGATGCGCTCAAAGCTAGATTAGATCGCATTCGTCCTCTTGCGCCTGACTTAGTGGAAAATCTGCGGGAAGTTTATAATATCCGATTAACCTATCACTCCAATGCGATTGAAGGTAATACCCTCACCCAATCCGAAACCCAAATCGTAATTGAAAAGGGGATAACTATCGGTGGAAAACCACTTAAAGACCATCTCGAAGCGATTAACCACGTTGAAGCCATTGACTTCATTCGAGATCTGGCAATGGATGAACGAGCAATCGCCGAATGGGATATCCGCCAGATTCATGGATTGGTGTGTAAAGGAGATCGAGGCGCAGGTGCTTACCGAACTGTGAATGTGATGGCTGCGGGTAGTAATTATCGCTACCCCGATGCAATTATGGTGCCAGAATTGATGCAGGGATTTGGTAAGTGGCTTCATTCTAATCCAGCTTTGCACCCTGTTGAAATAGCCACAGAGATTCATTATCGATTAGTTACAATTCATCCTTTCCAGGATGGTAATGGACGCACTGCTAGATTATTAATGAATCTCAGTTTGCTCAGATCTGGGTATCCGATTGCGGTGATTAAAACTGAAGATCGCTCTGCTTATATCGATGCTATTGTTGCTTGGCAATCTGGTGGAGATAATTCCGCACTTAACCAGACAATTGCCAAATGTGTTGAGTATTCACTCGTAGAAATCTTGAGTTTAGCTGGTGAGGGGTTGTAAATAATTATGGAGATCGTTCAACCTTATAAACTACCCTTTCTAGAATTTATCGGTTGGCAAATTGCGGATGTTTACCGATTGACTCAACTGGAAATGCTTGCCAGTTACGAACGGGGTTGGCGGTATCGTCACATTACTCATCTTCCTGCTAGTGAGTTGGCATTTATCAAACAACTCGCTGTAGATCGCAAATCGTGGTTATCCAGTGAATTTATGGACTTTCAGATCGACCATCATCAATTAATCTATCGTGTTCTGGAAAGTTTAAATTGTGAATTTCTGAGTGAATGCCGAGCTTACTTTGGTGGTGGCACATTAATATCATTAGATCTGGGTGAATATCGTACTAGTAATGATATTGACTTTATCTGTGCTTTGGGAGCTGATTATCGGAAGTTGCGTAATGCAATTAGCGATCTGAATCCTCGGATCTTATTAAAAGATAACTCCGTTCTAGAAATCGAACGGTTCACCGCCGACCAATATGGAATTAGAATGGCGATTGTTATTGATAGAATTCCGATTAAGACTGAGATTATTGCTGAAGCAAGATTCGAGTTAGATTCACCCCGTCAGCCAAGTTGGTCGCCAGTTGAGTGTTTGAGTATTAGCGATTGTTTTACGAGTAAACTATTAGCTAATGCTGACAGATATGCCGATCCTAGCCTTCATTCTCGCGATCTGATTGACTTAGCTTTCTTGAGAAATCAGCAATCTATACCACCTTTAGCGATCGAGAAAGCTGAATCAGCCTATCGAGTTATGATCCCATTAAAAGTTGCATTAAGCAAATTTCAAGCAGATGCCGATCTTAGATTTCACTGTTATGAGAATTTGACAATTTCTGAAGCTTA
>JANYIT010000306.1 GCA_025358725.1 Chamaesiphon sp. GL140_3_metabinner_129_sub
CCCGTCGGGTTTGCGACTGAGGGTTGAGCGGGTCAGTGAAGACCGCGATCTGCGGCACACGCTCGTCGACCAACTTTGGCCGATCCCGTCGGCGGCCGGTCGTTCGGCAAATCCGTAGCCGTCGTCTCGCGAAATCTCGCACGCCGCAAATTGCCACCCGCCGACATCGCTTGTCGGCGTTCGGCGGCGCATTGCGTTGTTGCCTCTTGACCGTATCGCTACAACGTGGTTGCACATTCGGCGATACGAAGTCTATTCCAGAATCGGTGAGGAGCAGCAACGAGGGGAACCCAAACGACGATCGCGGCGGCGTTGTTGGCGACGGCGATGGGGTATGCGGCCTGGCACTCGGCCTGCGGCGGAGACGATGCGCAGCCGCCGGTGATGGACGCGTCGGCCGGCGCCGCGAAGTTGCCGGCCGTGCCGTGCAACAGGTCGATCGACTACGATGATTTTGGGTTTCTGTCGATCGAGGTCAAATTTGGTACTGGCACTACTGCCCTTTTTATTACCAGTTTCAGTAACTACTTTTGCGGATTTGATAGTAGCAGAAATTACTTTTTTTTGGGTATAGTCCCAACTGCGGACTTCCACTTCACTGACTTGTTCGGCACTAGCAACGCGAACATTAAAACTACTAAGATTTTTCAACCATTCTAAATTTAAATACTTTTCACTTTTGGGCTTATGAAAATGTAGTTTGTTATCCTGAATAAATAGTTCATAACCAATCATGGCTGCGCGTTCGCGTAAGAATTCCATATTAGTTTGATTTTCTTGAAACACATATTCATGAAGTTCGCCACTGTCTTCAATCTTATGGGTGTTTATCCCAACTTCTTTGGCAATTTTTTTGACGATATCACTATCAGTTTGATTTAAAAACGATCGATTATAACGACCTCGATGGAGACGATGGGAAAGATCGTAACCGCGCACGATGATTGGAGCTTCAGATTTTTCATTGAAATGAGCTTCGATCGCTGTAATTTCACCTTCAAGTAAGAAGTCTTCAAATTCATCTTTGAAATGACTATCTCCTGTTGTACTTGAAACAAACCCCAGTCTTATTTTTTTGCCGATTTCAAACAAACTCTTGCCATCTTCGCTATACCGCCACGGTTTATTTTGAGCAATAGTTGGAATATAGCTATTATGGATAATCAGCGAAAACATTGCTGGCAAATGGAGACTTTCTTCAATGCTAATTTGCAAAATATCCTTGAGCAACTCCGCCGGAGCTGGATCCCAAGTAGTGCCTCTGGCAAACTGTACTTTCGGTTCTGATAAATAAAGTGGCATGTTAGTTTCGTTAAAATATAACCTAAAAAATAAATAATACTTCAACTATTTTGGTTTTTTCCTTGGAGGTACTGGCGATGCTTTTGGCGGTGGTTTACTATTAGTTCGAGCTGCACCTCTAGACGCAGGTTTTGCATCTGTTTTTGGCTGATTAGGTTTGTCAACTTCTTGCAGACTGATGTCTACCATTGCTCTTACTGGAGTCCCATCAGCAAGAAACATATTTAATTTGTAAGTCAAGCTAGTAATGACACAATGAAAGTATTCATTTTCACCCCACATCAATAGGTATATTGGCGGACGTTTTTCAGATGTTCTTTCGGCTAATTCTACACCTTTTTTGATATTATCTATTGCCTTCATTACGGATTCTTTGGATTCATAAGTATCAAATAATAACTGCTTCAACGTAAGTTTATATGGCTCTACTCCAGAGAAATTTACCTTGGGCAACAATGTCTTTCCTTTACTTGCTTTAGCTGGCTCCCACTTGACACTCCGAGTAAAACTAATTTCCTCTGGATTAAACATTAATACAATATCTTTTGCCTTCTCAACTTTCTTTTCACCTTTACTATTCTTATTTACAGTTCGCCTTTTTTCTTGCTCGTTTTTGGTTGCACTGTGATTTTTTGATTGCTCACTCCCATTTTCACAGACTTTTAATATTACTTTTACTAATTGAGACATATTATTTAATAGTTAATAAATGACAATTACCAAGACAAGTTGCCAGAATAGCTACCATGACGTTCACGTTCGATTTCCAAACGTTGTCTGAGACGATAGTAGATTTCTCTTGCTAAGATTTCCAACTCCGCAGGATCGTTATTTCCCTCTTCCCCTTGCTGGTTTGATGTAGGTGCTTCGATGGTTTCTGCTATTGGTTCTATTTCTCTAGAGATATCGGCTGGAGCGACTTCGCCACCAGTAGCAAAGCCGAGGACTGGCGATGTGTATTGTGGTGAGATAGAAGGTGAAGGATGATGGTTATCTATATGATGTTGTTGGGGAGATGATGATGATGGATCTACAAAACTGTTGAAGCTAGATATATCTGAGTGACGATCACCTCCATTAATTAGTTCTTCCATACTATTCCATCGATCGGGTGTATCAATGCCTGAATAATTTGACTGAGTAGAGACTGTTGGTTTGCGAAAAATCAGGGATGGTGAAGCGTAATTTTGCGATCGATCTCTACTATCAATTTGGCTATGTTTAGGCGTATCCAATGGAGACTTATTTAAAAATGAAATCTGATGCAGATCGATTTCTTGTTGCAAGGAAGGAGAAGCTAACGAATCTTGACTCTTGCGCTGAATAGCAGTTGACAAGTTTTCAGTTGATGTTTGATTACTTGCTAGAGATTCAGTTGTTTGTGGTGTAGGTGCAATTGTTGGCTCGACGGAATCAGGTTCGCCACCACTATTAATATGTGTCAGTAGATTGAGGTTTTTCTGTGCATCTTTGGCATTGATCACAAACTCTCCAGGTGTTAGCATTGCTGATACTGTATCAGATGCAGCTATTGATTGAAGATCTACTCGACTGGACTCTTTTACGTGCCCACCAGTTGCATAACCTTTAACTGGAGTTGGCGTTGTGATAGATTCTTCTTGCTCAGTGGTAAATAATGACAAATTTTCTGCTTGGATGATCGAAGATTTGGATGCTTCCGGCTTTAAATTAGTTGTACTAATTTTGCTAATAATGCTATCTAAATTATCAGGAATCTCCGTTGGTATATTGTCCACGTCGATTGATTCGGCTCTAGGAAAACTAGTAGCAATTGAATCACTAATAGTGATTTGAGTCGGCAGGGTATTCGGTTGGATAGTATTGGGGATAAATTCGCTTGCAGAGTCGGTAATAGTTGTTTTTTGTGTGCCTACTTCGTCGAGTTGGATCGGTGTTTGATCTATTTGTGTTGAGGGGAAAGTTGGTGGGTTAATACTGGCAGGAAAAAGATTAGCTGGGAGTAGTGTATTTGCAGATTCATGATCTACTGCTAACGGATCGAATAGTATCGGTGTTTCTTGTGTCTGTAAGAATGGAGCTGCAGTTGACGGGTGAATAGGTTGATTGATATTGGTGGGAACAGGATGCTCAGCGAAATTAGCTGGGATAAATTCGGTTGTAGAATCAATAATGGTTGTATTTGCTATTTCTGGCTGAGGTTGAGTTGAGGTTTCCTCTGTCTGTAATGTTGATATAAGAGTTGGAGCGTCGATATTTGTTAGAGGAGAAATGAGCTGTTGCGGAAGATGATCTGAAAATGAATTATACTCGGATTCATTAATAGTTGTCTTTTCTACTGCTGGTATTTCTGTCAGTGGGGAATTTGACTGATTAATATTGTTTTGAGTGGAAAGGGAATCCTGCCAAATATTATCTGGGATTAATTCGCTCACAGATTTGGTATCTAGATCTAACGAGTTAGATGATGTTGGTTTTTCTGCTTGCGGTGAGGGGGCGGTAGGTAGAATAGTTGGAGTGTTAATATTTGCAGGATGAGGAAGGAGATTTTGGGATGGATTATCTAAACGTAATTTAATCTCTGATTCAGAATCTGCTTCTAGCTGATTAGATAGTATCGATGTTTCTACTGGTTGGATAGATGGGAATGATGCTGAGAAAAGATTTGGTGGATTGATATTTGTTTGAGGTGGAAGAGGGTTTGAATGAAGATTATCTGAGCGAGAATTGCTCCCAAATTTAGGATCTAGTTCCAATTCGGTGGATGGTGTTGGCGTTCCTGCTGGATGAGGGAATAAAGGTGAAGCTGTTGTGAGAATTGGATCATTAATATCTACGTCTAATACACCTGTAGATTCAGTTAGATTCTTTTCTACATCTATTTCGTTGGTATCTGTTGGTGTCGCTTGTGGATGAATCTGAGTAGTGATTTCAGGTAAAATCTCGCTAGATTTATTTCGATCGAGCTTAGCTGATTTAACTGGTTTAACTGAGTCTGACGATTTTTTAGCTGAAGATTTAGACTTGCTTTGAGATTTAGACTCCTCAGGGGAGAGTATCTGCAAGCGATCTTTTTTTGATAATACAGGTACTTTAACTCCATCTTTACCACCAGATGGACGATCGACGATCGGATTATCTCTGACTAGTTCAGGTGTGATGATTGTAGTGAAAAAGTCTGAATCTCTATCTAGATGATCCAGACGATTAGATTCACGATTTTCTAGTGTAGAAGCTTGATCCG
Source organism: Chamaesiphon sp. GL140_3_metabinner_129_sub (assembly GCA_025358725.1). Classification (GTDB taxonomy): domain Bacteria; phylum Cyanobacteriota; class Cyanobacteriia; order Cyanobacteriales; family Chamaesiphonaceae; genus Chamaesiphon. The sequence continues at coordinate 4,526 of JANYIT010000306.1, forward strand.
GATTGTCATTAAAACTGTCAAGATTGAATGGTGAATCGATATTGGCATCGAGAGGATTCCAATTATCCCAACCAATGTCTGGTTGCTCAGCACGTCGATGTAATCTCGCAGAATTAGCAGCAGATAAAAGTTTGGATGTCTGAAGTAATGGAGAGTGTAGAGTAAAAGGCTCAATCTTGGTAAGTTGAACCAATGGGAATCTAGCCGCTCTACTCAACCGCAGACTGGAAGGTATAATTAAAGAACGTCTAGTTCCTAATAAAGATAAATTTATGCCTAGTAAAGGTGAAAAACTTAGCATAGTTAAACTTATGAAATAGCAGATTAATGAGAGTCAAAGAAACCATCTCCACCTCTTGGTTTGATCGGATCTCCACCTCCTTTGTCTTTACCTAATTTTAATCCCTCATAAGCTAGAGTTAATTCTTCGATCGCGACAGCATTTCCGTCTGCTTGCAGGTTTGGTGTTTTCCACCCAACTGGAACTGCACCAATTAATGTCCAACTCATCATGGTTTCACCAGCCCGATTGAATACCAAAATATTTACATTATGTCGCGAAAGAGGTTTCTCCTCATACAATTTATTGATCCAATTCCAGAAAATCAAACTATCAGACATACCTCGTTTGAGAGTTACATCGGTAAATTCTGTTTGACCTAGATAAATACGTTGTTGGTGATTAACACCACCTTCACGAAAGACATTCTTTTTAATTTGCAAGTTTAATCCACTACACTCGGTAAAAGATGCCGCAATTTCCTTACCAATTTCTACATAAAATCGATTAGTCGTGACAAAATTTAATTGATTGTATGTGGATTGAGTCTTATTACTACTACCTGAAGCGACCATAATTACTGAACCTTTCCCGTTGCAAATAGAGATCTTGTTGTAATAATTGATAGACTCGATCGACCAAATTGCTCAATAATATTGAGTCTTGGCGATATTTCTGAGCGATTGTTGCAGATCGATCGCTTGCCGAACCACTAGCCACACCAACATATCCGGCGGTACTACCGATATCACCGATCGGTGCCAGCAAATCTTGACTTGGTTCTATCTTCATGGAGGGAAGAGTTGGAATTTAGCTACATATAGTTAAGGCTAAAGCTATTTGATGAGAATCAAAATTAGCTAAAAGTCGAACTTTTAGAGCTGCTCTTGTAAAGCTATGGTGTATACCCAAGTCGGCTAGACTTCGGCTTAGGTTGATTTACCACCCCAACCCCCCCTTATAAAGGGGGGGCTTTACTCCCTCCCCTTGTAAAGGGGAGGGCTGGGGTGGGGTACAGATCTACGCAGCAACTCAAAATGCTTTAGCCCAGCACGATATGGATACTCGACCTTTAGTGAATACACTTATATTTAGCGGACTGATACGATCGAGCTAAGTTTCAACAAATTCTAGTGAGAATTTGGGCACTGAGTCTAAGGATCTCCAAAAATGCCAGAAGAATTTGATGGGCAGGAGCAAGAATATCTAGGAACAGGTTGGGCTTTTCCGCTGCAATTGAGTTTGCAGGGCGGGATCCAGTTGAGTTCGGCAGCGCAAAAAGTTAAAGAATCGATTTGGATTATCCTTCGCACGAGCTTGGGTGAACGGTTGTATCGGCCTGATTTTGGTTCGCGGTTGTCGGAATTGGCATTTGAACCTCTCAACAGCACCACGATGATCCAGATTCGGCTGTACGTCTCGGAAGCTTTGGAAGTATGGGAACCCCGGATTGAAATCGATCGAGTGGATACGGAGCCAGATCCAGTGCGTGGGAGAGTGGATATTATTATCAACTATCGGCTCAAAGACTATCCAGATCTTCAGAGTTTTGTTTATCCTTTCTACTTGCTTTCAGGGGGTGTGTAACTGTGGAATTTGACTTTTTACCAAAATTGCCTTCTTCTAACTTAGACGATCGCACCTTTGATGATTTGGTGGAAGAATGTGTGTTACGGATTCCCCGCTACTGTCAGGAATGGACAGATCACAATCTCAGCGATCCAGGGATTACGCTGATTGAGTTATTTGCGTGGTTAACCGATCAGATGTTGCTCCGATTCAATCAAGTACCGCGCAAAAATTATGTAGCTTTTCTAGAATTGTTGGGCATTCGCTTACAACCGCCGACTCCAGCGCAGACAGATCTAACTTTTTATCTGACTACCGATTTACCAGAGACTTATATTATTCCCACGGGAGTGGAAGTTACCAGCCTGAGAACGGAAAATACGCCCGCAATTACTTTTAGCACTGATGCTCCCTTGACGATCGGCAAGCCTTATCTACAGCACTTCTTAACCGCTCCAACAGTAGAAAATACGCCCCAGGTGCTACAAGAACGCGGTACAAATCGCTGGACTCGTCAGCCGAATGGTTTGGGTGGCGGCGATCTGGCTATTTTTGCCGAACAACCAGAACCAGGTAACTGTTTTTATTTGGTGCTAAATTCGCCAGATTCCTTGGCTGGCAATGTCCTCGCAATTACCTTTCAGGGCAGTGCTGCAACGCCGACAGGGATTAATCCCGATCGACCACCGCGCAGTTGGGAAGCCTGGGATGGCGAGGCTTGGAAGCCCGTTTTGTTGCGGGAGGCTGATGATACGACGCGGGGATTTAGTTTTTATGAAATCGCCCAGCAAGGGCGGAATCCGACTCAAGGAGCAGATGTAATTGTGCATTTGCCAGAAAAATTTCCGGTTGCTTCTTTTACTAGCTATCGTGGACAGTGGCTCAGGTGTAGCTTTAGCCCCTCCCAACTAAATCAATCTGGCTATAACCGTCCGCCGAGAATTACTGGTGTCGGGGTGAGATCGATCGGTGGTAGAGTCCGAGCTAGTCACAGTACCCTGAGTGAGGAGGAACGGTTGGGGATTAGTGATGGTAGTGCTAACCAGATCTATCAGTTGCAAACTACGCCCATTCTCGAACGACGGGAAGATGAGTACGTGCTGGTGACTCCAGTTGGTGGTTTACCCCAAAAATGGCAGGAGGTGACAGATTTTGCCGATTCCAGCCCTGATGACTTGCACTATACGATCGATTCACTCACAGGTACAGTCCAATTTGGGCCGCTAATTCGCGAACCGAATCAACTCCAGCGTCAAACCAAGATTCGATCGAAGATTCAACAACCGCAGCCCGAAGATACCATCGTCCAAGTTGCCAGTCTCGAACAACAGTTCTTGGAACATCAGTATGGTGCAGTTCCCCCACGCGGTGCTGAAATTAGAATCACCGCCTACCGGACAGGTGGCGGGCGGCAAGGGAATGTCCAAGGACACACCCTGCAATTTTTGAAATCGGCGATTCCCTATGTTGCCAGCGTGGACAACTACCAACCTGCTAGTAGTGGAGCCGATGGGGAATCCTTGGAACAAGCCGTATTAAGAGTACCGCAAATGCTCCGTACTCGCGATCGAGCCGTTACCGCTGAAGACTTTGAAGTCTTGGCTCGGATGGGTGGTGCGGGCGGAGTTGCCCGCGTGCAGTGTTTGCCGATGACAGCGAATAGTCAAGCCGGAACAGTGAATTTATTAGTCGTCCCCCAAGCTAATCCCGATGGACTAATTCAGGGTGTGGGGATTGCGCCTGAGCAATTTGGACTCACCTCCGGATTGCGCCAAAAAATCCTCAGCTATCTCGATCAACGGCGGCTATTGGGCGTACAAATCCACCTGCAAGAGCCAGAATATGTCGGCGTTTCTGTCCAGACCGAAATTGCCCTCGAACCAGCCTATCAAAACCCTTTTGCCGAGGCAGAAATTATCGATCGATTAAAATTTGCCCTATATCAATATTTGAACCCCTTAACGGGAGGAATAGATGGCAACGGATGGGGGTTTGGACGGCCAGTCTATACCTCAGATATTGTGGCATTAATGCAACAGATGCAGGGTGTCCGTTATCTAGGAGCCGTATTGCTATTTCCAATCCGCAAGCAGGGCGATACCTGGCGACGACAGCCAGCACCAGAACCCGCGATCGATCCAGGTATTCATGGGACGATTTGTTCTTGGGCTGACGATCGATTGCGATCGAGCCATGTGATTAATATTCTGACGCGGTGAATGGTGGATCGTGGATCTACCCACCCCACCCTACGGGCACCCCTGTCTTGAAAAGGTGCTCTACTTGGGGAAACCCCAAGACCGCACTTTCCGCTCCTGGGAGGGGACTTCCACCCTAAAGCCTAATCCCTAAAGCCTAATACCTAAAGCCTAAAGCCTAACCCCTAAATCATGGTTCAAAGTCGCTTTCAAGCTCCAATCAGTATTCAATTAACCCCGATGCGAATTCCTGAGGCGGTACCGCGTGCGTCGGGTTGGACATTTATGAATTCGGGTGGGATGGATGTCGCCGATAGACCTGGATTGTTGTTACATCCCGATGCACCGAGCGAGATGATGGTGCAAATCCAAAATTTAGAACGTCACACATTACAACTAAATTTGGATTTGAGGATTGAAGGGGAATTCCCCAATGAATGGTTCTCAATTCATACTGAGGGTAATGAAATTGCCCCAGGAGCGCAGATAGATGCGGTAATTTATTTCCACGTTCCTGGATCATTTTTTGAAGGGCGAGAAGCAATTATTCCTGGCATTAAAGATAAATTAGAACTCGATTTTCTCAGTTTATTAACAATTCAAATCGATCCAAATACCGATCGATCGCACACATACCACGAGGAATTTAGTTTACATATTCGTCCTTTCAGTGCATACATGGATTTTCTCCCTGTTTTGTACCGTGAGGTCGATTTTATCGGTCGGTTCATGAAAATCTTCGAGCAAGCTTTTCAACCGATTATCGATAGTTTTGAGGTGATGTGGGCGAATCTCGATCCCTTAACGGCACCAGAATTACTGCTGCCATTTTTAGCTCATTGGGTAGGTTGGGATCTAGATCCAATTCTCGATCTAAAACAACAGCGACGATTGATGCGACGGGCAGTAGAACTCTATACCTGGAGGGGTACACGGCGAGGTTTGCGACTGTATTTACATCTATATACAGGCTTGCCATTAGATGATGATATCCCTGACGAGAATGCCAAACATATTAGTATTACCGAACCCATTGGGGCGAGTTTTGTAGTCGGATCGGCGATAATTGGCGAAGCAATTTTAGGTGGTGGTAGAGCCTTTCATTTTGCAATTCAATTACGTCCTGATTCTTCTCACCAGATCGACGAACGATTAGTCCGGAAAATCATCGAACAGGAAAAACCCGCTTTTTGTAGTTATGAATTGTCTGTAATTAGGGGTTAGGCTTTAGGCTTTCGACTTTATGTGTTTTGGACGCTTGCGTCCTTCCCTAAAACTTAATCTCTAAAACTTAATCTCTAAAACTTAATCTCTAAAGCCTAATCCCTAAAGCCTAAAACCTAAAGCCTAATTATGTCCCACCCCTTTCCCACGCCACCAATTCAGCCTTTTGAACGTTTACAAGCCACTGATGGTTTATTAGTCAATGCCGATCGGTGGCGGAAGGCGCATGACTACCATCGACGGCGACAAAATGCTCATTATCAATCACTCAATCAACCAGGAATTGTCTGTGGGTTGGGAGTGCAAGTTATTGCTGCGCCCAAACAAGTAGAGGCGAAATATCGAGATAAACGGTGGTTAAAAATTCAGCCGGGGATTGCGATCGATCTAGCTGGTAATGTGATCGTAGTCCCCCAAGCAGTAGAATTTCGGATTGCGACTACCGTAACTGGTGCAGAACCCGTCTTACTTTATCTCACAGTTAGTTATATAGATCCTGATGAATTGCGCCAAAAGCAGCAGGTAGAAATGGTACAAGAAACATTTCGGATCGATGAAAAAAGTAGCACTCCAAATAGTTCGGAAATCGAAATATGTCGGATTTTATTACAACCAGGTGAAGTAGTCGTTTCACAAGCAAGCGAAGTATTTTTTCCTGGTTATAATAACATTGATTTGCGTTATCGTCGTCAAGCACAAACTCGACCACAATCGATCGCGCGGATGGCTCAAGTAAATCATGCCGATCCAGATTGTGCCCGCAATTTCTTTAACCTCGCTTATCTCTCCCAAGCTGTCGAATCGCTCTGTGCCAATCTTCGAGGTACCGATGAAGTAGATCAGGTAACTTTATCAGAAAACTTAACTGAATACGATCTACTTTATCTCACTGGAAAACAGGGTTTGTCGCTTAATAGTCAGGAAGTGACTTCTCTCCGTAGCTATCTCGATGCTGGCGGCGTGCTATTAGTAGATGCGCCCCTAGATTCTCAACCATTAGTTGATAGTATTCAATCTTTAGCCGCACAAGTCGGATCGCCATTAAAATCATTAGAAGAATTGCGTCGCGATCATCCATTACGAATTCGACCGTTTTTATTTGCAGCTTTACCAGTCATCGAAAAAAGAGCTATTCGATTATTTAGTGGCGGTGGAATTGTGTTAATTATCGGCGATATTGCATCAGCTTGGGGGATCGATCGAGAACTAATTTTATCCCGGATGGTGATTCGCAGTGCCCATGAATTGGGGATTAATATCCTTAACTATGGTGTCAAACGTAGACAGCTAATCGGTCTTCAGCAAGAAGATAATTTGGGACAATGGTAAGCCAACGGCGATCGATATTGATGAAATAAATAGCCCACGCTCACCAAATTTTGCTCATATCTAGTACGAACCCTGGCATGACTTCACTACAATCGATTGCCAAAGGCAGGTTTTCAACCAACGAAATTGGAGATTCTAATATCTCTGTTTCTTGTTCTAGTCGATAGATTTCCACCTGTTTATTTTGTGGATTGATGAGTAAGCCTAGCCGTACACCATTTGTGCGATATTCCTGCATCTTCTCGCGCAGAGTTTTCAGGCTATCAGTTTTAGATCTTAGTTCAATTACAAAATCGGGCACCACTTCAGGAAATGCAACATCGGGAGAAATGCCCTCCAGTTTTGACTTTTGAATCCAGGTTACATCTGGCGATCTGACTGCCCCATTTGGCAAAGTGAAGCCACCTGATGAGTCAAATACTTCGCCCAGATTGAGTTGTTCGTTCCAAACTTCAACTCGACTATTCAATTTTGAGTTGCGTTTAGAACTTTCCCATCCCGCTGGTGCCATTATGATTAATTGTCCCTCTTTTGTTAACTCTAATCGCAAGGTTGGGTTGTCCTGACATAGCTTCTCAAACTCTTCGTGAGTGATACGAAGAGTGATGCTATGAACATCTAATAAAAATGGTTTGGCTTCTAAAGATTGCATTTTGCACAAATCCCTGGCAATGTCAGGACATAAGTTCTTATTTGCTACTTCCATTAAAACACGGTTTAAATTTAATCCACAAGATCGCAAGTTTTACACGGATAGACTGTTCTTGCTGCTAGTTCCGGTGCGGTATGTCTGTCTAAAATCAAAACCCTCTACCTAAGTCTAATTAAACTTAGCTAGATCGAGCGGGTACTATTATAGAGAGGATGTGATGCTGTGGAGTAGGCTATGGAACGTCATCAACGTATTCAGCTAAAAACAACGAGTCGATCGACCAACCAACCATTCCAAGTCAGTCCATTTCAGACGCTCGGCTTTGGAATGCAGCAAAAAGCAGCATCTACCCCAGCTTCCAAGGCGGAGCTGTGGGAAAACTATCAGCGATCGACTCAGATGACGCAGCAGGGATCGGGACAGACTCGATCGCCAATTCAGACTAAACTAACAATTGGTCAGCCAGGAGACAAATACGAGCAAGAAGCAGATAGTGTAGCCGATCGCGTCATGGCAATGTCGGAACCAGCCCAGGTACAGCGGGAAGAATTGGCGGAGGAAGAGGAAGATCTTCAGATGAAGCCATTGGCAGGGACAATCTCGCCCCTAGTACAACGGGAAGCACTTCCAGAGGAAGAGGAAGAAGAGTTGCAGATGAAATCATTGGATAACTCCATCCAGCGCGAGGCTTTACCTGAAGAGGAAGAAGAAGAGCTGCAAATGAAAGAATCCCCAACTTCTAATCCTCCAGCAGCTACGACATCTCTCGAAGATCGACTGAGTAGTAGTAAGGGTGGTGGAAGTCCGTTATCCGATGATGTTCGATCGTTCATGGAGCCACGCTTTGGGGCTGATTTTAGTGGGGTGCGAGTGCATACGGGGAGTGATGCGGTGCAGATGAATCAGGATGTGAATGCTCAGGCGTTTGCTCACGGGCAGGATGTTTATTTTGGGGCGGGGAAAGCTCCAGGGAAGGATGCTTTGACGGCGCATGAATTGACTCATGTGGTGCAGCAGACGGGTGTAATGGAATTTCAGCGCAAAGAAGAAAACATCGTTCAAGCGAAATTTCCCTGGGAAAAAATGTTATCGGAAACAGCTTGTGCAGTGCTCAGTGACGAACATATTTATGACTTGTTTATTGACTTCTATTTTTCTGGTCAACCGAATGCCCGTAGGCATCTAGAACATTACGTTAAAGGTGGTGGTAAAGATTACACAGAAAATGTCCAAGATTTATTGGTGGCTAACCCACGTATTCGATCTCGGATCGTTCAACTCATTGACGAACAGATGACTGAAGATCCCACAACGACTAGCAACACGATTGTGGGCAAAGGTGTAGATGATGGTGGAGATCCGCCAATTCGACAATCTGACTATGATTCAGAAGATTGGCGTAATGCTAATGGCAATATAGACGAGGTTTACTGGCAGGTAATTGGCACCTACAATCCGGCTCGTGCTAACAAGTTTCAAATCACGATTACAGATCCTTACACTTGGCATCCATTAGAGAAACGTCCAACACAATGTTTGCATGAGGCTTTTGAGCGACTAAAAAGTAAAAGTGCTGCTGACTATATAACTAGAGGTACGACAGAGATCGTGTTGCCACCATTACATCAATTACCTGATGTACCGATCGAATCAGATTATTAGCTATAGAGTTTCGCTCCTTTAAATATTTACATATCGATCGCTTAAACAAGAAAGGATAGATGGTTAATTATGTCCGATCTCCTTAGCACAACAACTAAAAAACGTCAGAATTTGGATTCCACATTCAAAGTGAGTCCGTTCCAGTCGCTCGGCTTTGGAGTGCAGGCAAAATCAGATGAATCTGTCCCAGCAACCAAAGCTGAGTTGTGGGAGAGTTATCAACAAGCAAAGCAGTTGAATCAGAAAGGGACAAGTAGCTCCGCTACACCAATTCAAGCGAAACTTACGATTCTCCAGAGGAGAGGCTCCGCCAACGGTGAGCCAGGGGATAAGTACGAACAAGAAGCAGATAGTATGGCAGCGCGGGTGATGCAGATGCCAGCGCAGGGGTTAGTAAACTCAAATGTTAATAAATCGGTGCAGGCTCAACCAATTCAAAAAGCTTGTACTGAGTGTCAAGAGGAGAAAAAAGAAGAATCAAAACAGGAAGAAGAGGGGGAGCAGATTCAGGCGAAAGAGACTATAGGACAAACATCCGAACTAACCTCAGTTTGGCGCAAACAAGATGCGGCGGATGATCAGCCGACTAGTTCCAGCTCAGCAGGCTCGATCGATCGAAGTAAAAGTATAGACAATAATTTATTACTAACTCATCAACCTACTGCTGACATCCAAAGAGACCCAGATCGGATGCCACCGAAAAAGGGGACAACCACAATTACTAGAGCTGATGAGACAATCACTGCGTCTGGTAAGACTATTACAGAAGCTATTACAAGCCTCACAAGTCAGGGCAAAGGTGAACCAGGCAGGGTCACATGCGCTCCAGCATTAGATCCCAAAACTTATCAAGCCGCTGGTAGTTCTACCGTAATAGTCTACGAAGCCGATGTTACCGTCACAGAAACCAAAGCAATGCCCGTCTGGACTGAACTCGATCGACAATGCGAACCTGTTAAAAAAGAATGGGCACGTTTCTATCAGGCTCTAGATACTCATGAAGAAGGGCACATCAATATCGATCAGGCATCCTTTAAAGATCTACACAAAAAACTTCTGGGAAAAACAGAAGCTATTGCCAATGAGATTTTCAAAAATACTGCTACCGAGTCAGATACTAAAAATGATGCCTATGACACGAGAACTGCACATGGTCTTAACCAAGGTACCGCAGTTAATCCAGTTCAATGTCAGATGATGGAAAAGGTGTCTGACAATCAGGAAAGCTATGGTGAAGGGGTGGAGGTTCAAGCTAAATTTTCTGATTCAGTTATCCAACGGGCTGCGGATGATACGCCCTCAGTTCCGGCAGATCTAGAAGATCGACTCAATAGTAGTAAGGGTGGAGGGAGTCCATTATCGGATGATGTTCGATCGTTTATGGAGCCACGGTTTAGGGCTGATTTTAGTGGCGTGCGGGTACATACTGGCAGTGATTCGGTGCGGATGAATCAAGATGTAAATGCTCAGGCATTTGCTCATGGGCAGGATGTTTACTTTGGGGCTGGAAAGGCTCCAGGTAAGGATGCTTTGACGGCGCATGAATTGACTCATGTCGTACAGCAAAATAACAAAATTAGTCGTTCACAACGTCTAAATAGAGTACAGATAGACCCTGCAATTTTCTCAATTCAGGCAAAACTAACGATTGGTCAACCAGGCGATAAGTACGAGCAGGAAGCTGACAGTACGGCAGCACATGTGATGCAGATGCCAGAGCCAGAATTGACAAGCTCGAATATTACTGACTCAGTGCAGACTCGATCGATTCAACCAATTCAACGAGCTTGTTCAGGGTGCCAAGAAGAACCAAAAGAGATCGATCGAATTCAGGCGAAGGCAGAAGTAGCAGCAATACCAGCCCTTGCAGCTGACTTAACAGCGAAGACCTTTAGCACTGGAGATTTACAGCGATCGAGTCAGAACAAAAACGATCTTCAGCCATCATTGATGCGGCAGCAGCCGGAAGGAACCCGATCGACGACAACTGCTCCCAAGCAGATTGAGAGTCTCCAAGCACAGTCAAATGATGCAGATCCGATGATTCAGCGGGTTGGTATATTAGACAGATTGGCTGATTTTGGAGAAGAAGCTGGTTGGGCAATCGTTGGAGAGCTATCACCAGAACTGGTTCCGATTCTGAAAAAAGGTTCGGCAGGTATTTTTGAGTGGATGAAAAGTCTGATCGGCTCCTCTGTCGAAGGTATTTTTAGCACTCTTATGGCACCTGTGAAGTCAATTGCTGGAGTTGAGGATCGACTCGCGGCACATTTTGCCCCGCTGCTAGGATCGATTCAGACTGCGGCTGGACAAATATCGAATAATGATTGCAAACCGATTAGTGAAGCGGCTGAACAGCTCGAACAAGCTGCCGCGAGTTTGATTACGCCGATCGTCGAAAAGCTCCAACCAGTCATTGCTAAGATCAAAGAGACCCTAGACGGAATCTGGGACAAAATCGGCGCACCGATCTGGGGCTGGATCAAAGATTACGCATCCGAGCAATGGACGCAAGTTCAGCAGCTCGGCGAACAAATCTCGAAAATCGCCAGCTCCCTCTGGAAAACGAGCGGCGGCAGTAAAATGTGGACTTGGTTGAAAAACAAGCTAGGCATGGGAGATGACGTTGAAGGCCAAAATGGACTCTTGCAGTGGGTACAGCGCAAAGTAGAAGAGGCTTGGAACGCGCTCAAGGCAAAATTGGAACCTTTCCAAAAAGAATTAACTACCATCGGTCTAGCAGTAGCTGCCGTTGCTGTTGCCGTCTCGCCTGCTGGCCCAGTGATAGCCATTGGTGCTGCTGTCGTTGGGGCTGTACAGGGGCTAAGGTGGATTGGTGCTAATTGGGGCAAAGGCAGTATTATCGTTAAGTCCCGTGAATATCTGCAAAATTCTCTAATTCCAGCCTTGCAGGGTGCGGCACATCGCCTTGGTGCCACCTTCCAGCAGATGGCAGGTATGCTGAGTTCGGCTCTGGGTAGTCTTGCCGCAGGGATGATGCGGGCAGTTGGGGCGATTAGTGGCTCGTTGCTCAAGGTAGCGACATCGGCGATTCAATGGATTGCCGATCGAGTTCAAGCACTGGCAAACTGGGCAGAACAACAACTCAATGACTTGAGCAAGTGGATAGAGGAAGCGATGGTCAAGCTGCAAGTATTCCTCCAAAAGATGTTGGATTTCTTTGTTGAAGTTGGCCATGTTGTCTCAGATATCTGGAGACTGCCCGCGTTCTTAGCCAAAGGAATTTGGACTGCGATTCCCGAATGTATTCGCGATCCCATCATTGATTTTATTGGGCCGATTATTCTCCGCCAAGTCGAAATATTCCAAGCATTAGCCAGTGATAATGATGCTTGGCAGAAGACTAAAGCAGATGTGATGGGGATTATCAATCTGGTATTCACTAATGGCGATTTGATCGGCGCGGTTAAAGCAACCTTCCATCTGATCCTGCGAGTATTTAATATCCCACCAGAGTTACTCGATACCGTGATCCAAAAAGCTGAAAGTGCTTGGGATTTGGTGAGTAAAGATCCATTAGAATTTATCAAGAATATCGTCAGATCGATCGGTAAAGGGTTCTTGCTACTCGGCAGCAATATCGGTGAACACCTCAAATTCGGGCTGATGGGTTGGCTGACTGGTGGACTCGCCGAAAATAACATTACGCTGCCAGAGAGCTGGAGCGAGCCAAAACAAGTCTTTGGATTCGTGTTGGATGTAGTGGGGATAAATGTCAACCATCTGTGGGAATTGGTTGAAAATCACTTTGAAGATAAAAAACAAGTCCAGAAGTTACGGGAACGGATGGGACAAGCGGCAGGAGTGATGGAGTGGATCGATAATGCGATCGATACGTCAAAATCTCCCGCTGAGAATACGGCTGGTATTATCGAACAAGCTAAAGACTTTGGTACATCTATTTTGACGGGTATCGCTGAATGGGTTGCGGGACAAGTCGCTACAGAAATAGCGACACTCGCTGCTGCTGCTGCTGCTTCCGGCGGACTATCTGAAGTTCTCGATGTCATTCGCCGCATCTATAAAGCTATTTTGAGTGCTGTCCGCTGGGCGCGACAAATCCTTGACATGGTGAACCAAACACTCGACGATATCACCACTATTGCTAGTGGAAATATCGAAGCTGCTGGTGCCAAACTCGAACAAGTTATGCATCAAGGAATGCCCGTGGTGATTGGATTCCTCGCCGATCAAGTGGGCTTAGGTGGTATTGGTACAGCAATCAAGGATATTATCACTCCGCTCAGAGTCGCAGTTGATAAGGCACTTAACTGGCTGATTGATCAGCTAAAAGGGGGAATTAAGGGATTGATTGGAGCAGCCAAGGCGGGTGTGGAAACTGTAATGGAGTGGTGGAAAGCTAAGAAGAAGTTTAAAACTCAGAATAATGAAACACATACTCTTTTCTTCGAGGGTGGAAGTGAAAATGCAACACTTATGGTTGCTTCTCAAAAGAAAACTTACACGGAATTTATTAATACTGTAGATGATGATAGTTCACCATTAATTAAGCAAGCAAAAGCTGATGCCTTGGTAATCGCATCAAGCATAGATGAAATTTGTAAAAAGCGCAAAGGTAAGGGTAAAGGAGTGCAAACAGAAGAAGGAATAAGAATCGGGAAAGAGTTGATTGATAAATTGAACAAACTTGCAGTTCCAACAAGCATTTTGGCAGGACAATCCAAAGAAAATCCACCGAGTGTAATAGAGTACGGTTCTTTAACACCAGATGGTGGGGCAACATTAGCAAATGCCAAGATTCTTTCGGCAAACAACTCAGGAGGCTCTGCGCCACAAGCCACACCTCTTATTTGGGAAAAAGCAAGGAGGAGACCATCTGGTTATATTCGAGGACATTTACTAAATGAAAATCTTGGGGGTCTTGGCAGATCTTATAATTTAGCTCCCATAACAGACCTTGCAAATAAGCAACACTTGAATTTTATAGAAAAATACGTCAAAGAAGCTGTGTTGAGCGATAAAAAGGTTGTTCGATATCGTATCGAGGCAATATATAGTAAACATCCAAATCGTAATTCTCAGAAAGTAATTGAAGATAGAATAAAAGACAATACATCTCAAGACAAAAACAAGGATAGACGGAAGCTAGATATAATGAATTATGAGCAAGAAAAATTACCCAGATCTTTTTCCAATGAATGGGCAATTCTGAAGCACGATCAAGGACAATGGATTGATGATAAAGTTGGTCAATCTTTGTCTGTAGTAAATGTTTTACCAGATTCAGAACCTGATATCTAAATTTTGCTGAGTATTCCATAAATTAATTATTCAAAGGTTAAAATAAACAATGAACTATGTAGAAAAATTCAGTGCAATGGTAGACGAAATAAAATTGCATCCTTTACTAGAAATAGTTGACTTCTGTGTCAACCAACCTGCTAGCGATGAGGCATTTGCTGCCGTTGAAAGAAGACTGGAAGCAACATTAGATAAATCCATTAGAGATTTTTATCAAAAAGCAAATGGGCTAAGAATATATTGGAAAATAAAGTCAGGCATGACAGATGAAGAGTTAGATAATATCCAAGAAGAATATGATGATTATGATATAGGAATACCAGATGAAGATGATGATGAAAACTATTTTGCCAAAATAGATTTGATCCCGATTGAAAATGCAGTAGTTGATCGTAACTGGAATAATAAAATAATTTTCGATGAAATAACTTCCGATGAAGATACGATAGAATTTTCCAATACCACCTACAGGGAAAAAGATTTTCAAAAAAATCTAAAGCCCTTTGATTTATTTAGTGATTATTCTTGCATGGCTTTTTTGTTGGAAAAAGGTGTGGGAAACCCTAAAATATTAAGGCTAAGCTCCCATTATGCTGAATGGGATAATAGTAGAATTACCGACTTTGAATCATATCTGGAGATGCTTCTGTTCACAAGAGGTATTGTTGAAGCTAGAAAAGAAATTTATAATGAATACAGAGGAGATAGAAAAGACCCACTAATTACAAATGCGGCATATTGGGCTGAAGAACAAGTACCTAAATTATTTAGAAACTAATAATTAAGAGGAATAAGATATGTTGACATGTCTTGCAAATCCCATCGAAAATAAATATGTTTAATGACTAATTTTGTCGACAAAGTTATTTTAAGAGAACTGATATTTTTCGATCTTTTAGGCTCATCTCTATCGCTTCATATTATCGATGTTAATTTAATTAAGAAAGAGGATACTCTTTTAGAATGCCGGATAAGAGTCCAAGCAAACTCACGAATTTATCAACGAATTAACACGGAATCATTATTCAATCTCAAACCAGAATTACGAGGTGCGCTGAATGCTGTCAGTTTTCAAGATGAAACTGAGATTGAAATCGAAGCGACCCTACAGCCTCAACTCTTATCCCGATTAGCAGAACATGCAACCGACTCAAAAACTGCGATCAATTATCTCATCACCTGCTCTCAAAACAGTCATTCATCACAGAAACCAAAGAAAAAATCAAAGTCTGATGTAACAGACGAATCATTAGTTTTATCACCAGAAATCGATCCACTACTTTCAACGGAAAGCTGGTTTGCCCTAAGTGTTAAACAACCTCAATCAACTGGTGATATTAGTTATCGTACCTTTTGGTCTTATCTCAATCCTGTTAATTTAACACCAGAAGCGATTTCCAATGGTAAGTTTCCTGAAGCGATGGCACAGTTTCTTAAAGACCGCAATGAGGCTAATTTAGCAGTAGCGGAGAAAGCCATTACAGAAGTCTTGGAAGGAATTGCTAACGATCTAAAGAACTGGGATGAAACTGAGTTTGTTAAAGAAACAGAATCAGTAATTTCCAACTTTTTTGCAGAAGTCACAGATGCACTTGAGAGTTTAGTCGAGCCGGATCGATCGAGTCCTAAGGCGAAAAGCTCCGTCAACAGGAACACCAATACTAAAGGCAAAATTTATCAAGCAATGCTCAATTTTTTCTCTGAAGAAGATTGGGAATTTACTAAACTTCAAGGCGAACTAACATTGCGCCTTGCTTGCCAAGGAAAGAATGGAAGATGGAACTGTTTTGCCATAGCAAACGAAACCCAAGAGCGATTTCTGTTCTATTCTCTCTGCCCATTAGAGATACCGTCAATACATAGAATGGCGATATCTGAATTCCTAACCTACGCTAACTATGGCATATCGATCGGCAATTTTGAACTCGAATTATGAGGGATAACTCTGGGATCAACAACTTAACTAAAGTTAATACTCAGACTAGCTTTCAGCCAAAATATACATTCAATTGAAGGTCAAAACACGTTATGATTTATAATACGCTCCTAACTCTCTCTCAGTCTGTGAAAGAGTTTTGTCGATTTTGGAGTTTACAAGGCTTAGTACTTATGACTTCTGCTGTCATTCAAGATTTTAACCCCCTAATGAGTCAAGCTAGCTCTCTCAAAGCTAGACCGATTGTTAAAGTGTCAGCGACTAATGCAGATTCTTCTTTAGCTGCCGCTATTTCTGATGAGTCTAGTGTCCATCGTCGAGATCGGCAAGCTACTTTCCCTGAAATCTTTTCTTATGCTCTACCTTCTTCTCCCAAAGTTTTAAAACTTAATGATTTGGTCGAACAAGTTTGGATTATTAGAGAGGGAACATCTTTGATAGATCGCGACGATTCTAAAACAGCCCAAGCTTTTATCCTGATAACAGATATTGTCGATTTGCATTGGGATGAATTTTCTGTGAAAACTAAAGTTTTACTTCTCGATAAGTTGCAACCTTTCAACAAAAGTACTTGGCGTTTCATTCTAGAGATATTTTTAAAGCTCCCTAGTGCTTTGAAGGAAAAAAAAGAGAGAAATAAAAAGTATGGTTCTCAATACGGTTCTTTAGATAAATTTGCTTAGAAAGAATTAATACAAAAGTTCCGTAGCAATTTTATTCTGTTGGCTACATCAGTCTTTAAAACCTTAAATGTTACCTCTAAGATATTTAAAAAAGACGGCTATTTGCTAAAAGAGAATGAAGAAAATATTAGTAAATTTAATCATTCCATAAGAGCAATGATTGCGGCAAGGTATTTAATGAAGAAGCATTCTAAAGTATTGGAAGAATTAGCTAAATGATTGAGCCTTCTTGGATAGATATTGATGATGTCCTCGAATCGCACAATGAAATTATTGCTAGATCGGGTGGTAGCTATGGAGTTCTCAATCTAGGTGCTCTCGAATCAACTTTAAATAAGCCGAAGAATTTATATTATTACAATGATGATATAAATTTGTTTGATTTAGCTTCTTCCTATGCCTATGGTCTAGCTAGGGCTTGCTGAAGATCTCAGCAAGGCATTCACTGCAGGGGTTTTGAGCCTTTTTTTGCGAATCAAGTGCAAGGTTTTGATGCTTAAAGGCTCAAAACCCTTGTACTCGATCGCTTGAATCCCTCGATCGAGCGAA
>JANYIT010000307.1 GCA_025358725.1 Chamaesiphon sp. GL140_3_metabinner_129_sub
ACGGTTTGCGGTTTGATATGGCGCATAGTCTGACGTGGGAATGCACTCAACATATCATTGCCGGACTCCGCGAAAATCCCTACTGGCGAGATAAATATTTCATTGCCGAATGGACGAGCGAACAGCAAGATCGCTGGGGTACAGTCATCCGTGAATTAGGCTTCAATGCGGTGTGGGGAATGTCCGATCCGTTTGCATTTCGTCGCGCTGTAAATGGAGACAATGCCATCGACCAACTCAAGTCATTTATCGGTTGGACGGGATTCGACAGGTCTTGGAATTTTGTTCGTTATTTGCTCGGTTCACATGACAGAATCGCCGATTCACAGAGCGGAAAACAACCCGAAAATCGCTATTTTGTCGAGCTTTGTGGCGGACGAGATAACTGGTACGCAAGAGCCAAAGCCCGACTCGGTTGGGCGTTAAATGTCGCGATGCCAGGTACACCGATGTTATTTATGGGATCTGAATGTCATCATTGGGGTTATTGGTGGCCGAATCCCGATGGCAATCCGGTAACTTCCGAACATCGATTTGATTGGGCAATTGCGGGAGATCCGCTCGGTATTTCCATGCGAAATCTAGTCAGAGATATTAACTGGGTACGCTGGCATAATCCGGCTTTACGCAGTGATACCTTGCAATTTATTCATGAAGATCGCACAAATACAGTCTTAGCTTTCAAACGCTGGCATGAAGGCGGCAATATTGTGGTGGTTGTTGTCAATCTGAGCGATCGTCAATGGCAAGAACATAATTACGGAATCGACTTGGGTGGAGAAACTGGTCAATGGTCAGAAATTTTCAACTCCCAATCGCCACAGTATGACGGTTGGAATGATTCGGGCAACTATGGGCACGATCTTCAAGTCCAATCAGACCGAAAGATCTACATTAATCTTCCCAAATGGTCGGCTTTAATATTTAGGAAGCAGTAGATTTAAAGGGGATATATTCTTATGATCGCAAATATTTTAGTAACAGGTGCGACAGGCAATGTCGGAACAGAAGTAGTGCGCTTACTCTCCGATTTAGACTATCCAGTCATCGCAGCAGTTAGAAATCCGATCGAATCTCAAAAGAGTTTCGGTAGTAATGTTCGCTGTGTTCCCTTCGACTTTACTAACTCTGATACTTTCGCAGATGCTTTTGCTGGAATTAATAAGCTTTTTCTAATGCGTCCACCTGCGATCTCCGATATCGATCGAATCACCCCTGCTTTAAATGCAGCCAAACGATCGGGTGTTGAGGAGATTATATTTCTGTCAATTATTGGTGCAAATAAAAATATAATTGTGCCGCACTATGCGATCGAACGCGCAATCGAACAATTAAATATTCCCGCAGTATTCTTGCGCTGTAGCTTTTTCATGCAAAACCTCAATACCACCCATCGTGAAGATATTCGGCTGCGCGACAGGCTGTTTATGCCTGCTGGCAATGGCAAGACGAGTTTTATCGATGTGCGAGATATTGCTGCGATTGCGGTGAAATTTTTAACTGAAGAACATCATCAATCTCAAGAATTATCAGAAATCAACCGTGCTTACGATCTTACAGGCGCAGTGGCTCTGACTTATTCTGAAGTCGCAACCATTTTTACCAATGTTATAGGCAGACCAATTCACTATACTAATCCCCCAATCCCAATATTTATTTGGCAAATGGTACAGCAGGGATTCCCGCTGCAATTTGTCTTAGTGATGGTGGGCATTTATACCACTGCTCGATTGGGATTTGCAGATTTAGTGACATCAGATGTACAGCAATTACTAGGTTGCTCACCAATTTCGATCGATCGATATGTTGAGGACTATCGAGAATGTTGGTTGTAATCACAGCCAACAGCCGCCAGATAAAAGTTAGATAATTTGTCTACTGAGTAATTCGATTAATACTTTAACAAGGTGTTCATTATGAACAGAATAAAATTTATCAGCATTGTCGGTGGAACGATCGGGCTAGTCGGTGCAACAGCTTATTTATTGAGCGACCGAAGTAATCTAGTTAGGGCGGATATACAACAGGTAGATGATAAGAATGAAAATCTCAAACCGGATGAACGGGAGATTTTATTTCTAACTTCTCTTGCGCCAAGCGGTCACAATACCCAGCCGTGGTTCGTCCGATATCTCGAACCTTATCACTGGATTATCGGCAATGATAAAAGTAAATGGTTGCCTGCCGTCGATCCGAATCAGCGCGAAACAATGTTATCGATCGGTGCTTTCTTGCAAAATCTTGAATATGCTGCTGGTTCCTTTGGCTACGCCTGCAATTGGAAGTTGTTAGCAACGACTAATCAAGACGATCTGGTGATGGAAGTAAAGCTTAGTAAAACAGCATCTATAAATAATTTTAATATCACAAAAATCACCAGTCGCCGAACTGTCCGCTCTAACTTTTTAAGCGATCTGCTGAAGCAAGAAGATATTACATATCTTATCGATTCAGAGCCAGAATTTATTCATTACCTGCCTAATACTAGCAAAGAAAGTAAATTTATCGACGAACAAACGAGCACCGCCAATCGCCTACAATCTTACCGCGATCCAGCACAACAAGAATTAGCTAACTGGATTAGATTCTCCAGTCAGGATGCCGATAAATATCGTGATGGACTGACAACCGCTGGGATGGAAATAACTGGAATTCCTGGTTGGGTAGTGCGAAATTCTTACGATAAAGACAATGTGATGACTAAGGATTTTAGAGAACGAGGTATCGATAATATTCAGAAAGAAGTATCGGAATCGGCAGGCTGGATTTTGATTACCAGTCAGGACAATTCAGTAGCGGCACTGCTCGAAACTGGGAGACGCATGGAAAGACTTTTCCTAAAAGTGCGGGAACGGAATATCGCCATCCATCCAATGACCCAGATCTTGGAAGAACCATCAACCAGAGCAAAGTTGAATCAGTCAATTGGCATTGGTGATAATGTTCAATTTATTTTACGAACGGGTTATTTAAAAAACTATCCACAGCCAGTTTCTCTCCGCCGACCGCTCGATCGATTGATACGGACATGATGGGCGACATCCAGCTAAAGACAATTAACATCACCCGCAAGCCAGAGGTCAATCATGCCAACAGCAACAGATTTTAAGGACTACTATGCGACCCTGGGAGTGCCTAAAACGGCAACTCCTGAAGAAATCAAACGAGCTTATCGTAAAATTGCCCGTAAGTGCCATCCCGACCTCAATCCTGGGGATAAAACCGCCGAGGCAAAGTTCAAAGATCTCAATGAAGCAAATCAGGTACTTTCCGACCCAGAAAAGCGGGAGAAATATGACAAGTTCGGTCAGCACTGGGATCGCCCTGGTTATGGTGAAGTACCACCACCTACTGGAAGTAATGTCGGGACTGAAGATTTTAGTCAGTATGGTGATTTTGATTCGTTCATCAACGATCTACTGGGTCGTGGACGGAGAACTTCCACTAATCGCACTACAGGGGGCGGCTTTGACGACTTTGGTGGTGGATATCGTTCTCAGGCTCCCGCACCAGATACGGAAGCTGCAATCGCCCTCACTTTTTCCCAAGCATTTCACGGTGTCCAGCAGCGGCTCCAACTCGACGATGACACGATTAACGTTCGCATTCCCGCAGGTGCGAAACCAGGTAGTCGGATTCGGCTCAAAGGTAGAGGTCGTTCGAGTCCGTTCTCGCAACAACGCGGTGACTTGTATCTGACCATTGAAGTATTACCCCATACCTTCTTTAGATTTGAGGGCGATAACCTCGTTTGTGACATGCCCATTCGCCCCGATGAGGCAGTGCTGGGGGCGCAAATCCAAGTACCAACTCCCGATGGTAGCGTGACGATGAAAGTCCCCAAAGGAGTGAAATCTGGTCAATCGCTCAAACTTCGCGGCAAAGGTTGGACGTTACCAAAAGGGGGACGCGGCGACTTATTTGCCAAACTTCAAATCGTTACGCCGCAGGAGCTTAATTCGATCGAGCAGGAATGTTACGAAAAAATTCAGACAAATACCACCTTTAACCCCCGCGCTCACTTAGAGGAGATAACACTATGACTTTCAGCCTATCCACCACCGTAGTTTCAGAAGAAGGAGATTGCTTATACACCTTTGAATATGCCGCCAATGCTGCCCAAACCTCGATCGCGGTCATACATGTTTATGTGCAGTTGGGCGTAATCGAACCCACAGGCTCGATGCTACATTCGCGCGAGATTGCCCGCATCGCTCAGATTCAGCGGTTGCGGCAAGATTTGGGGGTGAACTTAGTTGGAGCCGCGATCGTGCTAGATCTGGTTCAAGAAGTGGCTCAGTTACGGGCACAGCTTGATGTCTATCGATCTCAGCCACCAAGTACGTTATGAAGCCCCCAAACAAACAGCCAGCATTAGAACGAGAACGCGGCGAATCCTCTGCTTTTTTCTGGCGTTGTATGCGGTGGTGGTATTTGGTTATTTGACGGCAACACTAGCCACATTTTTTATCGACAGAGATGCCGAAAGTGGTGAGGCAGAATTAGCAAGTGCAAAATCGATTAAAGCATTGCAAGCAGAAATCACTGGATTGCGAACTGATATTCAAGCATTAGTCCAACAAGATATCGATAAATAAATTATATTGTTAAATTTTTGTGAGGTTATATTGATTACTTTATTTTGCTAAAGAATATTCGCCCACAAATTAGAGGATTCTTGTGGTTTGTTCAAATGAGTTAAGATTATGCCTGGTTTTCGATCTTCCTCACAACTTTCTCAACTTGTTTACTTACTGTGAAGGAGATGAGATTGACAAGGAAGGCTCAAATGGATAAACAGCACCTCAATACATATTTACACCTAATCGAAGCCCTGCTGGACTGTGGCAAAGGAGAGGAGTGGTTGCTACTTCAGCAGCATGAAGATCTAATCGATGCCGAACTCTTAACAGTAATGGCGCAAATTACCGATCGACTTAACACCGAAGGCAATGCCCCTGCTGCTAAATTTCTCCACTATTGGACAGTTCAACTTACTCATCTGCTGCAACAAAACACTAGTGAAGACCCAGCCCAAAGCCGAGCTGACAGCTATCTAAAACTGATTCAAACCCTACTTGGATGCTCGAAAGGGGATGAAGTAGCGATCTTGAGCCAACATCCCGATCTGGTCGATGAAGGGCTAGTCTACACGATGAACCAGGTAGCCGCTCAATTAGCAGCCAAGGGCAGTCAAGATACCGCTATTTACCTCAAACATCTCGCCGCAGAAGTCAATCGGGTTGGGCAAAACTCTAGTGCAGGGCGAACCCAAATATCGGCTCCACAACCCAACATCCACGATACCTCACCCAGTATAAAAATAGCCACAGCAAACAATCTGCACCCCAATGGAGATCGACAATTAGTAACAGCAAATCCAACCCCAAAATCGTCGCCGCCACCCAACAGCCAGGGCGATACTGGAGTAGCAACAGCAACTAAGCTGCATCCTGATGAAGGGCGATTCTTTTTCACAGAGGTGATGCCAACGGCAACCGCCGCCCCAACAACCACATCGTCACCGCTACCCAGCAGCAAGATCGAGGAGTTACTCGCAAATATCTCTAGTCGGTTGGAGCAGATGGAGGTACTAATAAACAAGCATTCGCCGCCATCTAACCCGCTGTGGTATATGCCGATTTTGGCAGAGGTTGAGACTCAGGGCTGGATTATTTCTAGTGAGGAAGTCGAACAACTAATTGGCACGAAACCACATTGCGCCCCAGGTCATAATTCCTTTGTGCGGGGATGTTGGAAATTTGTCAAAGCTGGCAAGGTGGGTACGCACTCTTCCTGGCGAGTCATCAAAGAGATTGCCACTCTGCCCAGCGATGTATTAACTTCAGAGCCAGAGGGTATCGACTTACAACCAGATGTATCGCCTTGGTCTGAAAATAGCTAAATTTCTGAAGTATTCTGCTTCGTTGCGTCAGTTAGTCGCTACCTGTTGTATGGCACAAATTCGGTTAACCGGACGATCCGATCGAACTAGACTCGAACATATCGACAATCTGCTCATTGCTATTAGAGGACTGGATTATGCTCAGTACCGCTCCCAGATCGATCCACGAACCAGCTCGCGCAAGCGCATTTATGCTCTGGTTTGACGAAGTTGGCATCAATGATATCCCACTTGTGGGTGGTAAAAACGCCTCTCTGGGCGAAATGATTGGGCAACTGGCTCCCAAAGGCGTGAACGTGCCCAATGGGTTTGCCACTACTGCGGCTGCCTACCGCTACTTCATCGCCCAAGCGGGTTTAGAACCTAAACTTCACCAGATTTTTGCGGACTTGGATGTAGATAATCTCCAAAATCTGCGGCAGCGGGGCGAACAGGCGAGATCGTTGATGCTAAATACACCTTTCCCGCAAGAATTAGAACTGGCAATCGCGACAGCTTATACTAAACTCTGCTCTCTCTACGGCGGTGATAGAGCAGATTGCGATTTCCTCGCCCCAATTCATCCCAATCTAGTCGAAGATTGTCTGCACAATACGGATGTAGCGGTGCGATCGAGTGCCACCGCCGAAGATTTACCCGATGCCAGTTTCGCCGGACAACAGGAAACATATTTAAACGTCCACGGGGTCAAGCAGGTGCTAGAAGCCTGTCATAAATGCTTTGCTTCGATTTTTACCGATCGAGCGATTTCCTACCGCACAGCAAGGGGATTCGACCATCTGAATGTGTATCTTTCTGTGGGTGTGCAAAAGATGGTGCGCTCGGATTTAGCTGCTTCGGGCGTGATGTTTTCGATCGATCCCGAAACCGGATTTAAGAATGCTGCTTCGATTTGTGCTGCTTATGGCTTGGGTGAAAATGTCGTCCAGGGAGCGGTGAATCCCGATGAGTTTTTGGTATTCAAACCTACCCTCACCGATAGTTTTAGGCCGATTCTCCAAAAAAGGTTGGGGAGTAAAGCGATTAAAATGGTCTACGACTTGGGCGGATCGAAACTGACTAAAAACGTGCCCGTAATTGAATCAGATCGAGGTAAATTTACGATCTCGGATGATGAAATTCTCACCCTGGCGCGGTGGGCGGTAATCATCGAGGATCAT
>JANYIT010000312.1 GCA_025358725.1 Chamaesiphon sp. GL140_3_metabinner_129_sub
TTCGCTCGATCGAGGGATTCAAGCGATCGAGTACAAGGGTTTTGAGCCTTTAAGCATCAAAACCTTGCACTTGATTCGCAAAAAAAGGCTCAAAACCCCTGCAGTGAATGCCTTGCTGAGATCTTCAGCAAGCCCTAGCTAAATAACCGATTTCAAACCAATCTGTCGAAGATCGAGTAATGGATATCTCCTTTCAGATCGATCGAGGTGAAATCATCGCCATGATTGGTGCTAACGGCGCAGGCAAATCTACCGCACTCAAGCCGTCAGTGGTCTACTCGGAGCCTTTAGCGGTCAAATTACCAAAGGAGAAGTCTTCCTCGAAGGCAAAACCATCAAGAATTTAAGAACCGATGAATTAGCCTATCTGGGCATGGCAATCGTCCCCGAAGGACGGCGGATATTTTCCAGTATGACAGTGCGAGAGAATCTAGATATGGGAGCTTTCACCCGCAACAACCGCAAATTAATTGCCGATCGAGGAATCGATCCTGTCTCGCTCTAGAGATACACTAACAATTAGGTCGATCGATCCAGCCACAAATCGATCGCGTTCCATCGGTAAAATATCTCTACCGTTGAGAATTTCCTGGACGATCGCATAATGCACCATATTACCGATAAAAAATCTCGCCGTAATTTCTGGATCGGCGACGTTAAGATCGGGGTGATGGGCGAATAAATAACTCATCTTTTCAACGATCGGTTTCTCAAAATTTCGCACAAACGTCTGCGCCAAATCGGGAAACCGTCCTGATTCACCAATAATTAGCCGAAACAGAGTCAACAGCGGTTGTTCGCCAGAAAATTTGTCGAGAAAATCGATCGCTATCAATTTCAAACTCTCGCGGATTGGGTGTTGAAGAAAGCGTTCTTCATCTAATAATCGATCGCTCTGACTCATCTGCTGAATCAATGCCGTAAACAACCCTTCCTTACCCTGAAAATAGCTGTAGAGTGTCGGCTTCGATACCCCCGCCGCGATCGCAATCCGATCCATACTAGCCGCTGCATAACCGCACGTCATAAACTCTTGCATCGCCCCTGCTAGAATCGCTTCGGCTTTGTCAGCCACTTTCTGTTTTGGTGATTTGAGGGGATTCATTGCTGCTATTGACACTCTATTTCTAGTTTACTATACTGTTTAGTAATCTTACCAAACCGTTTAGTAAAATTCAAGCCGTGTTTAACTTTAAATGAGGACTTATGGACACAACAATCAAAACCGACGTAATCATCGTCGGTGCAGGCCCAACGGGGCTTTCACTGGCTTGTCAGTTAGTTAGATATGGGATTGATTTTGTGATCATCGACAAAAAGGCGGGCGTGACAACCCATTCCAAAGCGATCGGCGTTCAAGCGCGGACGATGGAAATATATGAACAACTGGGTGTAGTCGAGCAAACACTCGATCGAGGTCAGATTGCCGGAAAAATTCGGATTGTTTCCGGCGGTAAAGTACGCGGTGGGGTCGATCTTTCCGCGATGGGTGAGGGATTGAGTCCTTATCCGTATCTATTCATTCTGGATCAGAGCAAAAACGAGCAATTGCTGTGCGAATATCTGCACAGTCACCACCAAGAGGTGCTGTGGCAAACGGAACTCGAAGATTTTAGCCAAGATGAACAGGGTGTTACCGCACGAGTGAAAATGGCTGACGGTGAATCTCAATCGATTCCGCAAAGCGGAGGCTACGCCATCGAGGCTAAATATCTCGTCGGCTGCGATGGCGCGAAAAGTCCCGTCAGACACACGCTCGGACTGACTTTCGAGGGTAGTACATTCGAGCGACTGTTTTATGTTGCCGATGCTCAAGTCGATTGGGAGTTTAGCCACGATGCTGGCTATGGTTGCTTCTCGCCAGCTTCAGTAGCCCTCTTTTTCCCAATGGTGGGCGAAAAACGCTATCGAATTATCGGCACCTTTCCTGAAGGCTTGGAAAAAGACGAAGGCGAGATTTTGTACGCGGAGATCGAACAACGGATTAAGGAAGACACCAAGCTGGATCTGGAGATTTCCCACGTCAACTGGTTTTCAGTTTACAAAGTTCACACCCGCGCTGTTGATCGGTTCTCGATCGGGCGGTGTTTTGTCGCTGGCGATGCAGCGCACATTCACTCCCCAGCGGGCGGACAAGGCATGAATACGGGCATTCAGGATGTTTATAACCTTGCCTGGAAAATGGCATTCGTGATCAAGGGATATGCGGGGGAACAACTATTAGCAACTTATAACGAAGAACGCCTCCCAAATGCTCGACGACTTTTGGCAACAACCGATCGAGCTTTTAATGTGTTGGCAGGCTCAAACTGGCTGTTTGGTTTGATGCGGATGAAAATTTTACCCCTAGTCGCAAAATACGCAATTGGTCACGATTTCGTTGGGAAAACTATTTTCTCATTTATGTCACAAATTCGCATCAATTATCGCAAGGCGATATTAAGTAAACATGATGGGGATAAAGATTTTCAGATCAAAGCTGGCGATCGAATGCCGTACTTTCTGGTTGATGGTAAGAGTATTTACGATCGGCTTCACGCGCCTAAATTTCATCTCCTGGTTTTCTCTAATAGTGAACATTTGGTGAGAGATTTACAGCAAGAACTCGAACATGAATCTGGAGATTCGATTCTCCAAGGGAGAGGCTTTGCCAACGAATTCAAAGTAATCCCACTCAACCCACAAATTTCAAAAATATTTGGCACAAATCAACCTTTTCAGTTGTTGCTGCGACCCGATAACTATATCGGATTTATCTCCACCACAGTTTCATTAGTTGATCTCCGAACTTACATGCACGAGGTTTTAGGACATCCTTCTCTAGCTTGAACGCATCCCTACTCGAACCCAACTTGACAACCACTCAAATCCTCGGCTCCTATTAATAAGTGATTGCTTACTTATTAATAACCACAGCTAAATTCCCCGAAATAACCACTTTTATCCATAATCCGAGGTGAACTATGTTTAAAATTTCCCATGTACTGGCGATCGGTTCTGTATTATCGATCTTGGCTACTAGTGTTGCTTGTGCCCAGGTGCCGCATATTGAAGGTGACTGGAAAATGTCAATTATCGGTGAGAATAATCTATCGCCGACATACACATTGATTCAGAAAGGTAATGCCCTGACAGGGACTTTTCGGGCACCAATGGGTGATTTACCACTCACAGGCACCATTACCAAAGATAACAAAGTGAATTTCTCAGCAAAAGCGGGCGGCATGAATTTGAAGTTTGCGGGTACGGTAGATGGTAAAACTATGAAAGGCGTAGCCGATCTCCCGATGAAGGGGCGAAAAAATTGGACAGCTACCAAATAACTCAAGTTAATACCTAACCCAAGTTGCTACCGATAAAATGCCTACGATTGAAATCGTGGCTCATGATGCAAAGTCCGCCTTTGCGGACTAATATGTCAGTCCGCGAAGGCGGACTTTGCAACACGAGGAGTGGTTTTAACCACTTTGAGGATAGGTAGTAACTTGGGTTAAATGAAGGTATTGCAAACATTGACACAAAATCCATCCACAAATAATCACTTGCTGAACTATGGCTCGACCTCCCAAAATTACCAACCAAGAAATTTTGGCAGCGGCTCGGCAAGTCTTCTTAGAGCAAGGCGGCAATGCTTCGACATTGTTAATCGCTGAAAAAGCGGGCATCTCCGAAGCATCGATCTTTAAACGATTTGCCACCAAGCAAGCCCTATTTCTGGCAGCAATGGGGATTACCGAGGTGCGGGAATGGGTTGATGTCCTGGCGAATGATACTCCCACAGCAGCCATCAAATCAGATCTGATCGAGATCTGTGGACAAATGCTGGAATTTTATCAAGAGGTCATGCCCCGCATGTTCATGATGATGACTCAGGGTAATTCATCACATCCGCCCGTGGTACCACCGCCACCTGTGCGAGATACTCAGTTATTGGCGGGATATCTCGATCGAGCGATCTCTCAAGGATACCTGCGATCGTGCGATACCGTCACCGTCGCCCACATGATTGTTGGCGCAATGACCAACTATGTGGTGAATCAGAACATCGCCGATAAATGGCCAGTTGGCATGCCGTTACCGGAAATTCACCAGATTGCACCGAGCATTTTTATCCATAATTTGATCGAAACACTGTGGGTAGGAATTGCCCCAACTGAATAATTTTTTAGTCAATTAATCATCAATTAAGCAAAGGAGTGTGATTCATGCGAATTGCGATTATTGCGATGGGAACTAGAGGCGATGTGCAGCCTTATCTTGCGCTGGGCAAGGGATTATACCTCGCAATTTCTTTAGCCGAAAAGTTAAATATTCCCTTTCTACAAGCCTATATTTTTCCCTTTACTCCCACTAAAGCCTTTCCCGCCATCCTCTTGCCCCAATCCATTTCCAGACTCGGCGGCACTGTCAATCGGTTGTCTCATCATCTATTCCGCCAGATCATGTGGCAAGGATTTCAAAAGGCCGATCGATTGGCACGTCAGCAGGTGATAAACTTACCACCAGCTCCATTTTTGGGGTCATACAATTCGCCGATCTTGCGTCAATACCCCACCCTCTATGGGTTTAGTTCGTCCGTAATTCCCCAACCAGCGGATTGGCAAAATACTCAGATGACTGGCTATTGGTTTTTGGACGAAGCCGCCGATTGGACTCCACCTGCCGCCCTGACGAATTTTCTAGACAGCGGCGCACCGCCTGTCTATATCGGTTTTGGCAGCATGGGTAGTCGCAACCCAATCGAAACCGCCGATTTAGTTGTAGCCGCTTTGGATCGAACGGGGCAACGAGGGATCTTAGTCTCTGGCTGGGGCGGTTTGAGTCAGGCACATTTACCAGATACAGTCCACATGGTGGAATTAGTGCCCCATTCCTGGCTATTTCCCAGGGTGGCAGCGGTGGTACATCATGGCGGTGCGGGAACGACGGCGGCTGGGTTGAGAGCGGGTGTACCCTCGCTCGTGATTCCGTTCTTTGGCGATCAGTTATTCTGGGGGCAGCGGGTAGCCAAATTAGGTGTGGGGACAGCACCGATTCCCCGCAAAAAATTAACAGTCGAACTACTGGCGCAGGCGATCCACAGGGCGGTGACAGATCCAGTAATGCGTCAACAGGCAACCAATCTGGGGCAAAAAATTCAGGTTGAGAATGGGATTACCAATGCTGTTAGAGTGATTAAATCGATTGCCCCTACTCTAAATTTCAGGGATGATTTACTCTAGAGTAAATCATCCCTGAATTCAGCAACGCCTTAAATCGATCTCTACAGTGTAAACCCACATCCTGGAAATCATGGCACACTTAGCAAATAGACGAATCGAGAATATTGAAGGTGACTTTTATGTTGATAAAAGTTGTATTGACTGCGATACTTGTCGCTGGATGGCTCCGACGGTATTCGATCGATCTGGTGATATGTCGGCAGTTTATCATCAACCGATCGATCCTGATCAAAGATTGGCAGCAATGCAAGCATTATTATCATGTCCGACAGGATCGATCGGGACGATCGAAAAGCCCTATGATATCAAGCGAGCGCAAGCATCATTCCCGATCTCGATCGCTGAAAATGTCTATCATTGCGGTTATCATTCCGAGAAATCCTATGCCGCAGCGAGTTATTTAATTCAGCATCCAGATGGCAATATTCTGATCGATTCGCCGCGATTTACACCGCCATTAGTCAAACAGATCGAAGCAATGGGTGGCGTAAAATATCTCTATCTCACCCATCGCGATGATGTCGCCGATCATCAGAAATTTCACGAGCATTTTGGTTGCGATCGCATCCTCCATCAGGACGATCTTACCACTGATACTCAATCTGTCGAACATCAACTTCAGGGGATAGATCCGATTGAATTAATCCCCGATGTCTTAATTATCCCCGTCCCCGGACATAGTAAAGGACATACAGTTCTATTGTACAAACACAAGTTCCTATTCACTGGCGATCATCTTGCTTTCAGTCGTCAGCTCGGACATTTGGGAGCCTTTCGAGATTTCTGTTGGTACTCCTGGTCAGAACAGATTAAATCCATGCAAAAATTAGCTGAATATGATTTTGAATGGGTTTTACCAGGTCATGGCAGACGTTATCATGCAGATGTAAAAACTATGCACGAACAAATGCAGCAATGTGTTAGTTGGATGGCTACTGTTTAATATCATTGAAAATTAAATATGAGTACGATTAAAGTCGAAGTTTGCGAAATTTTAGAAATTAAACCTCATCATAATGCCGATGCATTGGAATTAGCTACAGTTCAAGGTTGGCAAATGTGCGTCAAAAAAGGTGTGCATCAACCAGGAGATTTAGTTGTTTATTTTGAGCAAGGAACTGTTTTGACTAAAGAAGTTGCCGATCGATTGAATGTTGGTGCATATCTATCTGAAAAAACTGATATTAATAGCGATCGAGTCTTGGTAGTTCACCGGATTAAATTACGCGGTGAACCATCATTTGGGTTGGTAGTTCAACCAGAGCCAGGGATGGAATTGGGTACAGATGTCGCCGAGTTTTATAGTGCGACTAAATACCATCCACCGATTAAAGCACAAGCTGGAGATAGTGCGAGTGACGATCCTTATTTTCCTAAATATACTAATCTGGAAAATATGCGGAGCTATCCCAATTTATTGCAAGTAGGTGAATTAGTTGTCGCGACAGAAAAAATTCACGGGAGCAATTGTAGAGTTGGTTTTGTGTGGCATATTGATGAAGAACAGCCGACAATGATGGCTGGCTCGAGAACTTTGCGGCGGAAAGAACCGGAAGATTCGATGGAAATGGTGGCGAATACTTACTGGTTTCCCCACACATTAATTGGTGTCAAAAATCTCTTGGCAGATTTACAAAGTCAAGGACACAAACAAGCGATCTTATATGGTGAAGTTTATGGACAAGGAATTCAATCTTATACCTATGGTGAGAAAAGGATGAATTTCCGAGCCTTCGATCTGATGTTGGATGGTAAATATGTTGATTATCCAATCTTTAAATCTCTGTGCGATCGACACCAAGTAGAGCAGGTACCCTTAGTATATGAAGGTGCTTTTTCACTAGATGTAATTAGCGAATTTTCTGATGGTGATTCGCTAATTGGTGGTACGCACGGTAGGGAAGGAGTCGTTGTCAAACCGATGGTAGAAAGGGACGATGCTAAGTCGGGGAGGGTGATTTTAAAGTATATTGGCGATCGATATTTATTTGGTAAAGTTGCCGCACAAGATACCACCGACGTATAAACCTGGGTAGGGCAATTGACGACGCTAATTAAGTCAGGATGATCGCATACTGCACCGTAAGCGTGGGAGATACTATGGCACGACAAGAGCATTGCTAATGGGGACTAGGAATTAATTAATTCTTGCAGGTAAATATGCCCATCGCGGAAGATTTGCCAACCATCGCCAACCAGCACTGCTTCGATCTGATTTAACTGGGCTAATCGTCTTGCTGAAGCTATTACCTGAGATCGATCGACCAATTTACCATCAGGTAATAACATCAGAGATCGGGACGGTGTCATAATTTCATTAGAAAGTTCAAGATTGGAAAATCGCCGGAATTTGGTGGCGATATTTAACAGATCGATCGAGTATAAATAGGCAGAGATCAACCAAAATATTTAAATAAAAGCGGTTGATATCTCTATCTAAAGATAGAGATATTTATTAATTCGATCGATTAATATCAAGATCAGCGATCAATATTATTTCACCAAGTATTTACACATGTCTAAAATTATCAAATTAGCAATTGGGTTGCTCGCCGCAATCTCGACTGTGCCAGTATCTCAATCTATGGCTACCACTAATAATATTCCAGATATCCATCAGACATCTGGAGCTATTCACGCCCAAGTTATCTTGAATGTCAGACCTCAAATCCAGCGAGGACCACAATATAATCGTCGCGGGGCAGCAGAACGCCGTCGTCAGATGGAATTAGCACGGGAGCGTGAAGCAGAAGCACGGCGTGAAGCAGAACGTCGTCGTCGCGAGTACCGCCGTCGCCACTAGTAGCTCAAACTCATTTTCTGCAGGATCTTAACTTTAATTTGGAGACTAATAGTATGAATAAGATCATCCTACTTTCACTGGTATGTACTGGTTTCTTAGTGACTATGCCATTTGAGGTAAATGCACTGGAACCACAACAAGTGAGTCAAAGCTTTCCTGGCACCACGAATCTGCGCATAGCTCAATTTCGTCGCAACCAAGATCGTCAATTTTCTGTTTATTATCGCAGTCCCCGCGATCGACAATGGACTCTAGAAGGTTCCCACACCAATCGTCGTGATGCCGAGCGTGCTGCTAGCAGATTGCAGCGGCGTGGTCTCAGAACCTATATTCAATTAAGTCGAGCAGTCAATCGTCGAATGGATCGCGGCTAAAGTCGGAAATTAGGAAACATTCTGATGAATAATCGATGGATGCGATCTGTGTGGTGATAATGATGTGGCAGGTTGTTTTTACTCTTCCTCACATATGAATCTCACCCAAACTGAATCCTGGGATGACGTGCTGTCTCCTCGCTGCACAATCCTCATCGTGGATGACTCAGAGATCCATCGGGATATTTACCGTCAATATTTGGAATTTTCAAGTATTGACGGTTGCCATATCCTCGATTGCGAGACGGCAAAAGATGCCCTTCAGATTTGCCTCAGAGATTGTCCCGATCTGATTTTGCTAGACTACTTACTTCCTGATGCAAATGGGTTGGAACTACTCCAGGATATGACTGAGCAGATCGGGATTTTACCGCCCGTGATTATGCTGACTGGAGAAGGTAACGAAGCGGTGGCTGTAGAGGCGATGAAGCACGGTGCTAGAGATTATCTAGTCAAAGGGCCGTTTACATTCCAGCAACTGGTACATACCGTCACCAATGCCCTGACTGAGCGAAGGTTGCAACTACAGATCGACAAGCAGCATCAACAACGGGAGTTGTTCGCGAGTATTGCCTTAAAGATTAGCCATTCGATCGAGCTAGCGCAGATTCTCCAAGCTACCGTTGAGGGAACTCGCCAACTGTTAGACTGCGATCGAACTTTAATTTATCGCTTGAATTCCGATCTGAGCGGGAAGATTGTCGCTGAATCGATCTTGCCAGAGTGGACAGCCGCATTAGGCAGCCAGATTGAGGATAATTGCTTTCAGGGTGATCTATCGGTTCATCTCCACAAGTATTTGCAGGGTCATAAAATGGTGGTTGCAAATATTGCATCGGCCAATTTGACAGCTTGCCATGTCCAGATGCTATCCTCCTTTCAGGTCAAAGCAATCTTAGTCGTTCCCATTATCTTGCGAGATATCCTACCAGGGAGTGAGCCAAAAGTATGGGGTCTACTAATTACTCATCACTGCAAAACAGTCCATGAATGGCAACCAGATGAGTTAACTTTACTCGATGAATTGTCCATGCAAATAGCGATCGCCATTCAACAAGCAGAACTAGTCTCAGATCTCCAGGCAACCATCACCAAGCATCAAGAGATCGAACATCAATTACGCGATCGAGTAATTGAAATCGAACAAATAAATTTGTTCCTATCTCGATCGACCCATTTACTAGAAGAACGCAATCAAGAACTGAATGATTTTTCACATATCGCTTCCCACGATTTACAAGCACCCCTGCGCGGAATCTCCAATCTCACTGAGTGGCTACTGACCGATTTAGAAGGTCAACTTCCGGTGGAAAATCAACATCAACTCCAACTGATCCAATCACGTGTTTTACAAATGAATACGTTGATTAATGGATTGCTTCAATATGCGCGGGTGGGTAGAGAAAATGTAGACTTAATTACCGTTAACCTCAGCGAACTATTAGCAGAAGTGGTAGAAATGCTAGAGCCTCCAGCCGAATTTCAGATTCAATTTCCAGCCGATTTACCCGCGATCGAGACTCAAGTTCTACTGCTGAAGCAAGTTCTCACTAACCTGATTGGCAACGCGATTAAGTATAATGATCGCACCAATGGCAAAGTTGAAATATTCCTCGCAAATCAGGAATCTTGCTGGCAATTTACCATCCTTGATGATGGGCTAGGTATTGCCCCAGAGCATCATCAAAAGATATTTAGTGTGTTTCAAACATTAGTCGGGCGCGACGATCTCAAGGGCACAGGGATTGGTTTGGCGATCGTCAAAAAAATCGTTGAAAGTCGGGGCGGCTCAGTCTGGGTCGAGTCGGCACTAGGCAATGGTAGTGCCTTTTCATTCACCTGGCCGAAAACTTGCTAGTTTCCAGCCTGCTGATCCAGATTTTTTGATCGCCAATTAACAACTTCAGGTAAATCGATTTCTTGAGCAGCGGCAGATTGACTACATTCGATTTGAAGATTTTTCAGTTGCGCCTTAGTCATTGCCCCTTCTCCCTTTGCCATCTTAAGCCTAATTTAAGGCTTTCCTAAAAAATCTAGTTTACCCAGCTTTACTCCCGCATGTCTGAGAATATTATAAGCAGTCGTGACATGGAAATAGACATTAGGTAACACAAAATAAAGCAGATATGGTAATCCTTCAAAGTGCATCGTTTCCTTACCCATTGGTAAAGCAATCGATTTTTCTTCTGAGCCATCTATTTGAGCGGGTGTTAATATTGCCAAATAAGCATTAGTGGTTTTCAGTCGATCGATCAATTCGACAAAAGTAGTCTCATTATCTTCCATTACGGGAGCTTCCAATCCTGCCAGTCTGGCTGCACCTCTTCTGGCAATATCAGAAGCAATTTGGACTTGTTTTACCAGCGGCAGCATATCGGGATACAGTCGGCTATGCAGTAGTACTGCTGGATCAATTTTTCTGGCTTCCGCATCCGCCGCACCCTTCTCCAAGATTGCGACGAGATTATTCAGAGATCGAATCATTACTGGGACTGAAGCTTGATACATGGAAATCGTCATGGATATTTTTCCTAAAAATTGAATTTAGCTATTCCCCTACAAGTAGTTGTGACACCAAGCAATCTTGTCGCCACATCTCTTTTGCCTGTCTTGAGGGGATGAAAACTTTGTCCCACTACCCAGTATCCAAGCATACTTTTCTTGGCTATTAATACCAGTAAGCAGCAGGCATCGGTATTTTTGACAACTTTTATATTTTAGGTGTAAATCTGAACATGGTGGTTGAGTCATTCAGGTTAATCAAGCCTAGAGATCAAGAGATCAGAGCTATCCCCATCAACCCCTGGTGCAAGATTCGATCTAAATCTCAGGTGTTGATTCAGTGAACTGGGCGACTACCTCTGGTCATCACTACCAACGAGCGAAAATTCTCTTGTAAATAATGTTATGATTTGTCTAAATTTCTCGATCGCTCCCCAGCTAAAACTGGTGAAAATTGGGAACTGCAATCATTACCTCTGTTGCCCACACCACATGATTTTTTGGAAGAGTTTATTTAGTGGTGGCGATACGGCTACTGAAGCTAAAGTAAGTACCTCTGTTAGTACTACTTCAAAGGTAACTGGCATCAATCCCCCCCCAAATAGTCAAGTCTTTTTTAGTACAGATCGAGATCTTGACTTGTACGCATTAGAAGAGCTATGCGATATTGTCGGCTGGTCGCGTCGTCCACTCCGCAAAGTCAAGAAAGCACTCCAGAATAGTTTTATTGTGGTGTCAATGTGGGAAGTCCAGGGCGCATCTAAAAGAATGATTGGTTTTGCTCGCGCCACATCTGACTATGCTTTTAATGCCACTGTTTGGGATGTAGTCGTTCATCCTGATTTTCAGGGACAGCGATTAGGTAAGGCCATGATGAAATATCTGATTGACAAGATCCGCGCTGAAGATATTAGCAACATCACACTATTTGCGGATTCCCATGTCGTCGGGTTTTACAGTGGCATGGGTTTTGTTGAAGATCCTGAGGGCATTAAGGGCATGTTTTGGTATCCTGACTAAATTAGCAGGAATTTTTAGATATTTTTGCTCCGATCAATCGATCGTATGCTATGATAAGATCTGACACCAACGGGGTGTAGCGCAGCTTGGTAGCGCGCCTGCTTTGGGAGCAGGATGTCGTAGGTTCAAATCCTGTCACCCCGATTCATAAGTAAGATGGCTTTAAACCATTTTTCAAAATCCTAATAGAAGAAACCGTTCTTGACTACATAGTCAAGAACGGTTTCTTTTTAGCTAAGTCCAGCTAATTTATTTTGGCGTTGCTTTCTACACCTCTTTTATTACTCTGGACAGAGCGTGAGATTTAGTAGATCTCAAAGCTTGCTTACCACTTGATTTCTGAGCTTGATTTTCTAACATTTAAGCCTGTTAGGGTTGAAAATTGAAACTAACAGTAAAATCGTTCGTAATCGCTTGGATAACACTTATGGTCATTGCGAACGATTTTACTGTCCTGAGAGTGATAAAAGAGGGCTACTCCCTTCCCGCCACAAGAGTATAGATAAGGGTTCGATTCCATTACTGTCGACAGCTCCTTAGATCGTCAACCGTAGCGATGTACTTTGTCAGGTTTCCTGATATTAAAGATCACCTCAAGACAGCGGCTCAAAGGATCAGAAAATTATCAATTGATAGTTTCAGATCGGTGAGGGAGTGGTTTAAGTTTAGCTATATTTTAAATTTCTGATGACCTATCAACCCAAAAAATATTTTCACAAGGAGAGAAAGGGTGGCCTCAGGTGATTACAGAGGATTGCAGCGCAAATGTTCAGACCAACTCAGCCCAGATGGTGAGCGAAATATGTCTAGTTCGGGAGCACAAGCAGGGTCAAACCGT
>JANYIT010000297.1 GCA_025358725.1 Chamaesiphon sp. GL140_3_metabinner_129_sub
AAAATGAGAACTGAACTAAAAGCTAAATTCATCCAACACCTCAACCGCAAACAAAGCGAAAAAGGTTTTACATTAGTAGAACTATTAGTTGTAATTATTATCATCGGTATTCTCGCTGCAATCGCTTTACCTAACTTCCTCAACCAAGGTGCTAAAGCTAAACAAACTGAAGCTAAGCAAAACATCGGTTTGATGAACCGGACTCAAACTGCTTATCGTTCGGAAACTCAAGCATTTGCCAGTGCTTTTGACATCCTCGCAACTGGTACTCTCACTGGTACTACTGGTACTGCTAACACCACTAACTATAGTTATGTCTTAACTGGTGGTGTCGATAGCACTACTATTACTGCTGCTTCCAGAGATGCTGCACTCAAAGGCTATAGTGGTGGTAATACTCGCTACAACAACTCTCAGAGCGTCAGCGTAGTTGCTAGTGTTGTCTGTGAAGCTATTACTCCTGCTAGTGCTTCTGCAACTGGTCCTACTCACGGTACTAGTGTTGGTCCGATTTGTCCTGCTACTGGTTATGTAACTTTAGGTTCTTAATCTTCATCACTGAATCGAGATTAGATTTCGATCGTCTCAGCAAAAACATCCTCAAAACACTTGGCTATATTGAGGATATTTTTGATAGATGTGGATAGTCCTATTTCGGATAAGACAGACATCCAACTTCTTGAAGAAATCGGATATTTAGCAGTTATATACTGATAAACTATTCACATTCAATATTTTATAAAAAACAGAATTTATCTGAAATAGTAACGAGGTTTCCAGTAAGTGAATTTACGGATAGCCTCGATTTTCGATTAATTTTTTAAGTGCTTTCCCTGATTTGAGATCAATTGTTTATCAATATACTTTAACTGACTGCCAAAAATAATCTACCACAAGCACTAATATTTACCTATGCAGACATCTACCGATAGTCCTGTAATGATTTCCGTTGCTGATGCAGCTTCTCCGCTAGAGAATCAATTGATGCCGAGCGAATTTTATGAAGCAGCAATTTCGGCGGATGAGTCAGTCACAAGTAACTATTGGTATTTGGGTGTTAGTTATTTATTAGCAGGTAGAGAAGAGGATGCTCAAGCAGCATGGTTTGTTCCTTTGGCTGAAGCTGATGAAACAGAGGCAAGTATTTATACTGATGAGTTGTTGTCAGTTTTAGAGCAGGAAGCTAAATATCAGTCTCAAGTTCCCGATTTAGAAATAGAATGGTTGATTCGTCAACACATCTGGATGCTCAAACCAGAAAAAATCGAGAATATCTTAAAGCTAGTTGTACTTGCCAATAGTCTCGATCAATTAACATCTAAACTATTAATTGAGTGGCAGATTGAGGAATTATTAGCAACAGTACTAGCAGGTAGTATTAATGATGAGTCACTAGAAAATGTAATCGTAGCACTAGTTCAAAAAACACATACAGATTTAAGCCTAAAATTAATTAAAGCTTGTCTAATATTAACTGGAGATCTCCAGCCCTATATTATTACTCAACTAATTGGCAGTGCTTTTCAGCTATTTCATCAACGAAATGTAGGACTATTTTCGGTTAAATTAGCAGAGATTTGTAAGTCTTTAAGTCCAGATGATCTAGGTATATCTCACGTTTTATCATGTTTATATTCAGGTATCGATTTTCACCAACAAGCAATTGATTCGGCCGAACAGTACTATCAGTTTGCACCAAATCAGTTTGAGCAGCTATTTGGTAGCTATTTAATTCAGAGAGCATACCTGACAGCAGGTAGCTGGAAGGGTTGTCGAGCAAGACTCGATCGACATCGGGAGCTAATCAGAAACATCATCGCTGAGTCAGATCATGCCCCAAAAGTTCAACGCCGGACTTTAATCGTTTCGTCATATTTTAGTCCCTATATTGAAGACAATCCTCATAACAATAAACCATTACAAAATCAACTTGCTAGTGTTTATCAAAATAACCTTAATCCACTACTCTTAAAATCTGAATTTGAAGAACTATCTTTAGAGAAAAAAATAGGTGTCCTCCGCATTGGTTATCTAGCTTCGACGCTAAAAGTACATTCAGTTGGTTGGTTAAGTCGGTGGTTATTTCACCATCACGATCGCAATTCTTTCCAGATTTTTAATTATTGTATCAATCAGAATCCGAAAGATGCATTTAATCATCAATGGTTTAGAGACAAGGTAGATATCAGCTATTACTTCAATAGTCCCGAAGAAGTTGCTGCTCAAATTAAAGCAGATGAAATTGATATTTTGATCGATTTAGATAGCCTCACCTTCGATCTTAGTTGTCAGGTAATGGCATATAAATCAGCTCCAGTACAGGCAACCTGGTTAGGATGGGATGCCTCTGGAATACCATCGATCGATTACTTTATTGTCGATCCTTATGTGCTTCCAGATGATGCTCAAGACTATTATCATGAAAAGCTGTGGAGACTTCCACAAACTTATCTGGCTGTAGATGGATTTGAAGTTGGTATTCCCACTTTGAATCGGAGAGATTTGGGTATTCCTGATGATGCGGTAGTGTATTTTAGCAGTCAAGGTGGGTATAAACGTCACCCAGATAATATCCGCTGTCAGATGCGCATTATTAAAGAGGTACCTAATAGTTATTTCTTGATTAAAGGCAAAAGCGATCCGACAATTATTCGCGATTTCTTCGGGAAAATTGCGGAGGAAGAAGGCGTAAGTTTAGACAGATTGAGATTCTTGGATGGGGTACCGGATGAGTATACCCATCGAGCTAATTTGGCGATCGCTGATATAGTTTTAGATACTTTCCCTTATAATGGTGCAACCACAACTTTGGAAACTCTATGGATGGGGATTCCGATGGTGACTCAAGTTGGAGAGCAATTTGCAGCGCGGAATAGTTATACTTTCATGCTCAATGCCGGAATTGAAGAAGGGATTGCTTGGAGTGAGCAGGAATATGTAGATTGGGGGGTAAAATTGGGACTCGATCGCGAGTTAAGAGATAAAATTCAAGGTAAATTACGATCGGGACGCACGACTGCACCTGTCTGGAATGCGAAACAGTTTACGCTAGATATGGAGCAGGCTTATCGCGAGATGTGGGCGA
Organism: Chamaesiphon sp. GL140_3_metabinner_129_sub; assembly: GCA_025358725.1. Lineage (GTDB taxonomy): Bacteria > Cyanobacteriota > Cyanobacteriia > Cyanobacteriales > Chamaesiphonaceae > Chamaesiphon. The sequence goes on from JANYIT010000297.1 coordinate 3,086, forward strand.
AATATCAGGAGCAAAATGAGCATGAAGTAATCGATGAACACTCGAACAACTAATGTATGCAAGCTCTAAATTCTCTCACAAACTCATCGCTCGTGACTGATATCTCATCTGATCAAGATTCAATGTTTAGCTCTATTCATCTAGCGCAAACAGTTGCATACTATGAGACGATAATTACTCAAGGTGATGAGCATAGTTATAATTATTGGTATTTAGGACTTGCTTATCTCCTTCAGCAGCGAGAAGTAGATGCTCAATCTACTTGGTTTATTCCATTTGCGGAAGCTGATGAACTAGAAACAGTAGCTTTAACTGATGAGTTGTCAGGTATACTCGATCGAGTTGCTAGTCAAGAATTTATCAATCATAATTTTGATAATTCTTGGCTGATCTGTCAATATCTCAGAGAAGTAGATTCTACCCATATTAATAATTTACTGCGATCGATCTTACTCGCAATTAAATTAGACTTATTCAGTCCTGAAAATCTAGTCGAGTGGCAAGGTATCGAAATACTATCTACTTATACCGATCTTGAATTAGATCTAGAACTTTTGGATTTGATGTTAGGATCGATCCTGAACTTCCCATCTGAATTTATCTGCGAATTTATTCATCAATGCTTAGTAAGCTTTAGCACTGTTCGATCGCATCTAATCGAATTAATTAGTAATACGCTATTAAATTTAGGTCATCGTTTGGGTGCAAATTCATTCATGACTCAAATTCTAGAGATTTGTCTAGAATTTGAGCCTCAAAATACGATCATCCTGCAAATTCTCTGTCGATTAAATTGCAGTCTAGCTGAATACCAAAAAGCAATTAATATTAGCTTTTTAATTTATAGCCTCTGTAATGGTTCAGCTCAGAAAATCATTGCCAATGCAAATATCATCAGAACTTTACTGACTGCTGGTGATTGGCAGACTGTGATGCCAATAATCGATCGACACGATCAGTTGTTGGAGATATTTATCAATCAAAAGCAGCAAGATCTATCACCAGCTATCAATCAAAATATCCTGGTAGCTGCAACCTTTCTACCCTACATAGCAGATCGCCCAGCTTATTATCGATCGATCCAAAATCAAATTTCTCAGGCTTATCTAGATCTCAATCGCCCTCAAGCTATTACCAAAATAATTGAGCCAGCCGCATTACCAAAACAGATAGGAGTGCTAAGAATTGCCTATTTAGCTTCGACATTACGCAGTCATTCTGTGGGCTGGCTGAGTCGGTGGCTATGGCAATATCACGATCGCACTAAATTCCAAATTTTCACCTATTGTATCAATCAAAATCCAGACGATCCATTCTATCAAAAATGGTTTCGAGATCGCTCAGAGATGGCTGATTGTTTTGGGAATAATGCTGATGAAATTGCTGCTCAAATTCGCGCCGATCAGATCGATATTCTAATCGATTTGGATAGCTTGACGTTAGATACTACTTGTCAAGTATTAGCTGCAAAGCCTGCGCCGATTCAAGTAAGTTGGCTGGGTTGGGACGCAACTGGTTTACCTACTGTTGATTATTTTATTGCCGATCGATATGTATTACCAGACAATGCTCAGGACTACTATCAAGAACAGATTTGGCGATTACCTCAAAGTTATTTAGCTGTAGATGGATTTGAAGTTGGTACACCAACAATTCGACGCGAAGATTTGGATATCCCCCATGATGCCATTATCTATTGGAGTGGACAAAGGGGCTATAAACGTCATCCACAGACAATTAGATTGCAGATGCAGATTCTCAAATCAGTACCTAACAGTTACTTATTAATTAAAGGTGAAAGCGATCGACATACCATTGAAGAATTATTTGGTATAATTGCTAACGAAATAGGAGTCGATTTAGACAGGTTGCGGTTTTTAAATACCGTGGCTGATGAAGTTACTCATCGTGCTAATTTAGCGATTGCAGATATCGTTCTGGATACTTTCCCCTACAATGGTGCCACCACGACGCTAGAAACCCTGTGGATGGGGATTCCGATGGTGACTCAAGTTGGCGAACAATTTGCCGCACGGAATAGTTATACCTTCATGCTCAATGCTGGAATTACCGAAGGGATTGCTTGGAATGAGCAGGAATATGTAGATTGGGGTGTAAAATTGGGACTCGATCGCAAGTTAAGATTGACAGTTCAGGATAAACTTCGATCAGGTAGAACTACTGCACCTGTGTGGAATGCTCGACAATTTACGCTAGATATGGAGCAAGCTTATCAGGAAATGTGGACTAAGTATCTGGATACATCACTGTAAAGATTTCTCAGATTAGAACTTTAACAAAGTGGGCATAATAAGTTCAATGTTAACGAGCTTGTAGATAACTCGATCGCGATGAATTTAGTAGAATATTATCAAATATTAGATTTACAGCCTAATGCCTCAGTCGATCAGATCGACTTTGCCTTTAGCAAACGGCGGATGGAGTTGGTTCGGCAAGACAGAAAAAGTGAAATAGCAATACTCACCACCGCTTATCATCAACTCAGAGATCTTGCCTTAGATCGAGCCGCCGCAGCACCCACAGAAATAGATAGTCATCTGCCTGAATATCATATCGGTAAAGATATCGATCGATTGTTACAGTTAGATAAAATTCAGACAACAGTCAGCATCGTGGGGCGAGAAATCCAAATTCAACTGCAAAATCGAGCTGGAGCAGTGAAATCTAATGTAGCAATCAAAATAATTAAGCATCTGCAAAGATTGGATCTAGCAGGAATTGAAACTGCAACTATCTATGGAATGCGCGGCAAGAAATCGATTGAATGGAAACAAAAATTTCAGCTTGATGAAGCGATCAAATCTGCCGATACCGATCCTTTTTCATTTAATAATCGTTATATCAATCGTTGTGCTTTGCCAATCGCAATTGCGATCGCAATTGTGGCTCAACTATTAGTTTTCCCCAGGTTATTATTAAGACCGATCCAGATCTGGATTCATGAGTTCGGACATGCAACTGTCGCTTGGCTAGCCGGACATCGCGCTACACCTTTACCTTTTGGGTGGACTAATGTTGGTGAAGATCGATCGCTAATTGTATATCTATGCTGCTTAGCATTGCTATTATTATTATTTTGGACGGGTTGGAAAGAGCAAAAATACTGGGCAATGGGGATGGCTGGAATACTGGCGATCGTTCAATTTTATATGACTTGGGTGATGCCGATCGACACTTATCTAATGTGGTTATCATTTGGTGGTGTTGGTGGAGAATTTTACCTCAGCACTTTACTAATGATCTGTTTTTATTTCCCCTTACCTGACAAGTTTCGTTGGGATTTTTGGCGATATATTTGCCTCTTATTTGCCGCCTGTACATTCACAGAGAGTTTTCGGATGTGGCACCAAATTAAAACTGGATCTGCTGAGATTCCCTGGGGAACGATGCTGGGGGGACAAGGCGACGCTGGTGGCGATATGAACAACTTGAGTGCTTATGGCTGGAGTGATGCCCAGATCGTCAATACTTACAGTCAATTGGGTAATATTTGTTTATTAGGATTACTCGCCATCTATTTTATTTTCTTGCTTAAATCATTGCCAAATCGCAGTTGGCAAAAACTATAATTTTGATGTGTTTTAATTTCTATTAAAAAACCATGAATAATGTAAAAAGAGTCACAGCAATAGCCATGACTCTTTTTCGCATCTAAGATGGTGTTTTGAAAGTATAAGATCGCACTCGTAAACTCTAGAAAGTTTCCCTAACCCCCCTTATTAAGGGGGGAACCGGATTCTTAGTCCCCCTTTTTAAGGGGGATTTAGGGGGATCTCTAGGGTTTATAGGTAACACCCTCTTAGAGGGTGTTTGAAAAGTCTTATGCAGCCGTTTCTGCCAGTACTTCCACTGGTTCAGCCTTTGCCAATTCCAGTGCTGCCGCTTTTACCTTCGCCTCACCAACGAGGAAATCAGCAACTTGGACCTCAATCTCCTGTCGCACAATCCCTCTGTATTCGAGGAAATGTTCGATTTGGGCACAAACAGCCAAATAACTACTTACCCCACCTGGATTGAGCTGGAACATGCTCCAGAGATTGCGCCAGAACTGCCAACGAGTAGAGCGGACGAAACCTTGTCGCCAACAGATCGTCAAGAAAGCACTAATTAGCATTAAACTAATTGGTTTCTGGCGACCGTCACCCTTATCCGGATAGGTAGCTCCGCCGAGAGTGAGGAAATGACGGTAAGTTCGATCGAGGAACTTGGATGGCTCGTATAATTCATCGAAGGCATCCATGTACTCGTAGGCGATTTCTTCGAGCGGGCGAGTGGGGACAAAATTCATCAACGTAGTTTGGTTGATATTCCCCGACGTTCCCCGCAGTCGTCCTTCGCGCTCTAGGCGATGAGATAGAGCTGTATCCGGTAGTGCTTGGAGCATACTAAATACGGCGGTAGGAATATTCGTTTGTTCAACGAATTGGACGATTCGTTGTCCTGCGCCTTTTTTCTCACCATCGAAACCGATAATAAATCCAGCCATGACGCGGATTCCCGACGCAGCAATGCGATCTACAGCTTCGCTGAGGGAACTGCGAGTATTTTGGTGTTTTTGTGTCAGAGCCAGACTTGCTTCATCAGGAGTTTCAATTCCCAAGAAGACAGATCCGAAGTTACACTTCACCATCTCGTCCATCAATTCTTGGTCATTTGCCAAATCGACAGAAGCTTCGGTAGCAAAGGAGAAAGGATACTTATGTTCGACCATCCACGGCAATAATTCCTTCAGGAACAGTTTGACGTTCCGCTTATTGCCGATGAAATTGTCATCAACCATAAAGATACTCCGCCGCCAACCCAATTCGTAGAGATAATCGAGTTCTTTGAGTAGTTGCTCTGGTGCCTTGGTACGGGGTTTGCGGCCATAGAGAACGATAATATCGCAGAATTCACACTGGAATGGACAACCCCGCGAAAACTGGACGGACATCTCTGCATAAGCATCGAATTCCAGCAGTTCAAACCGTGGTACAGGAGTCGTCGTCACATCGGGACGTTCGCCATTTGGAGCGCGGAAAGTTCCCGACATTTGCCCCTGGGCAACAGCTTCGACGAATAGGGGTATAGTCAGTTCGCCTTCATCGAGAATTAAATAATCGGCAAAATCTGATACTTCATGCGGTAATGCGGTGGGGTAAGGTCCTCCTACTGCGACTCTTTTACCACGCCGTTTAGCTTCCTGAATCTGATTGAGTAAATCTTGTTTCTGAACGATCATCGCTGAGCAAATGACCATTTCTGACCAATTCCATTCAGCTTCAGTCACCTCCCGCACGTTCAAATCGACGAGCTTAAAGTTCCACTCTTGGGGGAGAATTGCCGCAACGGTGATCAGTCCCAGTGGTGGTAACATCGCTTTACGACCGAGGAGTTCGATCGTTTTTTCAAACGACCAAAAGCTTTTGGGGAATCGGGGGTAGAGGAGCAGAACGTTCATAATATTATCTCCAAACAACGGCATTCCCCGTTAGGTGGAATGATGGACGCATGTTACTTATTGACCTTAGTTTAATCGGTTTTGTTTCGTTCGGGCACTATTATGTCAGAAATTTGCGGAGATCAAATTCTCCCGATCCATTTTCTGTGCTGGGATTGGTTATAGTAGATCGATCCATTGATGCGGATAACATTAGCAAAATTCGTTCAGTATAATCTACGGCACCACATAATTCTTTTTCCAGTATGGCTAATCCGCCATTGGCATATTCCTCGAAAATACTAATCCGCTGCTGTTCAAAATCGGCTCGGTCTGGTGAAATTACATTAATATTTTCAGTAGCGGCGATCGCAATTAGTTTCATTACCGGATCGTATCCACGGGAGATAAATATCTCGATACTAATTGGCCCTGGTTCTTTTTTGGAAATTTCTCCCAGCGGTAGCCGCTGGTTTTGTTTAGCACCTAATACTGCGGCAAATAAGATCGCATCAGCGTAAGTCTGAAACGGACTATTGTTATCGGTAGATGCAATTAACGATTTAACTAATTCGGCTTTGTCTTTGGCTACTCGAATCCGATTTTCAGACATAAGTCAATTAGTTGAAAGTTGCCATTTATTTAATTCGCTCCCATTAGTCATCTCACAGCGCATATTGTCTCGTTGTCATTATTATTTTGGTGTTTTTTTACTTTACCTAAGTTTACCTAATTAGATGGCACGCTCTAGAATCCCATTACAGAAAATTAACATCGATCGAGATTCCTAGCCACCAACCCATAAATCTCGATATAATTCAGACATCGGACTTTGATTAACCTAGCGTAAAGAAAGGTAACTGCCATGAACATTTTTACTCGTTACGCTTAACACATTTCCACCATCAATGGTGTCAGGAAAAATTTATCTAAGTCGCAGTGCAATATTCTTCGCCCTTGAATTCATTAGCTAAGGGGACATGGTTTAAACTCATCTGTGGTGCTAGCTTTGGGCACTTGCCAGCCATCCGCAATCTGGCGATCGCGTATACATTAGCTGGAGCTGATTGTATCGATGTAGCTGCCGATTTAGCAGTAATTACCGCTACCAAAGACGGGATTAAAGTCGCTCAAAAGTTAGCATTGGCAGATCAAACGCAGGGATATTCCGTTGTGAATATGCCGCTGTTGATGGTGAGTTTAAATGATGGTACCGACCCCCATTTTCGGAAGGCGGAATTCGACGCGGCTCGTTGTCCGGCTGATTGTTCGCGTCCGTGTGAGCGAATTTGTCCGGCTGATGCCATCGGTGCGACGGGTGTCATCGATGCGCGTTGCTATGGCTGTGGGCGGTGTTTGCCGATTTGTCCCTTAGGATTGATTACGACACGCGATCAAACTGCAACTCCTAGCAGTATTATCCCCTATCTCACGCAGGCGGATGGGATCGATGCGATCGAAATTCACACTCAAACGGGACATTTAGAAGACTTCCAACGGTTATGGAATACTCTCTCACCCGTCGCCCATCATCTGAAATTGTTGGCGATTAGCTGTCCCGATAGTAGCGAATTAATCGCTTATTTGCGATCGATCCACGCTACCATTGCAGCTACTTATCATCCGCACCCACTACCATTTAAGCTCGTCTGGCAAACTGATGGTAGACCGATGAGTGGCGATATTGGCGCAGGTACGACTCACGCAGCGATTAAGTTAGGCGAGAAAGTCTTAGCTGCAAATCTTCCAGGTTATGTACAGTTAGCTGGCGGTACTAATCATTACACCGTTCCCAAGTTGCGGGAACGCCAACTTTTACCGCCAACTAGTGATAAATACGTGCATGGTGTTGCTTATGGGAGTTATGCTCGCGTGTTGCTTGCGCCGATTTTCGACGAGTTGGATTTGCTTGATGATAATCCTGGCAAATTAGAGAGCCATCCAAACTTATTATCGACGGCTGTGTCGATCGCGCGGGATTTAGTCGGACAAATTAAGGGTAAGACTACAAATATCAGCTACCGTGCGCACCTGATTTGATTTGTTGTGTGGATCTTTACCCCACCCCAGCCCTCCCCTTGGAAAGGGGAGGGAGCCGGAAAGCCCCCTTTATAAGGGGGTTGGGGGTAAAAATCTCCGCTGAAGCAAGACAACACAGGGATTTTTAGATCTACGAGTAGCAGATAAAAATCATAAATCACAAATAATCACCTGTAATGGACGAAAATTTAAGTTTAGGTAGAACACAAATCACCGACGATCTCGGTGAATTACTCGCCGTGCTACCAGAGTCGATTCGGACGACATTAGAACAGCATCCCAAACTCAGTATTCTGATTGAAGTCGTGATGGATTTGGGGCGTTACCCTGAAGCGAGATTTCCCGATGGTGCGGAATATCTCAGTGAAGTAGCGATCACTAGAGCCGAATTGCAGTATTGTGTCGATCGATTAGGATCATTTAGCGGTGACAATCGCGCCGGAATCGAGCGCACGCTTCATCGGATTAGCTGTATGCGAAATCGGACGGGCGAAATTGTTGGCCTGACTTGTCGCGTCGGGCGGGCGGTTTATGGCACGATTAATATGATTCGCGATCTCGTCGAAACAGGGAAATCAATTCTAATGTTAGGTCGTCCTGGCGTGGGTAAAACCACCGCCTTGCGGGAGATTGCGCGGGTTTTAGCTGATGAACTCGGTAAACGGGTGGTGATTATCGACACTAGTAATGAAATTGCTGGGGATGGTGATATTCCCCATTCGGCGATTGGGAGAGCGAGACGAATGCAAGTCGCTCGCCCCGAACTTCAGCATCAAGTGATGATTGAAGCCGTCGAAAATCATATGCCCCAAGTGATTATCATCGATGAAATCGGTACCGAATTAGAAGCCCTCGCCGCGCGGACGATCGCCGAACGCGGCGTACAATTAGTCGGCACCGCCCACGGTAATAAACTCGAAAATCTGCTCAAAAATCCCACCCTCTCCGATTTAATCGGTGGAATTCAAGCCGTTACTCTCGGCGATGAAGAAGCCCGTAGAAGAGCATCCCAAAAAACCGTGCTCGAACGCAAATCACCGTCCACCTTTGAAATCGCCGTCGAAATGCAAGAACGCCATCAATGGGTAGTTCATGATAGTGTCGCCGAAATGGTTGATACCCTGCTCCGCAATCGTCAACCGACAACCCAATTGCGGACAGTTGACAATGTAGGTAACGTTACTATCGTCCGCCAACTTCCCGAACCAGGCAAAAATGGTTTAATGCCACCGCCAGATGCCCCCAGATCGCCCCGTGGCTGGAGATCGACAGGAAGAATGGCTCCTCTGAGTCCTCTGCCTACTACCCTAGCTACAAATGCCTCTCAAGCCACCCTAGAATCCGATCTGGGCTTTGCCCAACTCCTGGAGCAAAGCTGGGATAGTGATGAAACTTCATATGCGGGAGCTGTCACTGGTGCTAATGGCGAAGATCTCCCACTCCATGTCTACCCCTATGGCATCGGACGCGACGAATTGGAGCAGGTGATCGAAGTGTTGAATTTACCCGTAGTTCTGACCAAAGACATGGCTAATGCTGATGCGGTATTGGCATTGCGGACGCACATCAAAAATCACTCTAAACTACGGCAAATTAGTAAGGTGCGCCAAGTTCCAATATATAGTGTCAAATCGGGTACGATTCCCCAAATCACCCGTACGCTGCGACGAATGTTGCACATGGACAATCCGGGTATCCCCGAAGCAGACGAGCTGCGGTTATTTGCTCAAAATGGAAGTGATGATGAGGCTGAAGCTCTAGAGGAAGCCCGATTAGCTGTGGAGCAAATTGTTATCCCTAATCATCAACCTGTCGAATTATTACCTCGATCGAGTGCTGTCCGCAAGATTCAACACGAGCTAATCGAACACTATCGGCTCAAATCTGCCAGTTTCGGCGACGAACCCAATCGGCGATTACGGATCTTTCCGGATTAATAGTTGTTTTGGCAGTTGAGTGGTGTCAACTGTCGTGACATAGACTTGTTCCGCTGCGGTAAAATCTTCCCAATCCGCCTGTTGACTGGCGAGTAAATCTACTGTCGCATCGGCAATATCCCCTGTGCGATGTGCTAATCGATCGCGCAATACATGTTCAGGTGCGATACAGTGGAAAATCTGCAGCGGAATCTCCCGATCTTTCGCTAAATTGACTACTGCGGCACGTAATGACTGTCGATCGTACTTTGCATCCAAAATCACCGTAAAGCCTTGTGTGGCCAATTTTACACCCAATTCTAAGACCATCTGATAGGTTTGAGCAGTCATTTCGGGAGTATAAAGACTGCTATCCCCCTTGCTTAATAGTGGAATCCCACCCAGATGTTTTCGAACTGCATCAGAGCGGAGATGAACACCACCCACTTCCTGAGCCATGCGTTTGCCCAAGGTACTTTTGCCAGCACCCGATAGCCCCGATAACATCATCAATCGCCCCGGATGGGTTTGAGTATACTCCCAAGCTTGACGATAATAATCTCCCGCTGTTTTGGCGGCTGCTGTCTTATCTTCACTAGAGATACCCGGATCGTCAAGCAGGAATGAGGTAACTTTCGAGCGGACATAAGCCTGACGACTCAGATACATGGGCAATACCTGCAATCCTGTCCAATCGCCAGTTTGTTCGGCATAGGTATTTAAAAACCGATTTGCCAGATCTTTTCGTCCTCTTGTTTCTAGATCCATCACTGCAAAAGCGACATCGTACATCGTATCGACAAAGCGGAATGGTTCATTAAATTCGATGCAATCAAAGAGTAAAGTTTGGTGATGCCAGCGGCAAATATTTCGCAGGTGTAAATCACCATGACATTCCCGAATAAATCCACCTGTAATTCGATCGCAAAATAATTGAGGATGTTCGCTCAGGAATCGATCGGTATATGCTTTAGTTTCAGTAAATTGCTGTTGAGTCTGAGCTAGTCCAATATATTTTTCAGTTTGTTGGTAATTATCATCGATCGATTGTCGGATGCGCTCGATCGATCCAAAACTACTAATATATCTATTAGTTTGAGCGTTTTGATGAAATCGGGCGATAACTTCCCCCATTTCTTCAATATCGGCAGTAGTAATCGTTCCCGCCTCAAACATATTGCTGAATAAATCTGTCTGGGGAAACTGCACCATTTTTACAGCATAGTCCACGATTTCCCCGTCGCTACCTAAATGATATTCATTGCCTTGTTTCGAGATTGGCAATACTTCTAGATACAGTTCTTTAGCCCCCCGTTGATTGAGCCGAATCTCTTCTTGGCAAAAATGCTGACGTTTAGCTACCGTTGAGTAGTCCAAGAAGCCAAAGTTCACTGGTTTCTTCAGTTTATAAGCAAATTCGCCTGTGAGTAAAACACAGGAAGCATGAGTTTGGATTAGTTGAATCGGGATCGTAACCGGATGAGGATAAAATTCCGGTACTAACATCTGCTGAATTAATGCTGGAAGAGTTGATTCATTTGACATGACTGATCATCGATTAGATTTTACTGGGATGGAGAATTTGAGACTAGTCGGATAAGTTCAGATCGACAGCACAAACCCCAAATCCTTATTCTAATCTTGCCACGTAACTTCTACTCGATCGGCAAATATACAACCCCATCGGTTGCCACAGCAAGCCCAACCATATTGAGTTGTACCTACTCGATCGATTACTGTTACTTGATAGACAATTTGATATTTACTACGTTGTAAAAAAAACGATCGACGATCAAACAATGGGCATTGCTGTTGAATAATGCGGTAATCATTATTTTTTGCCCAATTTTTTAGACTCTTTTTAGCATAACTACGGTTTAAGAGATCCAGCCCTATCCCTGCGATGATCGCAACAGACATCAATAGAACTCCAGACATAGCTTTCTCCTGACAAGATTGAGATCTTGATCTAAGATACCCACTCGCCATCTCGATCTTGCGATTTGCTAACAAAAGTAAGATGGATAAAATTTGCCTAATAACTCAAAAGCAGATCCCGATCAGATCTGCCTACTGTTCAAATATGCAACTAGATATTCTTAACTTCTTTCAACAAGAATTGAACATCTGTCGTCGCCATCCGCGCACCTAATGTTGTTACCAATTTAGCTGAAGCCAACGAACCCAACCGTCCAGATGTTGCCCAGTCCATCCCGTTGGTAATGCCATATAATACGCCACCAGCATATATATCACCAGCCCCAACAGTATCGATCGCTTTGACTGGAAAAGGTGCAATTTCAATTAATGTTTGACCATCAAATATGAGCGAACCTTTGGGACCGAGGGTGACAGCAAAAGTTTTGGAAATGGTTTTTAAATACTTAATCGCTTCAGCTAAATCTTGGGTACCCGCTAGCTCAAACGCCTCACTTTCATTGGCAAATAGTAAATCTACTCCAGATCCAATCATGTCGAGTAGTCCCTGTTTAAAGAACTTCGCCATATTTTGATCTGACAGCGTTAATGCAACTTTTTGACCTGCGGTGACAGCAATTTCTCTAGCTTTAATTGCTGCTTGTTTACTAGTTTCTCCAGTAACTAAATAACCTTCAATATAAGTATATGTGGAGTTGGCGATCGCGTCAGGCACGAGTTCTACATCTGATAAACCAGATGAAATACCTAGGAAAGTATTCATCGTCCGATCTGCATCTGGGGTGACAAAGACGAGACATTTACCTGTAATTCCTGGCTCAGGCGGATGAGATTTGAGATTGGTATCGACACCAGATTCCAGCAAATCTTTGAGATAATATTCGCCAGGCTCATCCTTGGCAACCTTACAGGAGTAAAACGCTTTACCACCAAATTGGCTGACAGCCACAATTGTATTTGCCCCAGAACCACCACAAGTTCGTTTGGTGGCACAATTTCCGAGATGACTCAAAATTTTGTTCTGACTGGCTTCATCTAATAGTGTCATAACACCTTTGTCGATGCCCAATTCTACCAATACTTCTGGCTCGACTTCGCATTCTACATCGAGGAGCGCATTACCTAGTCCATATACATCGTAGCGTGTCATAAAATTCCTCTAAATTAGTTGATAGTTTGTAATTTGGTTAGAGCGGAGCGAAACCCAACTACGCCAACACGATGTTCGATCCCATCGATCGACAGTAACATATATAGCCATGCTGAGAAGGTGCCTGAGCAGTTAATTTTGTTACCTCGAAACCTTCGCAAATCTCCCGTAAACCCCTTCAAAATCTCCCATGTGTACACAAGTTTTTTGAGTTGCTGCGTAGATCTTTACCCCACCCCAGCCCTCCCCTTTCCAAGGGGAGGGGGCAAAAGCCCCACCTTTCCAAGGGGGGGTTGGGGGGGTAACACCATCTCCGTCGAAGCTAATTTCTACTTACGTATACACCGTAGCCATTCAAAATGGGGGTATATTAATCTTCGCTCTGATGTTGACGCACGTATCCGGCGATGCCACGTTGGGAATTTTTGATAAAATCACAGATTTCTCGCACTAAATCTGAATCAAATTCTGTTTCTAATCTTGCTAGAGCTTCGGGAATAAGTAAATTCGATTGATACAAGATTTTAAAAGCTCGTTTGAGTGTCAATCTTTGTTCAGATGTGAATCCAGCTCGACGCAATCCCACACTATTTAAACCCATGATTTTATTTAGCGTGGTACTGCGCGTCATGCAGAATGGTGGAATATCTTTGTGAGCAGCAGAACCTCCCGCCATCATTACCAATCTACCGACTCTGGCAAATTGATGAATTAGACAATTTCCACTAATAAATGCGCGATCTCCAACTTCAACATAACCAGCTAAAAGTGCGCCATTAGCGACGATCACATCGTTACCAAGTTGAACATTGTGGGCGAGGTGACTGTATGCCATTAAGAGACAATTATTACCTACAGTAGTCGTCGTTCCAGCTTTGGTACCGCGATGAATTGTCACTCCTTCTCTGAGGCTACAATTATCCCCAATCTTGACATAACTCGGTTCGTCTTTAAAGGCTACGTCTTGAGGTAAATCGCCCAAGACGACATTACTATGAAGATGACAATTTTGGCCGATCGAGGTGTAAGGTAGCAGGGTGACATGAGCATCTAAAATACAATTATCACCAATTTCTACATCGTGTCGAATGTAGCAAAATGGACCGATCGAGACATTAGCACCGATGTTAGCACCAAGTTCGATCGCTGCGGTGGGATGGATCTGCATAGATGGCGAAGCCCAACTTTCAACTTTCAACTGACTTAATTAGCGATCCTTACTTTCAATTTCTTTTGAGGCGCGATAGGCATCTGCCATTCTGCCAAAGTTGATTTTAAATTCTGCCACACCGAGGAGACTACCTTTGACAGCCTCATCTTCTTCCCAGCAGGCTGAAAGAATTCCATAGGTTAATCCCAATACACTCAATCCCAAACAGCCCATACTCGTGAGTAAGACTACAGTATTCGGGATTCTGAACCAATGATTGATGATCGCTAAATAACTGCCAATAAAAATTGACATGCCCATCAGCACGGGAATACCGCAGCAGACTAACACCCGCCGAATCATCCGCTTGCTCACAACCTCAGGAATAAAACCCGAACCTTGCTCTACCATTGCAGGCGATGAAGTCTGGGGTTTAACAATTGGTGTCCCTTTTTTTACGGCGGGTTTACGCGACTTGTTACTATTTTTCGGTTCAAATGGTACCGATGGGCGAGGATTCTCAGCAGGCATATAGCTGTTCTTGGTTGAGTGAGATCTGTGCTTGGTGCTGAAAGGGGTTAGGGGTAGGGAGTAGAGATTGGGAAGGAGCCTTTTTCTAGTCACTAGCCACTAGCCACTACTTTCTAGCTACTATTTGACGCGACGGATGCCTAGGCTATCAGCTAGATTTTGGTAACGTTGAACGCTTTCAACTTGGATGAATGCTAATAGACGTTTGCGTTGTCCAATCATTTTCAACAAGCCTCGGCGAGAAGCATGATCGCTTTTATTTGCTTTGAGGTGTTCGCTCAGGCGGTTGATTCTTTCAGTCAGCATCGCGACTTGAAGATCGGAGGAACCTGTATTGGTTGCGTGCAACTGATGCGCGGTCATGATTTCTTGTTTACGTTCTTGGGTTAGGGTCATGAATACTGAAAACTTTGATTAAATTTTGCAACTTACTATTTTAACATTTACAGTTCGATTTGACTATACTTTTCTTAAGGACTAACAACTACTCAGTTTGCCATTCATCTCCACACACTCTCCATCCGCGATTAAAATAGGGATATATTAGGTCAGAATAAGGGAAAATATGTCAACATTGGCAGCGATCAGCGTTTTAGCAGTATTAATTTTTGTCCATGAGCTGGGGCACTTTTTGGCAGCCAGATTACAGGGAATTTATGCCAATAAATTTTCGATCGGCTTTGGGCCAGTATTATTAAAATATCAAGGTAAACAGACTGAATACGCGCTCCGCGCATTACCTTTGGGGGGTTTTGTCGGTTTTCCCGATGACGATCCTGACAGCGATATTCCACCGAACGATCCTAATTTACTCCGCAATCGTCCAATCCTCGATCGAGCGATTGTGATCAGTGCAGGTGTGATTGCCAATCTGATCTTTGCTTATTTCTTGCTCGTCGTCCAAGTCAGCGTTACTGGATTCCAACAAATCGATTATCATCCTGGCGTAGTCGTATCGGGAATTGCTGACAGTCTGAGTACTGCTGCTGGTAAAGCGGGAATTCAAGCCAAGGATATAATTCTGGCTGTAAATCAGGAGCAATTAGGCGACGGGAAACCAGCCATTGTCAAACTGATGGCAGAGATTCAAAACCATGCCAAGCAACCAATCACCTTTCAGGTTCAACGCGGCACCAAAACATTGGATCTTCAAGTCACTCCCGATGCCAATGCTGAAGGAAAAGGACAAATCGGTGTCAAACTCGCGCCTAATGCCGATATTATTATCGATCGATCTCAAAATTTAGGCGATGCGCTCAGCAAGGGAGCTACCGAATTTGAGCGCGTGATCATCCTCACCGTTCAAGGTTTAGCCCAATTAGTCACTAACTTTGGTGAAACAGCTTCTCAAATAGCGGGGCCGATTAAAATTGTCGAAATTGGCTCAAATATTGCCTCGGCAAATATCGCTGGATTGCTCCAATTTGGCGCATTAATTAGCATCAATCTAGCTGTGATGAACATTTTGCCGTTACCCGCTTTAGATGGCGGTCAATTGGCATTCTTGTTGTTTGAAGGATTGCTGGGCAAGCCCTTGCCAATGAAGCTCCAAGACACTGTGATGCAAACGGGTTTATTTTTACTGTTAGGATTGGGGGTATTTCTAGTGATTCGGGATACTGCCAATCTCTCCAGTGTTCAGCAATTCTTTAAATAGAGGGTAGAAAAGTTGGAGCATTCACCAGCATAGACACATGGCAAAAAATACCGCCGATCCAGTTGGGACATTGAGCATCGGCAATGTCGTTACTACGGGCACAATTCTATACAAGTCCAACTTCAAACGCTATTTCCAGGTATCCTTGCGGGCGACAGCTTGGGTTCTGGCGATCGTCATCGCGACAATTGGATTGGGATCGATCGGTAATATTAGCAAGTCAGTGCTGGTTAATCTGCCACTTAGTTTGGGCTGGATCGCTGCGACTTTATATTTTTTGGCGAAATACATGACAGATCGAGCCGTGATTTGTCGGCTAGCCTATCAAGAACTAATTGATGCACCCGAAACCGTTGCAGTTGCTACTCAACACCTGCTACCGCAGACATGGGGGTTTCTGAGACTTTCCTGCCTAGTGGGCTTGTATCTGTCGTTAGTCGCTATTATTAGCAGTATTGCACTATCGATCGCGTTGTTTGCGGTAGTAGGCGCAATTATGTATGGGCTAAAAGTTACTACCCCCGATCCTTTCACATCGATTTGTATCGGTATTTTGACGCTAGGAATATTCCTGCTCTGGATTCTAGTTTTAATGCGCTACTACGCCTACTGGTTTGTTGCTGAATTACCGCTAGCGATCGAATCAACAACATCAGCCAATTTTAGTATCCGGCGTAGTAGACAGTTGAATATGACTGCTACGCGCAGGGTAATATTAATTATCACGATTGCTTTTATGCTCATCCTCCCGATCAATATTCTCGCTAGTGTGCCTAGTTTTGTCGGTCAAGTCATGAGCAATCCGATCATTTCGATCGATCGATCAACCCAATTCACTGGAGGGATCTTAGTCTTAGTAGGGATCTTACTCAGTATTCTTAGTGAGTTGTTTGTGATGCCTTTTTGGCAAACGCTCAAAGCAATAATTTATTACGATTTGCGGAATCGGCAGGAAGGTGGTGACTTGATACTTTAGGGGACATTTCCTAAAAAACATGAAATTTTTAAACCGAGTTAAATCTCAAACACCAGAAAGTGTTGAGTTAGAATTTATCCTCGCTGGCATAGGTAATCGCACATACGCTTTAATTGTTGACTATCTGATTTGGAGTTCTACACTCTTGATCCTGTTGCTAGCCTGGGGCTTTCTGGTTAATCAGCTTGAATGGCTGCGATCTGACACCATTCGTCCTTGGTTTGCGGCGATCCAAATCCTAATTTTATTTGGAGTATATATTGGCTATTTCGTATTGTTTGAAACCCTATGGCGTGGACAAACTCCGGGTAAAAGATATGTTAAAATTAGGGTGATTAGGGAAGATGGCCGCAACGTTGGCGTGCAACAATCAATCTTGAGATCGCTGCTCAGACCGATCGATGATATCTTGTTTATAGGCTTATTTTTGATTTTGTTTACTGCACAGGAAAAACGTCTCGGTGATTGGGTTGCAGGAACTATCTCAATCCAAGAAGGGCAAAATGTTTCAAACCAAAAAATTAGTCTTTCACCAGCAGCTCCAGAGCTAGCTGCAAGATTTGTCGAAATCGGCCAAATTGCTGCCATCACGCCTGATGAATTTGCCATGATTCGGAAGTATCTCTATCGCTACTTGACGCTGACTCCCGCCGCAAAAACTCAAGTGAGCGATCGATTAGCACAGCAATTATTAGCAAAAATCGAATTGGCAGATCGACCGCCGAGTCTCAATTCTCATCTAATTATCGAAGCTGTTTATCTTGCCTATCAACAGCAATTTAGGGAATAGTAAATTAGTTGAAAGTTGAAAGTTAAAAGTGAATAGTAATTAGGTGCAAGCAGATGGAAATGATTGAATCGGAAGTTTATCAAGGACAGTTTGGCACATTTACAATTACCGATCAAGATCGTCAGAGTGTGGTGATTTATCGCAGTGCTTTGATGGTGGCGGCGGTGAGTTTTGGGATTGCAACAGGTGCAGTATTATCACAATTGGATCGGCCTGAAGGCGCGAACTCGAATATATTAGATTTAATTACATTTCTATATATCACGTTCTCAGTTGGGCTAGGAATTGCCCTAGCGATGATTCATATTTATATGGTAGTTTTACATCGTGCATTACAAGCATTTTGGGCGATCGGTTGTGTGAGTGCGATCGGTTTGGCAGTATATTATCAGCAGCCAATTGGATCGATCGTTTATCAACAACCATTAACTATTCTAGGTGTTGGATTCACTTTTGCAGCATTAACAGGTATCTTTTTTAAAGAAGCTTTTTGTTTCAATCGATTTGAAACCAAAATTCTGGTGCTACTAGTTCCAGTCCTATTATTAGGGCATCAGATTAATCTACTTCCTCAAACCATTGAAGCTGTTCTATTAGCAATTTGGGCAGGATTATTTTTAGTATTTGCTATCCGAAAAGCGATTCAACCAATTCCACCCGATCTTGGTGACAAATCAGTATTTGAATATCTAAAGACACAGAAGTAACCGGAACCCACCCCCAGCCCCTCCAAGGAGGGGAGTAAGAGAAATTCCCAAAATCCAAAATATGTATAGTGCTTTAATATCACAATCTCATGATTGGTCGAGCGAAATCGATCGAGTCAAACAGAGATTCGATCAAGAATTCAAACAAGAGGCTTTTGCTCTCCCTGCGGAAGTAGAAGCAATGCCGATCTTTCGAGAGTGGATTAGTCACAATCTCACCGCAAAAATTACATCTCCATTTTGGGAATTAGCCGGATTTAAAAAGAATCACCGCTGCTTGGATATTGGCTGTGGTGTCAGCTTTTTGATCTACAATTGGCGTGAGTGGGAAACATATTTTTATGGTCAAGAAGTTAGCGTTGTGGCACGTAACGCACTAAATTCACGGGGATCGCAATTAAATTCTAAGTTATTTAAAGGTGTAAAAGCTGGTGCCGCCCATCAATTACAATATGAAAACGATACATTCGATCGAGTAATTGCTACCGGATTTAGTTGTTACTATCCACCAGAATATTGGAAACTAGTTTTGCAAGAAGTAAAACGAGTCTTAAAACCAGATGGAGTTTTTATTTTTGATGCGATCGATCCAGATGCTGAAATAGCTGAAAACTGGGCAATTTTAGAAATGTATTTAGGTGCAGAGGTATTTTTATCGCCACTGTCACAATTTACAGAACTAGTCAAAGAAGTTGGTGGTCGAGTTACCATAACACAACCAGGGCAATTATTTCAGATGTATCAAGTCAGCTTTTAATATCGATTTGCACTAGAATTTGACTTTACCATACAGCCATTTAGCAATTAGTTGTGGACAATTTTTCATAAACCATCGCCATGCAAATATTTTGGCTAATGGCTTGGATGTTTTGGCAATAAATTTAGTGATTGAATTTAGCGGTCGAAATCGTACTTTTTTATTGATTAAATTAACATAGCCAATGTCATATAAACAATCAATAATTAATTTAATTGTTGCCTCTTCCCTGGCAATCAAACTTGTGAGTAGAATCAATACCTCTTGGATGCGCTCTGCCTCAATTTGACTACGCTCGGATGTTGCGGATAAATTAGTAATTGCTTTACTGGGTAATGAAATAATTTTATTCACGATGGAATTTTGGTTTCTAATATAGGGATCGGCTAACTTAACGACTAAAGTCGCCTCAACGAACAATGTTTGCCGTACATAGCTACAGTACTGTATAAATTATAGGATGTAGCTTCTCCCACTCGTTAGCGTCGGGGAAAAAAGAATCTCCTTGCTTTAGTAATGAGGAGCTGTTTAATGGGAAATATAAAGACTAGTTAGGACTGTATCTCACATCCATAGCTTTGGTAATAACGAAGATAGACAACAAATCTACAATGACATCACAAAAACGTTCAGGTAATTTGCTTACTTACTTTAGTCGAGGCATTAAAATAATCGGAGATCGGACAATGGCAGCATTTTTACTGCTGATGTTTTCCCCAATTCTACTGGTTGTAGCAATTCTGGTTCGGATTCGCATGGGTAGCCCGATTGTGTTTACCCAAACCCGCCCTGGCAAAAACAGTCGGATATTTACCGTCTATAAGTTTCGTACGATGACTGGAGATTGCGATGCCGCAGGCAATTTGCTTTCTGACGAGGAGCGGCTGATTCCCTTGGGGAAATTTTTCCGCAAAGCCAGTTTGGATGAACTTCCTCAGCTTTGGAATGTATTGATCGGTGATATGAGTTTTATCGGGCCTCGCCCATTACTGGTAAAATACCTGGAGCTGTATAGTCCCGAACAAGCTCGTCGTCATGACGTTAAACCAGGGATTAGTGGTTGGGCACAGGTTAATGGACGTAATACCCTCTCCTGGGATGAAAAATTTAGACTGGATCTTTGGTATGTCGATAATTGGAGTTTATGGTTAGACTTAAAGATTTTGCTATTGACAGTGAAGAAAGTATTTAAGCAAGAAGGGATCAGCCAGAGTGCGGATGTTGTGGCAATGCCGGAATTTTTCGGAAATAAAGAATAGCTGGATGGAGAAGTTTAGATCGCCATCATCTGTGTGATGCTCCGCTGTTAGAGCGGGGTTAAATTTCCCATCATCAATTTCTAACTTTTAACCAATCTATTCTAGCCGTTTAAACTCTTGTGATAAAGTATCTTCTTCAGTGGTATAGATAATATCTCGATCGGTAATTTTATATTGTTTAGCAAACTTTTTGGCGTAGTCTAATTTTTCTTGAATTAACTCATCTTGCTGTAATAAATTCACTTGCTGGTGACGAGAATGATTCCGTTTACGGACTTGTCGATCTTGATATTTCACCCAAAAATAGCGACAGGATGGAATTATAATTAGCCCTACTCCATAAAGTGCCAGTCCGATCATTGCGCCACCGACTAAATTACTAGCTATTCCACTGAGCATTGTGGCTAAGATGCCTATACCAACTAAGTTAGCAGCAAATAGAACGATCGACCAACGAGTTTGAGTAGGCGTGGCTTTGCTAAATTTCCATTTACGTTCTCGCAAACATTGGGGCACTCGGGTAAATTGCCCTGGGGTATCTCTAAGAGTAGCTTGGAGATCGGGAAAATGATAAACTAATTGCCCTGTTGGACTAACTTCTGGAATACCATTAAACTTAGTTAATACTGGCAACATATAATTTTCATACTCTCGATCGAATCCTTGCCCTAAATTATCTAAATATGGTGCAATTTGTTCGCCGATTGCTACTCCCTGTTGGCGATGGATCAGATTACCAATATAACTCCAGCGTCGCTGTTCGAGATCGACATTGGGATTGCCATCACCAAACAACACCGAAAATACAGCTTCCAAAAAATTGAGCGATTTCCGCTGTGTTCTAGCCCGGATTGGTGAATGTGCTGAAGATCGATCGAGACTGGTGGTAGTTGCTGTACTCATAGTGGTAGAACTACCAGAACTACTACCACCCCAAGTAAAGATATCTAACACACAACTACCCCCACAGTCGCCACAGTCACCACAATCAGCACCGCCATCACTCCCAAATATTGCTGCTAGCGTAATCGTCAAAATCGCTAGATAAACGACACTAATTGAGGAAATCAACAAGATTCCGAACGAAATTTTAATCAGATAAAATAGTACCGCCCAGATTCGATCGAGCCAAGCTTTGAATTGTAATTTTACATACTTGCGCAGCAAAATTTGCCGAAAGTCTGGGGCTAAAACATAAATTACTTCTCCAGTGTCCGTAACTTGAAGATGTCCCCCAGTTTGATTTGCTAAAGCCAGCAATCCCGAACGCGCTGCTTCTAAGTGAATACCAGTATGGGTAACAACGTCCCCACAAGTCACTCGATAACCGAGCTGTTCCACCGCTGTCATAAGTTGAGGATTGGTATTCATAACACTCGTTCCTGGTATATCTACCGACTCACCGCCGATAAACAGGGAATTTTGGAAGTAATCTCGCTAAATATCTCTACTAAAATTCTATCCAAATTCTGATGGGGTTGACAGAGAATTAATGTCCTGATTGTGCGAGTAATGCTGCACCATAAGCAGCTTCCTGATGTTTGGAGATCGATATCGGTACTGGTAAATATCGTTGACGAATCTTGGTCCAGACTGGATTCTTGGCACCACCACCAGCAGTATAGACCGCTGTTAGTGGTGTGGCTCCTAGTTGTGATAATAGTTGATAGCCACGCGCTTCGATCTTCGCCATCCCTTCGAGTAAACCAGCTAAAAAATCGACAGCTCGATCGGGTCGGGGAGTAATGCGAGGTGCTAGATTAGGATCGTTAATCGGGAACCTTTCACCTGGAATCAATAAAGGATAATAATCGAGATTGCTCGGTGAATTGGGGTTAATTTCTTGGCTCAATTTGACTAATTCAGCATCGCTGAAAAAATGCCGAAGTACAGCACCTCCAGTATTTGAAGCCCCACCTACCAACCATAAATCGCCCAAGCGGTGGCTGTAAATCCCGTAGTTGGCATCATCAACCCGTGTGTGACTGAGCAGTTTGATCACCAATGTCGAACCCAATGATGTTACGGCTGCACCAGGAATCTTTACTCCACTAGCAATTAAAGCCGCAATACTATCAGTAGTGCCAGCACACACCACACAATCAGCAGCCAAACCCAGCTCCTGAGCAACTTGTGGTAGTACGGTGCCAATTGGTGTACCTGGTGCCAACACCTGGGGCAATAACGGGCGATAAGGGTGTTGTTCTAGCCAATCTGGATAACACAGCGATTCGACATCATAGCCTAGTTTCAGGGCATTGTGATAGTCACTGATCCCCAATTTGCCATGCAGATGATAAGCCAACCAATCTGCTTGGTGCAGCAAATACTGCGCTTGCATCGCTAAGTCCGGTTTAGCCATCAACCAGAATAATTTCGCTAAACTAGAAGTAGCACTAATCACCGGATGTCCGGCTGGAGCAAGCGATCTTAGCTGATCCAACACTGCTCGACCTCGGTCATCGGAGTACAAAATTGGTTGTCCTACCAATTGACCATTAGAGTCACACAATAGCACTGTTGAAGAAGTGCCATCAATCGCAATTCTTTTTACTCGTGTTTTAACAGCAATTGGTACTGTCTGAATCAGTGAAAATAACATTTCCCGCCACTCTCTATCCCGCAAATCTCTAGTTCCCCACCAAAGCACATTACAATCGGTATCGATCGCTACCAATCTTGCCCCAGATGTGCCAAAATCTATGCCGAGAGAGACTGTCATATTTTTATTTTGTAGCCAAAGTTACATGTTTGGTTAGTCTAAGAATGATACAAAATATCAAGTTGGTGCAGCTAAAAATAGTATAGAAACACACATTCAGGAGTAACTAGAAGTGAAAAAGATCGCAGCAATTATTCGCCCTTTCAAATTAGATGAAGTAAAAATCGCTCTCGTTAATGCAGGTATCGTGGGGATGACGGTATCTGAAGTCAGAGGATTTGGCAGACAAAAAGGACAAACCGAACGCTATCGCGGCTCGGAGTATACTGTTGAATTTCTTCAGAAACTCAAAGTCGAAGTCGTCGTTGAAGATGCTCAAGTTGACATGGTGGTAGATAAAATCATCTCTGCGGCGCGGACTGGTGAAATTGGTGACGGTAAAATTTTCGTTAGTCCTGTTGAGCAAGTTGTGCGGATTCGGACTGGTGAAAAAAATATCGAAGCTGTCTAATTTCCAGATTGCACGATTCAAGTTTCCCGTTTAAGACTTCAGCCGAGGATTACACCTCGGCTTTTTGGTAGATGTCTTGTTTATTGCCAACCTAAAAGTAATCGTAATCTTTAAAAATTGATATGCTGATGGCAACGATCTTCAAGCGATCGATCTCAATTACTAGTTGGGATAGAGATTAGATTACAGATTTTTGATCAAAAGATGTTTGCCATTCCCTAAAGATATGTTAGTATGTTTAAGCGGTGAATTCAGTCCACCCGAAATGCGAGCGTAGTTTAGTGGTAAAACTATAGCCTTCCAAGCTATTGATGTGGGTTCGATTCCCACCGCTCGCTTATTACCAAATTTATGAAAATCATCGTTGCCCTACTAATACCGATTCTATTAGGAATTGTGGTGGGATCTAATCTATTGCCAATGATGACAGTAGTAATCCTCAATCAACCAACAGTGGCATTACCGATCGGGGTGTGGTTGGCGATCGCGATCGGATTGGGGTTATTATCTAGTAGTTTGATTCAATTTTTGATATTTCTCGATCGTCGTTCGTTCACAAGACAGATCCGTCAATTACAATCACGATTGCAGCAACAGGATCAAGATATTTTCACCTACACTTCCCCAGTAACTGAATCAGATCGCTCAGTGCGTGACAAACCAGCTAATTCACAAGCTAAAACTAGCCGATTCAGTAGTTATCAATCTCAATCAGCTAATCAATTTACTAGTAAATCTTCAACTACACCAATCATTGTTGATGACAAAGATGATTGGGCAGTAGAACCAGAATCGAATCGTCAATTAGATTGGGAGGATTCAATCCCACCACGCCAGCAGAACTTCCAACCTCCCAATCATAGCTCCGAGATTGAAAACGCGCAAATTTATCCAGATCGACGCACACAAACAATTAAGAGTGAACTCAACCAAACTCGGAAAGAAGTATACGATGCAGATTTTAGATTAATTCAGCCGCCGTATAAAGAGCCGATAGAAACTGAATTTGATGATGATCTAGAGTCAGCAGATTTTGAATACACTGAAATAGATGAAGACTTTGATTCGTCATCGTCTTCAGTCAAATCACCATTGCCAAATCATGCCACACCTTCAAGCAATCTAGACGATGAAGATTGGGGCTTTGATTTTGATAATCGGGATACTCCAGTTAGGACAAATTAAGATCGATTTTTGTTAAATTCTAATTAACTTTAAAGTTAATTGGAACTATGATTATAATTAAGTGCATAATGTACTAATATAAGGTCAGCTTCATCATGGCTAATACATGAAGGAAACTGTACATCAAGCCACAAATATCCGCCATATCCACTAATTAAACCATGCCTAAAGTCGATTCCGTAGCAGAATTAACCGCCCCTACAGCACCACTGACTGGGAAAGCACTGCTTCAAAAAGTTAAAGAACTTTCACATCTTGCCAAACGTGAAACTGCTACACAGTGTGGCTATGTGAAAACTACCAAAGCAGGTGTTACCCGCACCGATTTATCTGGATTTTATGATGCTGTACTCACAGCTAAAGGAGTCAAACTTGATGAAACAAGTAGAGATAATCGTGGTAAAACCGCGACTTATAAGGCGACGGTTCACAAGAACGGTCAATTGTTGATTGGTGCTGCTTATACTAAAGAAATGGGCTTAAAAGAGGGCGATACTTTTAGTATCAAACTAGGTTATAAGCATATTCACTTGGTTCAAGATTAATTAGCTAACACAATAGAAGCCGTAATAGGCACAATTCATGAATTGTGCCTATTACGGCTTTTGCTATTTGACAATCTGATCGATCTCAATTCGGATCAAGTGATCAAACCTAATTAACGTGAGTTCGGGATAAGAAGAGCCTAGAGACTGAAGTCTCTGCTCATGATGCAAAGTCCGCTGTTAGACGACAATGAGGTTGGCGGGTGATGACACCCGTATTGTCGGATCGCACACAAAGTAGAGACAGAAAAACAAGAGCTTGAGTAGCCAAAAAGAAAGACACTAGAAAATCTCCCCAGGAAGAGAGAAAGTCAAGTG